>JBMTDQ010000079.1:0-7456 GCA_049432165.1 Ilumatobacteraceae bacterium
CGGGTCGTCGCCGAACGAGGCAAAACGTTCTGCGATCTCAACGTACTGTTCGTTGCCGTCAGGTCGTATGCGCTTGTCTCGCTCGTGCATGTACTTCGAATGCAGTTCGGCTGGGTCAAAGTCGATGTCACCAAGCAAATCACGTGCAGTTGCAGCCATGACTAAACCGTACGACTGACCTCGCGGAAATAACGAACCGCAGTGATCGTCATCGAGTGCTCGTTATTCAGGCAGCGATCAACTCAGCCCGCCGTGAAAAATCATTTCCGGCCGTGCAAGGTTGCGGTGCACATTCGTCGCAACTTCAACGCTTGCAGGTCAATCGATCACCGCTCGTCTATGCGTCCTGCGGGTCAAGCGTGGAACGCTGGGATCGTGGCCTACCAACTCATTGACCCCGAGGTATCCCCCGAGCAATGGGTGCGAGAACACCTTGAAGGGCTGTGTTCACAATTTGGAGATTGGAAGCCAAGTAGTCGGTTTCCGGGTGGCCAGACAGCAGCAAACGAAGCGCTTGTCTCATTCTCAGCGGCTCAATACGCCTCACGACGCAACAATGTTCTGCCGGTACATCGTCGCGGAGCATCAGCACTGTCGCCATACATCAGACACGGGCTCATTCAGTTGCCAACAATCTGGGATCACGTTGCGGATGATCCGGAATATGACCGCAATAAGTTTCGCGATGAATTGCTCTGGCAGGAATACAGCCGCCATTTGTATGCCCGAATCGGAACATCACTCGCCGAACCACTGCGCATGAATCCGCCCTACCAAGGTGTGCCTGATGGCTGGCTCGACCGCGACGACATGTCATGCATTCATTTCGCACTGACCGAGTTAGAGACTGATGGCTGGTTGCCGAATCAAGTCCGCATGTGGCTTGCATCACATTGGACTATTCGAAACGGCGCCGACTGGCGCATCGGCGAGCGTCAGATGTTTCGAGATCTACTTGATGGGTCTTACGCCAATCGGGCGGGTTGGCAGTGGACGATTGGATCAGCAACTGGTCGCCCGTACGGATTTTCCCGCTGGCAGGTCAACAAGCGAGCTTCTGAGTTATGCAGCCAGTGCCCGTCGCAACAGAACTGCCCGATTGAACAATGGCCTGATGACCCCGTACTTGAACCGGCAGTACCTCAACTCTCGCTTCGCAAAGGTGATCACCCACCATCAGAGCCCCTGACGCCTGTTATCGACCCTCACCGAACCCCAGAAGCAGTGTGGCTCACAGCGGAGTCACTTGGTGATGACGACCCTGCACTTCGAAGTCACCCGAACCTTCCGGCATGGTTCGTGTTCGACCTACCGTTACTTACGAAACTCCAACTACACCCACGTCGACTTGTCTTCATCGCGGAATGTCTGCATGACCTTGCACGTCGACGAGAGGTCAGAATCTCAATCGGTGACCCATCTGAGATACTTCAAAGTGAGACAGTTGCGGTCACTGCGGCACCGGTTCCGGGATTTCCCGACCGGGCAACCCGAGTCAAGCCTGCCGCGATCTACCCATGGCCATGGCTTGTACCGATTTCGGATGCACCGCTGTCATCGTTCAGCGGGTGGCGAAAGCGAGCCAAGCGCTAACCGAGCAGCAACGAGGCAATAGCGTTACGACATCGCACACGTCTCGCTCGACGTTCAGACAACTGTTTCATTCTCTCGCGTGCTTGAAGGTAGCAATCTTTCTCAGACCTCAGCCATAGATGATCGGTCCAGGTCCGCAATTCCGACCTAGTCCCGAGGTCGCACCGAGCCTCTCAAGAGTCTTTGACACCGATGTCAGCCCCCCGTCATCTTTTGCCGTGACCGTCATCTGGAGTTGCTCATCCCTCTGTACATAGTTAAAGGTGCCGATCTTTATTCGATAGGTACCACGAGTGAGATTCGTTTTCACGACATTGATGTTGGCCTGCGTACCAAAAGAACCGACAATCGACAGCTCAATGACATCAGCAGGGTCATCAATGATCTGCACAGTGATGTACACGTCTGTGACACATTCTGAGTCGAGAGGAATCTCACCCTGACCAGATGTCAATGACTCGATGATTGGCGCCATATTCGGCTGTGTCGGCAATGTCGTAGTCGTAGTCGTAGTCGTAGTCGTAGTCGTGGTAGCAGGCACCGTTGTCGAGGTGCTTGAAGAAGGCGTTGTCACCACCTTTGGTAGCGAGGTCGACGTTGAAGTTGATGTCTCAATTTTTAACGGTTCCTCGGGCTCCTCTGAGGTCAACGGGTTCGTACTCGACTCAAGAATTGGTCGCTCCTCACACGAGTCGAATATCAGCAAGAACTGATTCCATCTACCGTCGAGAAGTTTCACCGTGATCCATGTGCCATCACCATTACCTGGGGACGGGTTCCATTCGGCCACGAACTGCACCCCGGTAGGACGGTAATACCGTTGAGGGTTCGTTGAGTCCCAGACTTTTCTCACGAGTGCTGGTGTGATGGTTCCCAGCTGATTGGTCACAGCATCAATCCCAACGCTGACTAAGAAACGCCCGCTACTGTCGACCGTGCAACCAAATAGTGGTCGCATACCAAAGACGACTCCTTCGTCATTCTGCCGAGGGTCGATAGTGACGCAGCGGCCATCCGAGTACACCAACGGGTCCAAGTCAAAGAAATATTGGTTTCCATCAAACATTTCAACGACAACCACGATCGTTTCATCCAGCCCGACACGGGTACCTACGTTCGGTACGGTTCTTGACCAGTGATTTTGAGGATTGATCGTCCGATTCCAGAGGATGTCATAATCCAAGACATCGCGAACTCGACGTACCTGCTGCGTTTCGCCAGCAAGTTCTATATGGAATTCGTTGCTCGATGTCGATGAATTCCACTCGCAGTAGGCATGAGCATTGATCCGATCCCATGAACCGAGTAGCACATCGTCACATTGCCCAGTCGACACCAAAAGTTGGTTAAAACTTCCGTTGTAGAGCGTTACCTGGACGTAGAACGATCTCATCTGAATGTCAGGGAAAGAGGCGATGAACGTTTGCCCAACTCTCCTAAATTCGACACCGTCGCCTGCGTCTCGCACCTCGCGAACTGACGAAATTTCGGTAGTTGGGGTCCCGGTACTGATCGCCTGAAGGCGAATCTCCCACAGCCGCGAAACCGTGTTAAATCCGCACTGAAGGCTAAGGTCAATTCCAAAGGCGCCATCTTCAGTACCAGGGGTTGGCTGCATGCAATCAGCGACATCGTGGTTGTACGTCACCTGTCGACCTCGGCTGAGAACAATTCTCACCTCAACGACACCAGTTGGCCTCGCCGAGAGGTTTCTGTAGAAAAGATTCCCAGAGCGGTCGTACCCCTGATTCGGTGGAATGTCGTCAAACACATCGATTACCGAGGAGACCTGACCTTCAACGATCACCCTCATCTGATACGAGTTCACTAACTGGTTGAACGTGCAAGTGATAAGGCCTCGAACAGGTTGTTCCTCCGAAATTGCGCGTTCGCTTTCATCGCATCCTGGGAGCGTCGCTCCGTCGGGAATTACTGCGACCCCCTGATCGGTCACGAGTTGCCATCTATCGCCGTCGTAAAACCAAGCATCGCCATTTGGATCGATGTAAATCGCTCCATCTGGGCCAGGTCCATCGGGGCAAGCCGTAGTTCCGCAATGCTCGACATATCCGGGAATTTCCCAAATTTGAACCTTTATCGAAGGGTCGTCTGCCCGGTACCAGAAGGTGTCATATCGGAACCACCGATAGTTCATGGCATCGTAGTACTGAGTGATCGACTGACCTGGCACCTCTGCCGGACATGGGCTACAGCCTGGGAAATCCGAGATCAGCTCTCTTGACTCACCAGTCGGTGAGTACCACTTTCCAGAAGCCCAAGTCCAGAGAACTCCTTCATTGTCGATGACATATTGACTCAACTGCATCCCAGCAGGATTGGGGCATAGCGGCGGTCGTTGGCACGGGCTATTCGGATCGTAAATCGAAATGTAAAGATCAAGGCGGTCGCGGATCCACTGCGGCGGGTCCGCTTGTGGCGCACCGCCGTTTGAGGGAGTCCACATTCCGGTATCGGAGTCGTACCACCACGACAGCCCGGATGGATCAGTGAAATAGGTCGGCAGATTGTTGAGATAGACCTCGAGCGGGCATCTCGGTGCACAAGGGTCGTAGTTGTTGTAGTAGCCCTCGTTATATGGGTCAGAATCCTCTACGTCTCGGTACGAGTCATCGTTGTATCCGCTGTTGTAGTCAGGCGGACACTCCGGGTTGCACGGATCGAAGTCGTCGTATCCCCCACCAGGGATATATCCGTCATCGGTTGGGTCGTAATATTCGCCATTCTCGTAATATCCATCGCCGCGGTCCTCGTTACTTCCTGGCGTGGGATTATCGCCATAGTCGGGCGGACAATACGGCTCGCACGGGTCTTCGCTGCCGATGGAGGTAGAGCTTCCACTCCCGTCAGATTCAACTGAATCCGAATTTGACCCTCCTGGCACGTAATCGTCGCTGAGCGGGTCGTTACTTGAGTCCGTCGACGAGTCATTTGGGGTTGTTGGGGTTACATCATCGTCGTAGTAGTCCGGCGGACACTCAGGTGCGCACGGGTCGTAATAATCAGAGAACGCGTCCTCAAGTGTCTGCTCGGTCTCAGGGTCGATGCCTTGCCCATTGATGTCCACAGAGTCATTCAGCGCTGCATCCTCGTCAGGCAACTCACCGGGGTTTCCATTTGCGTCGACATATTGACCAAGTTCGTTGTCCCAGTAGTAGAACTCATCGTTGTAGCGCCTCGAGGGAGGTGCGACATCGCTTGAACTGGAGTAATCGGGTGGACATGGACCGCAGTCGTCCAACCATCCAGGCAGCAAGCGGGTGTCAGATATCGGTGAGTAATCGCCAAAGAGTGGGACCCACTGGCCATTCTCGTAGCGCCAAGAATCATCATAAATCTCGCCCTCTTCAGGCTGATACTCCGGACACTCAGGTGCACAGAGGTCATAGTTCGGTTCCCATTGTTCGGTTGACTGCTCGGTCTCATCGTCAAGTGGACTCGGGTTAAACCCGGTATCCGACGTGTCAATCACGACCCAATCATCAATCGTCTGCTCAGCAGTGACTGGATTACCGTCTTCATCTCGGTAATACGTGGTGCCCTCGGGGCATTCCTCAATGGTGATATCCGGTTCGGTCGTCGTAGTGACGTCTGGTGCGGTCGTCGTCGTCTCTTCGGGTGGCTGGTCGGTGACCAGAGGATTGCCACAGGCACAACGCGCCCGCGGCAGACCCTCGTCATCAACCAGGACTGCCGTGCCTGCTGCGATGATCGCGTCGTAGCCGTACTCTTGACCGTTCTTGAACCCATACATCGTGAGCTGAACGTTCTGTGCAAGGTAAGCAGTATTTAATCCATCGATAAACGAGTTGATTTCACTGAACGGGATTCCTTGAATTCTGGCCCATGCGGCTGCTCGATCGGGGTGACGTTCAAAGAATGCTTTCATTCCTTCTTTGTCGCAGACGTTGCTGCCAGGCCCACCGTAGGTTCCCCGAGGTTGGACGTACAGTGACTCGCTTGAAGCAGGCATCTGCCCAGACTCGAATTCGAATGAGTAAGAGGCAGGCAGTTGGCCCGTGGCATACGAAGGACTAAACGCGTCTGGGCCGATTGCACCAGGAAGGGCTTCGTAAATCGAGGTTGCTCTCGCAGTCTTCGGTGAAGTGTTGAACAGTGCGGTTCCGAGACCGATGACACCGCCAAGTAGAGCGGTGACAAGTCCAAGAATGATATAGCCCTTTACTCGACGATTCATGAGCGTGAGTCCCATTCACTTTCTGCAGGTGTGGATCGCATGACGATCACTGTAAACCGAGAATTTCAACCGATGTCGGACAATTTAGAACACCGCGTTGGATACCAATGATTCGGGGACATCCATGGGGCAGCGCATCAGGATCAGTCTCCGCAACAATCTCGCTTCAAGCGAACCAGGAACCGTCACCGTCTTTGACGAGATCTCTACGGATTACGCGTTGTTGGCGCGTCCGCGAGAGGTGAACTCCCCGTCAAGTCGGTGACACGATGCTCCCAGCAGAACGCAGATGTCGTCATACTCGGAAGCTCACAGCCATCAAGTTGGCAACGAACTTTCCGCTCGCGGCGCTGATCAAGGCCACCCACAGAGAAATTTGGTGACCCGAGGGTGGTCCATCGCTGCCAACCTTTCCACCGCATTCTCACCCGGTGCTGCCATTGCCAACGCGGAACACTGCCTGAGCCATAACTGGCGCGGCTTTTCAGAAACGTTCGTTGTTTCTGATTTCCGTCGCTCACGCTCCGAACCTACTCGGTAATCGCCCGCCGCTGCGCCCACATGCTCAAGCAAGATGTGAATTTCACTATGGTAGTTCTATGACGTACGTAAAAAAGCGCCTTGCTCGCATAGCGCTGACTGGCGCCTTCGTGCTCTCGTTGGCGGCGTGCGGAACAGATGAAGCAGCAGAAAATACAACATCCGACAACGCCACCCAGTCAGAAAGTGAATCGTCTGATCCTGAATCAACAGCTGATGACTTGGCGGCCGAACTTCGAGCATCCGACGCTTTCAATGATTCAGACTTCACTTCACTCACATCTGTTCAACAAGATTGCGTGATTTCTGGGGTTGCGGCCCGACCCGCACTTGCGGAGTCAGCGCTCGAAGGTGTCGACCCACCAGACAGCGAAATGGCTGCGTACACACGGATCTTTTTAGAGTGCGCCCCTGACATGCTCCGAGAGATCATGGCTGACGGTGACCCAGAAGCCGAGGAAGTATTTGCGATGCTTTCAGATGAGGACTTGCTCTGCATCGTTGATTCGCTTGCTGAAGACCCTGCCCTCATGAACGAAGCACTCGAAGGCGGCGATGACACAGCAATTGGCCTCGCCGTACTTGAATGCGCGCCTCAGGCATTTGCAGCGGAGATGGCAGTCGAACTGGGCGTCACCACAGAGCAGGCAGAATGCTTGCTCGACGGCGACCTCGCATTTATGCAGACCCTGCTCGCTGCAGATGAGGACAGCGCCGAGGACTTCTTCTCGTTTCTTGAAGAGATGACCACAGCGTTCGTGGACTGCGGGATTGAGATTGACGACATGTTGGACATGTCAGGTGGTGGGGCCTACAACGAGGAAGAACTTGCCGAGCTCCGCGCCGCATGCGAGACAGGAGACATGGGCGCCTGCGATGAACTCTATTGGTACTCACCGAGCGGTAGTGACGATGAAGAATTCGGTGCCACCTGCGGCGGAACCACCGACGGCAGTACATCCGGAAGCTGCTCCTACGATTCCTACGATGAGGTTTACAACGAGGAAGAACTTGCCGAGCTCCGCGCCGCATGCGAGACAGGAGACATGGGCGCCTGCGATGAACTCTATTGGTACTCACCGAGCGGTAGTGACGATGAAGAATTCG
>JBMTDQ010000080.1:0-7312 GCA_049432165.1 Ilumatobacteraceae bacterium
TTCGAGATTTGACCACAAGACTTCTTTTGTCATCCAGACACCGAAGGGGCTGTTGCGGGCGATTTCTTCAGCAACACCTAGGGCAGTCTCCATCAACTTGCCGGCCGGCACCGACCTGCTCACGATGCCGAGGCGTTCTGCCTCTGCAGCATCAATCACTCGGCCGGTATAGATGAGTTCCCACGCTCGCGAGACCCCAATGAGGCGGGGGAGTGTCCAACTCACGCCGATGTCACACCCGGATATCCCGAGTCGAATGAACGCGGTGCCAAATTTTGCGTTGTCACTGCAATATCGAATGTCGCTTGCGCATGCCCAGGCAAAACCGCCCCCGGCAGCAGCGCCGTTGATCGCAGCAATGATTGGTTGTCGTATGGCGCGCATGTGATGGACAACTTCTGCGATGTGCTGCTGTACCGCCATGCCCTGTTGGGGGCCGCCAAACGATTCCGTGCCTGGAATCGTGCCGTATCCCTTCAGGTCAAGTCCGGCACAGAATGCCCGGCCGGCGCCGGTGAGTACGACCACTCGGCAACTGTGATCGTTGTGGACTGCGGTGAGAGCGTCATGGAGCGCGTTGACGAGCTCAACTGTCAACGTATTCATGTCGTCCGGACGGTTCAGCGTGATACGGGTAATGCCCGGTCGGGGCTGGTCGAGAAGAATCGGTTCGCTCATTCTCAGATATTCGCAGGCGGATAGGAAAAGTTTCGATCCAGACACTTTCAACTGGAGGTGTCGTGTGAGTTCCGGCGGCGTTAGCCTCACCTTGATCTTGGTCGCCAATGAACCAAGACCTACGAAAGTGAGTACCCCGATATGCCAAAAGGCACCGTGAAGTTCTTCAACGATCAGAAGGGCTTTGGGTTCATCAGCCGCGACGGCGACGAAGACCTCTTCGTTCACTTCTCCAACATCGTCGGCAGCGGCCGCAAAACCCTGGTTGATGGTCAAGAAGTCGAGTTCGAAGTTGGCGAAGGCCGCAAAGGGCCAGAAGCCGTCGACGTCAAAGCCATCTGACCCAAACAAGAAAGTGTCTTCGGGGTAACCCGAAAGATCTAGTGAGAGCCCGCCCTTCGGGGCGGGCTCTTGCGCGTTGTCTCTTGTATCAGTCCGAGTTGCGTGAACGCCGGGCGTGTCCTCGATGCATCTGAATGCGAAGAGGCCATTTCTCGAACATCTGCTGTGAGGCGGCAAGAACGTGCACGTCGGTTAACTCCCCGTCGACTGCTAGCCGCTCTTTCATCGTTCCGACATGAAGAATGTGCCCCTTCCGCACACTTGAGTCGAACGATGGCCAGTTATGAGAAAAAACATACGCATAAATCCACCGAAGTGGGGTGTTCGCAAAGACCCAGTCAACGAAGAGAACATAGCCTTCCATCGCCAGACCTGTTGAGCGTTTATCTGGGGCGGAGTACACCGAAAACCAGCCATGTCCTGCACGGTGATCTACATCATGTAGATGGTGGTAGCCGACAATTTCATCTGTTGATGTTGACTCGACAACCAAGATGGCATATGTCTGTTTCCAAAGCGTTGCCTCATACTCTTCGTGAGTGGGGAAGTTTCCTCGATACTTCCACGTGTGCAACGTTTCTTGGTCGTGCTCAATCTCGTACAGGCGTTTGTAATCGCTAGGTTCAACATGTCGAATGCGAACACGTGAGGATTCGAGAGGGATATTTCGCTCAAGCATCTGTATCGGTCAGACCCTCGGTGAGATGGGCATATCGGCTAAGGAAGAGCTCCTTTTCGATTGCGAACGACAATCGGTCAACGTACTTTCCGTCAATCTTTGCGAATTCCGGAAGTCGGTATTCGAGTTCGGATACGTCATCTAACTTGGCGATGAGATCTGGGTCGTCCTCAAAACGCTCGTACAGCAGTTTCCGAACTGGAGAGACAACGAACGCAGCTGTCACGATTTCTGGGACGGCGCTCGTAACTACTTCAATCGCCTGCTCTTCGTGAAGGGAATAGAACTCGATGAATGCAACGTCAGAACCTTGTTGGCCCCTCAAAGCGCCAAATCCACAGGGGTGTTCACCATGGTGAATCGTTACTCCTGCCGCGAAGGATCCAATTTTGCCGCTGATACCTAGCGGATTGAGGGAATCTTTGGAGATCTGCCACCATCTTGGTTCGATGCTCGCCGCAAGATGGTAGAGAAATCCAATGTCACCATTGTTTGTTGGCCGCCAATTGCGGCCAACAAGTTGATGGTCGGTCACCGATCAGTGGTAGTAGCCGACGATGTCGATGATGAAGTCGGCAGCCGCGCCCGCCGGACCACCACAGAACACCTTTACTTGTCGGCTGCCGTCAAGCTTCACCGTGCTACCGTTCGCAATCGTTAATCCCGCAGACGACCAGTTGATTGCTGAGGCTGCTGTTGATGTCGCATCACCAGGGGCGACCTGCAAATAGCCACGCCCACCGGTATTCACCGCCGTGAGGTTATACACGATGGCAGTTGCACCGGCAGGAAGAGCGTCGGCTACGTCAACGGTGCCGTCGTTCTTGAGAGCATCGCTGCAATCAACAACCACATTCTCACCCTTGCCAAGGCGGCCGTTCGTCACAACTCGACTGTCATAGGCGCGGAATGGGTCAACTGGAACGAAAACGCCGGCGCTCGCCTCGCTCGCCACACGTCGCCACTTACCTGTGCCTAGCCCAACACCGAAGTAGAGCGTGTTGCCAGTAAATCTAAAGTGTCCAGCTCCAGCTTCCGATGGAACTGCCGTTGTGCTTCCGACCAATTTCAGCGGGACATCACCGCCGAGTTTCGCTCCGATCCCTGTGGCGGGGTCGGAGGGTTGCGCAGCGATGCCAGCCGAGCCACCTTCGAATGCGCCACCATAGGATCGCCCGAAGGCCTGAATACCTTGGCTCGTGCCATAGGCTCTTATGCCGTCAACACCGGCAACGGTGATACCAATGTCGGCGTTGTCCTTTGAGGCTCCGACGGCGAGGACTGAAAGTCGAGCGTCCTTCTTGACTGCGTTGTATTGCTCATCGCTTCCGCCGTTTGCGGCATTAAAGAGTTTTGCTGCAGTTTCGATAGAGACATCCGCAATCGAAAGGATGGCACCTTCACTGGCGCCCTGAGTGTAGGAGGTGGCCGAGGCGAGTAACGAGGTTGGGGAATTCGAGACGAGTTCGCCGCCTGCCACAAGCGCAGTACCGTCTGCCGCTGCTGCTGGACGGGCGAAACCAAGACCACCAACCGCTGCACCCGCGGCTACTCCCGCAACAGCTTTCAGCATGTTGCGCCGTTGTACGGGCTGCTCCATCTGCTCACGTTCCAGTTCATTGATGCGTTGCTGCATCAACGAAAGCTGCTCCTTCAGTTCTGAGATCTCTGACATTTTTCCTCCAAACCCGTAACCGGTGCTGTAGTGACAACTTTCACGGTAGCACATCTGGATCATTTGATCCGAGGAGTTTCGATGATGCCCTAGCGCTTTCAGCACCATGTCGAGTTCTTCTCAGATGACATCACGTTTCTTTGCAAATTCGGACAGACTGTCGGTGTGCGCATCACCTTCGCCACCGCAGAATTTTCGCCACTCGTGACCGTTGGTGGTCTCGCAGCGGCATCGGCGGGACTCGTCGGCGCACTTCGGCGATCAGGAATTGATGTTGACGTTCTGCTTCCTGATTACTCCTCGGCCACGGACGGGATTGTTGAAACGATCGAACTGGACGTACCAATTTGGGCTGGCCCCGCAGCTATCAAAGTTGTCGATCATCCGCAGGCGGGTCGAATTCACCTGGTCGACGCACCAGGTCTTGCGCGAAGCGACCCGTACGTTCAGCCGAACGGTCAAGGGTGGCTCGACAACACTGACCGCTTTATGCGCTTCAGCGCGGCAATCGCTGCGTACGTGCGCTTGTCACAGCCCGATGTATTGCACCTCAACGACTGGCACACAGCTACAGCTCTCGCCGACCTTGATCCGACTCCACCCACCGTGCTGTCGTTACACAATCTCGCCCACCAAGGCGCAACAGGCGGAGACTGGCTCGACCTGATTGGCCCTCGGAGCAGCCATTACGAATGGTGGGGAGGAACGAACCCGCTTTCTGGAGCAATTGCGCTAGCCGATCGTGTGATCGCTGTATCGCCCCATCACGCATCAGAAATCACGCAGGTCGGTCAAGGATTCGGGTTGGAAGAACCGTTACGGGCACGAGGCGACGCTCTCGGAGGAATTCTCAACGGCATCGACACCACCGTCTGGAACCCTGAACAAGACCCCCACATTGCGGAACGGTTCTCAGCTGCCGATCTTGCAGGCAAACAACGCTGTCGTCAGCAGGTCATCGACGATCTTGACCTTGTTGACGACAATTCGCTGCTAGCAGTGGCGGTCACCCGACTCACGGATCAAAAAGGAATTGACCTTGTACTGCCGCTCATCGAATTACTCGATGAGATTCCACTACGCATTGGCGTGCTCGGTTCAGGAGATCGTGCTCTCAGCCAGAAGCTGTCGGTAGCGGCAGAACGATCCCGTCGGTTTGCCTTCATTGAGGGTTACGACGAAGTGCTTGCGCATCGTCTGATTGCCGGGGGAGACCTGTTCTTAATGCCGAGCCGATTTGAGCCATGCGGTCTGACACAGATGCAAGCCATGAGATATGGAACGATCCCGATCGTGAGTCCGGTCGGTGGGCTTGTCGACACGGTTGCAGACCTCGACGCCCACCCGCGTGCTGGTCGCGGAATCGTGATGAGTGAAATTTCTTCAACGGCGCTCGTTTCTGCGGTGCATCGAGCGGTGAGGCGCTGCGCTGGCCGGAAGATTGACACGCTTCGTAAGCGTGTGATGTCCATCGACTGGTCGTGGGATGACCCGGCAAGCGAGTACATCAAGATTTACCGAGATATCTCCGACTGACCGTTCTGCTGAACGTTACGCTCGTCTGTAATGGCATACGAACCCAAAGTGCTCGTCATGGTGTTGGCGGGCGGAGAAGGCAAACGACTATTGCCGCTCACCAATGACCGGGCAAAGCCAGCCGTTCCGTTCGGGGGCACATATCGAATCATTGACTTCGCGCTATCAAACTTTGCGAATGCGCGCTATCTAAAGATCGTTGTACTTACCCAGTACAAGAGCCACAGTCTCGACCGTCACATTTCTCAGACATGGCGGTTCTCCACCCTGCTCGACAACTATGTGACCCCAGTTCCAGCCCAAATGCGGCGAGGACCACAATGGTTCCAGGGTTCGGCTGACGCGATCTACCAAAACCTCAACCTCATCTACGACGAGCGCCCTGACTACGTAGCAGTCTTTGGAGCCGATCACATTTACCGTATGGACCCCCGTCAAATGGTTGACCAACACATTGAATCTGGTGCTGGAGTAACTGTTGCTGCGATTCCTGTTGACCGAAGTGAAGCGCATCAATTTGGAGTGATTGAGGCTGATGAAAGCGGCCTCATTAAAGCCTTCCACGAGAAGTCGACAAACCCACCTTCGATGCCGGGCGATGAGTCTCGCTGTCTTGCGAGCATGGGCAACTACGTCTTCAACACCCAGACCCTTATCGACATCGTCACGCCAAACGAAGAATCCCCCCTCATTGACATGGGTGGCGACGTCATCCCAGCACTTACAGCTGAGGGCAAGGCCCATGTCTATGACTTCAGTACCAACATTGTTCCAGGCCAAGACGAACGCGAACGCGGCTATTGGCGCGATGTCGGAACTCTTGATGCGTTCTATGACGCAAACATGGATCTCATCGCACCGGTGCCGGTGTTCAACCTGTACAACGAGCGCTGGCCGGTGTACACCTACAGGAAAGCGCTACCCCCTGCAAAGGTGTCTCGCGGCAGCGGGGGAGAGCCATCATTCGTCGACGGCAGCCTCTTGTGCCAGGGCTCGGTCATTTCAGGCGCACACGTTGAACGCTCGATTGTCTCGCCAAGCGTGTTCATCGACCATGACGCGCACGTCACCGAATCGATCCTTAACGAGGGTGTTCGAGTGGGTGCGGGAGCAAGGCTCAACAAATGCATCGTTGACAAAAATGTGGTGATCCCGCCGAACGAGCGCATCGGGTTTGATCATGACCTTGACCGCCAGCGATACCACGTTTCTGAAAATGGCATCGTTGTCATCGAAAAAGAACAGCGGTTTTCGTAATTTTGCTCAGCGGCTGCCTCAGAAGCGCCGTGACACTCTTGCCATCAGCACGCCACCGATCGCCATCGCTGCGGCAGTCACCATCCACATTGATGTATAGCCCGATCGTTCGATAATCGCTCCGGCAGTGAGCGGTGCGGCAAATACGCCGAGGTACACCCCTGTTTGAGTGATACCGGTTGCGGAAGCGGCCCGACCCTCGTTGGCCCGGACAACTCCGAAGTTCAAAAACACTGGCCAAATCCACCCACCAGAAAAGGCCACCACAGTTGCGATCACGTGGGTCACTGGCAGGCGAAGCGCAAGTCCAAGCACACCGATCGCTCCTCCGCAGGCCATCAGACCGGCGGTGACGAAGGGATGCCCCCGCATATGGTCGAGACGCATGCCCCATCCAACACGAATAGCGATACCCAGTGCGGCGCCGACCGACAGCATGATGCCGGCTGTGCCCTTTCCGAGACCGGAATCGACACCAGACTCGACCACCCAGGCGTTGAGTGCCCCAGCCCCGAACGACAAGAACATTGCTGCAACGCCAGCAATCATCAGAGCGTTCAACGGGGATTGCTGCTGAGGTTTGGTGTCGGCCACTGGACCGGCCGAACGCGCAATGGTGCGCTGGACACCGCCCAGAGCGCTCAGTGCCACTGCTGCCGCTCCAACAAATGCCCAACGCCACCCGAGTGTGAGCGCAAGAGCAGGCACGGCCAGCCCGCTGAGCATTGACGCCGCAGGCATTCCAGATTGCTTGACTGCGATTGCGAGGCCGAGCCGTGGGAGCCCGGCTTGTGCGAGGCCAAGGTTGACGGCTGTTTGTGCTGCGGCGTTGCACATTCCCGCAATAGCGAGGAACGCAATAAGAGTTGAGAAATCGTTAGCGAATAACGCTACGCAGAGGTCAACTCCCGCAGCACCGATGAGGGCGATGGTGAGTTGGCGGCGAGGACCAATGAGTTGAGCCAACCGCCCAAGCAGGATTGAGCCGGTTGTCGCTGCGAGAAAGTACGTGCTCATCGCCCAGCCATAACGGCCCTCTGCGACCCCAAATTCACCTCGGATTTGAACTGAAAGTCCACCAACGAGAAATCCAGGAAGCGCGACCGAGACTGCTGCTGCGATTGCGACAGCAATCACAGTGCGAG
>JBMTDQ010000081.1:0-7276 GCA_049432165.1 Ilumatobacteraceae bacterium
GGCCCCCAGCTTTCTGACTTGCGTTGAAGGTAGAACTGCTCGCTGAACCAATCACGCGCTTGACCTGGCGTCAGCCTCGCGAGAGCTGCAAGGCCGTTCAGACCCATAAAACTCAGTCGTTCCTCACGACGTTCAGAGAAGTACGGAGCGGTTGCACAAAGGACAAGCCCGCGAACCCTTTCGGGATGCTGTTTCCAGAGCAGTTGAGCAATTGTTCCGCCCATGGAGTAACCAACACCGATGAGATCTTGAATTTCAAGGGCATCGGCGACGCGGACGACATCGTCTGCGCAATCTTCCAGTCGAAATGACTTCTTTGATCGGAGGCCTGTTCCGTGTCCGCGTTGATCAAAAGAAATGATGGAGAAGTGCTGCGATAGGGCGTCGTAGGCAGAGAAATAATTGATGTCGGCGGTGGCTGTCCAACCGTGAAGCAGCGCAATGGTGGGCGCGTTGTCTGGTCCTTCCACATGGCGAATGTTGAGTTCGCCGAGGCCCTCTACGACAACCGTTCGGGTAGGAGGAAGTGGAGGTGCTTGTACGTCCGCTTCGTGCCCGTTATCAATTGTCGTCACGCGAGGTACCGCCCGTCGGTGTTAGAGATCGTCAATTGAGAGAATCTCTACCTTCAACACCCCGTTTGGCCCTTCGTATTCCAACGGGCCAGGTGCAGAGGTGCCGGCGAGGGCATCGCCGAGTGGGGAGCCAGGGCCAACGATCGTGATATCTGCGGGGAGCCCGTCGCGCTCTTCTTGGCTGCCGATGACGAATCGTTCCGCCATGTCGACATCATCGCCCTCGTAGATCATCGTAAAGACCTGTCGGCTTCCCTCGACAACGATTGCATGTTCGAGAAGGTGTTCGAGTTGCCGAATACGACCTTCCATGTGGCCTTGCTTGTCTTTGGCTGCGTGATAACCCGCATTTTCCTTCAGGTCGCCTTCGGCCCGGGCAAGTTCAATCTCCTCGGCGACTTCAATGCGTCCGCGCGTCGAAAGATCCTCATATTCAGCCTTCAGGCGCTCATAGGCATCACGTGAGAGTTGCTCGCTCATATCTCCACGATATCGGAGCCGAGAAGTCTCGTTTCCTGTACGCGACTGATCGATGTCGGCGTAACCTTCGTGTATGGCTTATCGCATTGCAGTTGTAGGGGGAGATGGCATTGGCCCGGAGGTCATTGCTGAGGCGCTGAAGGTCGTCCGCGCCTCAGGGACTGAGATCGAAACAGCAGACTTCGATCTTGGCGGCGCCCGCTATCTCAACGATGGAGAAATTCTGTCGGATGCAACCCTTGACGAACTTCGCAACTTTGACGCAATTCTCCTTGGTGCTGTTGGGGATCCTCGTGTCGCCCCGGGCGTGATTGAGCGTGGCCTGTTGCTCAAAATGCGATTCGAGCTTGATCTTTACGTGAACCAGCGTCCATTCGTGGGCACTGCGCCAGGTCATAGTCGACCACACGATTTCGTAGTGATTCGCGAAAACACCGAAGGGCCGTACGTCGGAGAGGGCGGCGTTCTTCGTAAAGGAACGCTGAACGAGGTTGCCACTCAAGGATCTGTGAACACGAGGATGGGTGTTGAGCGGTGTGTGCGGTATGCATTCGAACTTGCAATGCAGCGCGAACGCAAACACGTCACTCTTGTTCACAAAACCAACGTCTTGACGTTTTCCGGTGATCTCTGGGAGCGCACGTTCAACTCAGTTGCTGCCGAGTATTCGCAGATTGAGACGGCGTACAACCACGTCGACGCGGCTTGTATCTATTTTGTGCAAGACCCGCATCGGTACGACGTTGTCGTGACCGACAACCTATTTGGTGACATTCTCACCGATCTTGGCGGTGCCGTTTCGGGCGGAATTGGGCTTGCGTCATCTGCGAACCTCAATCCGAGCCGGTCTGGGCCTTCGATGTTTGAACCGGTCCACGGTTCAGCTCCAGACATTGCAGGAACTGGGGTTGCGAACCCGACAGCGGCGATTCTGTCGGCGGCTCTCATGCTCGACTTCCTCGGCGAATCCGATGCCGCGCGTCGAATCGAGGCCGCATGTGCTGAGGTTCCGACTGAAGGAACTGTTGCGATCGGTGACATGATCGCCTCACGCGTCTCTTCGTGAACGACGCTCCGAACAACACCATTAACGTCTGAAAGACTGCTCACATGCCGATTACCCCAACACCAAAAATCTGGATGAATGGTTCGCTCGTCGACTGGGCAGATGCCAACGTTCACATTCTCACCCACACCTTGCACTACGGGATGGGCGTATTCGAGGGTATCCGTGCATATGAAACCGCCGATGGCCCAGCGGTGTTTCGTCTGACCGAGCACATTGAACGACTCCACAACTCGGCGAAGATTCTTGGAATGCCAATGACGTATTCGGTTGACGAACTCATTGCGGCGACGAAAGAGACAGTGGCATCAACGGGTCTTGACTCGTGCTACATCCGTCCCATTGCCTACTACGGGTATGGGGAGATGGGTCTCAACACGCTGCCCTGCAAAGTTGAAGTTGCAATCGCCTGTTGGCCATGGGGTGCGTACCTCGGTGATGACGCTGTGGAGAAGGGCGTGCGGCTCAAGACCTCGTCGTGGACTCGTCACGATCACAACACGATGCCCCCGGCTGCGAAGACGACGGGTAACTACGTGAATTCCTCTCTCGCGAAGGTCGAAGCGTTAAACGCTGGATATGACGAGGCTGTCATGCTCGCGCCGAACGGATTGGTCGCTGAGTGTTCTGGCGAGAACCTATTTGTCGCCCGCCATGGCAAGTTGCTGACACCTCCGCTCTCCGCTGGCGCTCTTGAAGGCATCACGCAAAGCACGGTCATGACGATTGCAGCCGATCTCGGGTTTGAGGCTCGTACCGACAACCTTGCTCGTAGCGATCTGTACATCGCTGAGGAGGCATTTGTGGTGGGCACGGCCGCCGAAGTGTCGTCGGTAAATTCAGTGGATGATCGCGAGATCCCTTGTCCGGGACCAATGACTCGCGCGATTGCTGAGGCTTACGGTGATGCAGTTCGCGGCAAAATTGACCGCTATCGCCACTGGTGCGAACTCGTCGGCTGACAACTTCACCTGCCGGAGCAACGGCGTTTGCGAGCGCTACGAAATTGCTGCCTCAAGTTGAGAGATGAACTTTGAGTGGTCGGCGTGCATGACGACCAGAGCGTTTGGCTCTCTTCCAGTGAATCCAAGTAGGTCCATGACGACCATTCCCCGAGTGGGGCCGTCGCCGCACTCAGCAACAAGGTTGAGGCGGCGGGTTTCGGTTGCAACCGTTGGGTCGATTGCGTACGCCATTGTGATTGGGTCGGGCATATCGAAACCTGCAAGTTTCGTGTCGTTCGCACAGAACTCAGCCACAATCCGCTGAATGTCGATCGTGAATTCCGCGCGAGGCGTTCCAATTGCGCGCAGGCGCTGTGCCTCCTCGGGGACGATGACTGCATCGCGTCGAGAAATATCCCAGCCCACAAATTCGAGCGGCAACCCAGAATCAAGCACGACCTGAACGGCGTGTGGGTCGACCCACATATTGAATTCCGCTACTGGATTCACATTGCCAACGTGGTCCGCAGCTGCCCCCATGATCACCACCCGCGTAACGCGTTCAGCAATCGTTGGGTCACGATGAACTGCGAGAGCGATGTTGGTTAGTGGGCCAAGTGTTACCAACGTCAATTCCCCCGCATGGTCATGTGAGGCTTGTAGGAGCGCGTCGACACCGTGACCTTTGTTTGGCATTCGACCGGACAATGGAAGCCCGATATCACCCATGCCGTCGTTTCCGTGAACATGCTGGGCTGTGCCAAGTTCGTATACCAGAGGACGATCGGCGCCGGCATAGACCGGAACATCTTCACGGCCACATATCTCACGGGTGTACAGCGCATTCTGAAGGGCTGACGTGAGTGGGACATTGCCGGCGACAACACTCACTCCGACAATGTTGACGTCGTCACGGGCGAACGCCATGACAAGTGCAACGGCATCGTCGCTTGCGGTGTCGGTGTCGATGAAGAAGGGTCGGCGCTCGGTCATAGGTGCTGAGACTAGGTGACTTGTGTGCCGCGGTTTGGCTTCAGAACTCACGACGCGTGGTCGCGACGGCGGGCAGCGATCCCGCCAAGGGTTTCCATCACCAGTCGGTGAGCGACATTCACCGTGAGATCGCTCACGTCATACGCTGGCGCGACTTCAACAACGTCCATTCCGACGACGTTGTGTTCTCGGGCGAGTTGCCGAACAATTCGAAGAATGTCACTCGTTGCAATTCCGCCAGGTTCTGGGGTACCGGTTCCTGGTGCGAATGAAGGGTCGAGGCTGTCAACGTCAACCGAGATGTACAGGTAGTCGGCTGACGAGAGCGCTTCGCTGACTGCGTCAGCCATCACCGCTTTGAACCCGCGATCCCAAATTTCTTGCATCGTGTGCCACACCATGCCCTGCTCGCGCATCCAGGCAAATGTGTCGGCTGGGGGCCAGTACCCACGTAGGCCTACCTGCACAAATCGGTCACCTGGGATTGCGCCTGATTCGATCAACCGACGCATCGGTGTTCCGTGGCTTGCGAGATTTCCATCGATTACATCCGCGGTATCAGCGTGCGCATCGAAGTGGACGATCCCGACATTGCCATAGCCGTATACATCAGCGACAGCAGTTGCAGCAGGCCAAGTAATGGTGTGATCCCCTCCGAGGGTGATGGGAACAATTCCACGTCGTGCGATTTCATGAACTCGGTGCCTGATGTTTGCGAGGCTGCGATCAGGGTCGCCATGCGGGCAATGAGCATCCCCGACATCAACCACTGTGAGATGGTCAAAAATTTCTAGGTCGAGATCGATGTGGTAGGTGCCTGATTCATAGGCAGAGGTTCGAATCGATCGCGGACCAAATCGGGCGCCGGGACGATTAGTGGTGCCGATGTCGAATGGGGCGCCGACGATTGCAGCATCTGGTTCCCATCGGTCCAGATCCTCGAGATCTGGAACGAAAGGTTGTTGTGCAAATGTCGAGAGCCCGCCAAAGACGTATCCCAGTTCGAGTTGTTCTCTCATCCCGGGGGAAAGAAGTTCGTCTCTGTTCGGCTGATTTTCTGCCATAGGGAGAGAGTAATTGGCATCTGCGGATTGCGCGCGCTGGAGGGATGCCAGATGTATCTTGCGGGCGGTTCCTACCATCGAAGCAAGATGAAGGTGTACTGAGTTATCCACTGCAAATACTTATTTTTCAACAAGTTGTCCACCGGTTATCCACAGAGGGGAGTCGCCTAGGGCGAGTGAGCCCAACGGTCGGAGTTGACGTTTGTCGCAGGGTCGTATTAAATAAAGGTCAATGACACGGCATTTCGTCCCAGAAATTATTATTCGTTAGAGCACACGACTCCGTGTGCTCGTTTTGCCGCCCTTGGGCGGCATTTTCAGTTTTCAGGCCGATAATGACATCCATCATCAGAAGAGGACATCTCCAATGAGCACTCCAACGACAACCGAACGACGCAGCATCGAAATCTTCGACACGACGCTCCGCGATGGCTTGCAGGTCGAGGGCGTCACCGCAACGGTCGATGACAAGCTTGCGATTGCAGAACAACTCGATTCACTTGGTGTGCATTTCATCGAGGGAGGCTGGCCGGGAGCAAACCCGAAAGACATTGAGTTCTTCCAACGTGCAGCCAACGAATTGAATCTCTCGACGAGCACGTTCGTGGCATTTGGTTCAACCCGTCGTCCGCTCGGCAAGGTTGACGACGACCCGACATTGCGAAATCTTCTCGAAGCTGGAACGTCAGCGGTGTGCATCGTTGCGAAGAGTTGGGATTACCACGTAACCGAGGCTCTGCAGACAACCCTCGACGAGGGAGCTGCAATGATTTCCGATTCGGTCGAGTATCTCGTCGGCAACGACCGTCGAGTCCTTGTCGACATGGAACACTTCTTCGATGGGTTTAAACACAACCCCGAATTCGCATTTCGGGCGTTAGAGGCCGCCATCGTAAAAGGCGCTACTCACGTGGTGCTCTGTGACACGAACGGTGGGTCGCTTCCGCACGAGGTGCAGGACATCGTCAGTCAGGTGTATGCGCATATCGGCACTGATGCAACGATCGGAATCCACTGTCATGACGACACCGGATGCGCAGTGGCGAACTCGATGGCTGCAGTGCTAGCCGGGGCTGGACATGTTCAAGGAACGCTCAACGGTCTTGGCGAACGAACCGGTAATGCGAACCTCACAACGATCATTCCGAACCTCCAGTTGAAGCAGAATTTCCACTGCCTTCCGGAAGACCGACTTGTTCGACTCACTCCGGTATCGCATCGCATTGCGGAGACCCTGAACCGAGCCGTCAATCCTCAGGCCCCGTATGTCGGAAGTTCTGCGTTCGCTCACAAAGCAGGCCTACACGTCAGTGCAATCGTACGAGCAAGGGATGCCTACGAGCATGTCAATCCTGAGCAGGTTGGAAATGGCACGCGATTTGTGGTGTCAGAAATGGCCGGCCGAGCAACGATTCAAATCAAGGCTGAGCAGCTTGGAATCGAACTTGATGGACCTTCAATCAACAATGTGATCGACGACCTGAAACGCCTTGAGCACGAGGGGTACCAGTTCGAGGCTGCTGATGCCTCGCTCGAGTTGTTGATGCGGCGTGCAACCGGCTGGGAACAGGATTACTTCGAAGTCGAATCGATGCGAGTCATCACTGACGAATCAACCGACGGGCCATTCAATACTGAGGCCACGGTGAAGGTGTGGGTGCAGGGTGAGCGTCATGTCCACACGGCCGAAGGAAACGGTCCGGTAAACGCGATCGACACTGCACTTCGTCGGGCTGTGAGCGGTGCCTATCCGCAACTGGAACGGGTCCATCTCACCGACTACAAGGTACGAATCCTCGATGGGGGAGAAGCGACCGGAGCAGTCACTCGGGTGCTGATTAGCGCAACAGATGGCCGAACCGATTGGACGACCATCGGGGTGAGCCCGAACATCATTGAGGCCTCCTGGCGTGCTCTGTCCGAAAGCATCGTGTACGGCCTGTTGCGCGGCTAGAACATTGTCATGGCTGCCCCACGTTTCGCCCCATCTCGTCGCGGAAGTAATCCGCATTACGTTTCACCCGATGTAGTTCCAGACGCTTGGACGACAGATCGTCCAGCAGAGATTGAGGGCCTTCAACCAACTGGCCATGCGCTAGGCTACCCGGGGCCTGATAAAGGTTTCATTCTCAAGATCGCTGAGCGTCTACGTCC
>JBMTDQ010000082.1:0-7132 GCA_049432165.1 Ilumatobacteraceae bacterium
ATGGTCACGATGTTCCCGTGCCGCACTTCGGGGTCATTCTTGACCCACCTAGGTTTCATGCCCTTGCCCAACAATTGCGCGATGCATCGATCAAGTTTGTGATTGAGCCGTACGTTCGTTTTGAAGGAGAAGTCGGTGAGCAATGGACGATGTTCTTCTTAGACCCTTCAGGAAACGCCCTCGAGTTCAAGGCGTTTGCCCACGACGACCAGGTCTTTCAGAAGTAGTTTCGAAGCGTTCGCCAGCGAACCCCAAGAAGCAAACTCTCGCTCAACCAAGGACGAACTAGTTCAACGCAACATCGAGATACTGTTCGAGTTGTCCGTCAGCAAGTTGACCGCTGTGACGCCACTGCACGACACCATTTGCGTCGAGCATCACTAGATAAGGATATCCAGTTGTACCGAACGCCTGCGCCGCAGTCGCTGCTTCATCATCTGCCATCACCAGAAATGGCCAGCGCTCACGAAGTAGCCATTCAGACGGTGGGTAGTTCGGACGATCTGGCGATGTTGCTGTCGCAACACCAACCACATTGAGCCCCTGAGGAACAGAGAGGCTTTCCGCCCACTCAACGAGATCTGGTACCTCGGCCTGGCAATGAGGGCACCAGTGCGCCAGGAACACCACGAGCGTCGGTGAGCCAGGCTCGATGACGATTGGTGTTCCGTCGAACGCTTGACCCTCCAACACTGGAGCGGTCAGCCCAGCGCCGGTGTCGGTTGCTGTATCGCCTTCGAAGCCTGGCAGCAGGTCACCGGTCACGGTCACTGGTCCGTTTTCAGAAAGGTCTACCGCAGAGTCAGAACCTCCCCCGGTGGCGACGACAATGACAATTGCGACAACGGCAACAAGCACCACTGTTCCGAGGATGAAGAGCAGCTGCCCACGTCGACTTGAGGACCCTGAATTAGTAGCCATATGTAGCCAAGGTTAGACGACTAGTGCGATACCAACACCTTCAGCTGTTGATTCGACCAACGGTCAGAAGCCAGCCGGCTGATGCGGAATATATGGCCCGGTTAGCCGTTGGAGCTCATCTGCTGTGAGTTCGATATCGAGGGCAGCCACCGCATCATCTAGGTGAGCAGCCCTCGTGGCACCAACAATGGGTGCCGTCACTCCTGGATGCGACAGCACCCACGCAAGAGCTACTCGAGCCATCGATGTCCCGCGCGCCGCAGCAACTTCTGCCACTGCCGTAACAACCGCCCGGTCTGACTCCTCGGTGACATCTCGGCCGTACAGACTGCTTCCAAATGCATCGCTATCGCTTCGGCCCGTCGTGGTATCCCATGTGCGGGCAAGCCGACCTCGAGCAAGAGGGCTCCACGGGATAACCCCAACCCCTGTTTCCACGCAATATGGCAACATTTCACGCTCTTCCTCACGCATGAGGAGGTTGTAGTGGTTTTGCATGCTGACGAACTTCGTCCAGCCGTTACGTTCGGCGACGTGCTGTGCGGTCGCAAACTGCCAGGTCCACATTGACGAAGCGCCGATGTATCGAACCTTGCCAGAGCGAACGAGGTCATTGAGTGCCTCCATCGTCTCTTCGATCGGAGTATTCGGGTCCCAGCGGTGAATCTGGTAAAGATCGATGTAGTCGGTTCCGAGCCTGCGAAGGCTGTCGTCGATCTCAGTCATGATGACCTTGCGCGAGAGGCCTGCCCCATTTGGACTCTTTCGCATCCGGCCGTTGACCTTGGTCGCGATGACGACGTCTGCTCGTTTCACATCGAGGTCTCGCAATGCACGGCCAAGGTATTCCTCACTCGTTCCAAGCGAGTACACATTTGCTGTATCGAAGAAGTTGATTCCGAGGTCTAAAGCCTGCTGAAAAAATGGCCGGCTCGACTCTTCGTCGAGACTCCAGGGGTGAGTGCCGAGGTCTGACTGGCCGTAACTCATACAGCCCAGGCAGATTCGGGATACTTCGAGACCAGTGTTTCCTAAACGGCGATACTCCATCTTGAGATCATTTCAGGAACGGATCACAATTGACGAGGTCGGCCACCTCGGACGATGAATTCGATGGCAACTACGATCGAGAGATGAGTTCGTCGTTAGACACTTCTGAATCATCGGTGCAAGCCGAGCATCACGATGTCATCGTAGTCGGTGCAGGGATCTCAGGTATCGGAGCGGCATACCACTTGCAGAAGCTCTGCCCAGACCGAACATTCACCATCTTGGAAGGCCGATCAGACATCGGTGGGACATGGGACTTATTTCGATACCCGGGAATTCGCTCCGATAGCGATATGCACACCCTCGGCTACTCGTTTAAGCCGTGGACCGCGGAGAAGTCCATTGCAGATGGACCATCGATCATGGCGTACCTACGAGAAACGGTTGAGGAGTTCGACATCCAGCGTCATATTCGTTTCAACCACAAGGTGGTTCGCGCCGAATGGGACTCGTCAACATCGACTTGGACGGTGCATGCCATCATCAGCGATGCCAAAGTCACAGTGCTGACCTGCAACTTTCTCTTCATGTGTTCGGGTTACTACAGCTACCGCGGCGGCTACGACCCGGCGTTTGAGGGTCGCGACACATTTACCGGTCAGATTGTCCACCCACAGCAATGGCCAGAAGACCTTGACTACAAGGGCAAGAAAGTTGTCGTGATCGGATCTGGTGCCACAGCAGTCACGATCGTTCCTGCGATGGCTGACAAGGCTGAGCACGTCACGATGCTGCAGCGTTCACCAACATGGATGGTTGCACGACCCGATGTCGACCCGGTTGCAAAAAAGATCAAACGATTCCTTCCGCGACAACTTGCACATCCGATTATCCGTGCGAAGAACGTGTTCTTCCAGCAGTTCTTCTACAAGAAGACTCGCACCGACCCTGAGATGGTGAAAGGAAAACTGCTGCAAGGCGTCAGAGCGCTCGTCGGCCCCGATGTTGATATCGATAAGCACTTCACGCCGAGCTACAACCCTTGGGACCAGCGCCTCTGTCTGGTTCCAAACGGCGATTTGTTTGCAGCAGTGCGGAATGGTTCTGCATCTGTTGTGACAGACACAATTACGTCCTTTACCGAAACCGGAGTTGCTCTTACCTCTGGCGAACATCTCGATGCCGACATCATTGTGACCGCAACCGGCCTCGAGTTGGTGACGCTCGGCGACATGGACTTTGTTGTCGACGGCAAGACAATCGACTTCTCAGAAACCTTCACCTATCGAGGTGTTGCCTATTCCGGTGTTCCGAATCTTGTCTCAACCTTTGGCTATATCAATGCCTCTTGGACCCTTCGTGCAGACCTCACAAGTACCTATGTGTGCCGACTCCTTAACCATATGAGGAAGACCAAAACCGACCAGGTCACCCCAGTTCTTCGCGACAGCGATATCACAATGGCGAAGCGCCCCTGGATCGATGACTTCTCATCGGGGTACATGCAACGAATGATGCCCACACTTCCAAAACAGGGAGACCGTGAGCCATGGACCAATCCGCAACGTCTGGCGCCTGACAAAAAGGCGCTACTAAAGAACAGTCTCGAAGATGGGGTGCTGACCTTTACCGCATCTCAGCAATTGCCAACAACAAATCAATACGCCAGCAGTTAATTCAGAAGAGGTAGACATGCGCGCACTTGAAGTTCAATCACTCACCGGACCAGACGGACTGGCGATCGTCGATCGCCCCGAGCCAGTCGATGATGGCCGGTCGGTGATCATCGATGTTGCGTATGCCGGTGTGTCATTCCCTGACTTACTTCAGACAAAAGGCATGTATCAAATTCGTCCAGAGCCGCCATTTATTCCAGGTGTTGAGGCATCTGGCGTCGTGCGCTCGGCACCAGCGGGCTCAGATCTTGTACCAGGTGATCGAGTTGCAGTGTGGGGAAGCACATGCCACGCCGAGGTCGTTGCAGGCAATCCCGACCAAGTGTTCAAATTGCCCGATGAAATGTCGCTTGCCGAGGGCGCCGCATTCGTTCTCAACTATCAAACGGCAATGTTCTGTCTCGTCGATCGAGGTGGTCTGAAGGCAGGCGAGTCAGTTCTTGTCCTCGGTGCAGCCGGCGGAGTCGGCACATCAGCCATCCAAGTTGCCAAAGGCCTCGGAGCAGGACCGATAATCGGGCTCGTCTCAACGGCTGAGAAAGCACAAGTTGCTGCTGCCGCTGGGGCTGACCACACCGTGCTGGTCAGCGACAACTGGAAGGACGAGGTGCTCGAGATCACGGGGGGCCGAGGGGTTGATATGACCTACGACCCGGTTGGTGGCGATCGCTTCCTTGATGGAGTTCGTGCGCTCGCTCGTTCAGGTCGTCTCGTCGTTGTCGGATTTGCGGCCGGAGAAATTCCGACGATCAAGGTCAACCGCCTTCTGCTTCGCAACGTGAGCATCGTCGGTGCTGCATGGGGTGAAGCAATTGCCGCCGACCCCGCTCTCGCCCGAGACATCCACGATCGACTGATCCCTCTCGTGCAGTCCGGTGCGGTGAAACCACCGATCGGTCAAACCTTCTCATTCGAGAACGCGATCGATGCATTTCGTTCACTCGATGACAGAAGCGCTACCGCAAAGGTCTTGTTTGAAGTAGCCGGCGAGTAACACGCACGCATTCAACTATCGATTGGGCGGCAGACTCAGAGCCGTCACGATCTCGTTGTAACAAGTGAACCCATTCGTGCGATGACGAAAGCGATGAGACGTTTCCCCCTAGTCACGATTTCGATAGTGGCATGCGCAGTGACCGCTCTGGCCGCACCTGCGCCGTTGGTAAATGCGACCGGTGACATCACCACCAGAAGTGTCGAATATCTCGGCGTGAGTATCGATGCGAAAGGCTCAATCGGCAAAGTTGGCATTGAATACGATGGGCCCGCCGTTGACCCTCTAGGCGGATACGCCGATTCGATTATGTGGCGGTCCGATGGAACCCTAATGAAGGTCGATCACCAGATCGGCCCGACATTCCTGAAGCCAAAATATGACGTTGAGGGGCTCCCAATTGAGTCCTCAAGTACCAAGGTCAGGCTCGAGGCCTACCCTCGCAACACGACGGACTGCAGCGGTTACGACTGGCAAGCCCCCTGCTACTGGGAAAATTACTCGGTTGAGAACTCGGTCTACGGTGGGTTCCACATGACCGTGGTTCGACAAAGCGACGGATCGTGGCCACATGTCGGAACGATCACAGTGCCAACCGTCAACGATCGGTACAAAGGATTCATCGGAAAAGGTTCAATTCTCGCCTCAAGTGAAGTGACAGATGGTCGAGTCCAGGTCGACGCATTTCAGATCGATTGCTGGATTACCGAGGCGTGCCCGCCACGCCCAACATCATCCGGTGGCATTCAGTACGGGGCGTTCTCGTCGGGACGGAGTGGTGGCGAAACCTGGTTTACAAGCGTCAGTTGGCCCGGGCGATACACCATGTTCATCTCTGACCTCGAAAACGGCCAAAAAGTTCAGGTCATAGCTGATATCTCCGAGGATGACATGCCGGCGATTGACCTGGATGCTCCGTGCTTCGGATTCAAGGAGTGCGTCACTCTTGCGGGAAACCACTCACCATCAGCTCCCCCGAGCAACTTCCATCCGCTTCCCCCAACTCGAATTCTGGACACCCGAAGTGGGCTCGGAATTCCAAACGGGCCTGTTCGCCCTGGTGACGGTTCGATTGATACAACAAATGACGATTTTCGCACCGACGAAGAGCTCAATCATGAACTTGTCGTCACCGGGCACGATGGTGTGCCAGAACATGGTGTCGCCGCCGTCCTTCTCAACATCACGGCGGTAAATCCGTCCGGCAATGGATTCGTTACGGTCGGCCCACGACCACAGGGCAGGGGTGATGTATTTAATGACCAGAATTCATACGGCGAATGGCCCAACGCCTCAAATCTCAATTTTGTTGCTGGTCAGACCGTGCCGAATCTTGTGCTCGTCAGGGTCGGAGCTGGTGGTCGAATAAGATTTCACGCACGTGGTGCGACGACCCATCTCCTCGCAGACATAGCTGGCTACTTCACATACGGAAGCACGGGGTCTGGATTTACAAGCGTTGATCCAACGCGATTGTTTGACAGCAGGCAATCGTCGGAAGATCCGTTTTACGACAATTCTCTGCGAACAATCCAAGTCACTGGACGAGCAAGCATTCCTGAAAGCGCGACCTCAGTCGTTGTCAACCTCACAGCGGCTAATCCGACCGCAAGAGGATTTGTGACAGCCTTTCCTGCGGGAACACTCGCACCAAATGCATCCAACCTCAACTTGCGAGCGGGGGAAACTCGACCAAATCTTGCGGTCGTGTCGTTGAGTTCCTCAGGAGCAATCGAATTACAAACTGCTTTTCCCTACGACAGTGATGGATTCGTCGACCTCATCGTCGACGTGTTCGGTTACTTCTCAGATGATGGAGGCGAGCGCACTACAACCACCGAGCCGTTCAGAATTGTCGATACCCGATCAGGGATCGGCGGAGCCAACCTGCCATTTGGGAGTGACGAGATCAGATCATTCCGAGGAGCTGGAACCGGAGGAATCCCGGCTGAGGTAACTGCTATCTGGGCAAATGTCACAGTAATTTCCCCGACATCAAATGGCTACCTTTCGGCATACCCATCAGGGACTACGACTCCGTATGTGTCCAATCTGAACTGGAAGGCCGGGGATATCAACCCCAATATGGCTCTCATTCCGCTGAATTCTCAAGGAAATTTCGATGTTGCGGTAACAATGCCGTGGGATTCGTCAGGCAAGGCGGATGTGCTTGTTGACGTGCTTGGTTGGGTCTCACCCAGCTGAGAATGCGGCCCGATGGCTATTTCAGACATTGAGGACGAAAACGGTTCCTTTAAGGAAAGCATTGTCACGCGATTAAAGAGGGCGTAGCCTTTGTAACACCTAAGAGCCCGGGCAATCCCGCCTGGGTCCGATAGGGGGAGGAATCAACCCAATGAAGAAGACCCGTGCACGTAACTTCGGTGCGCTCGTGGTTGGACTCGCTCTCGTAGCTGGCGCCTGTGGCGGTAGCGACGACGCAGCCGAAGAGCCAGCTGAAGAGCCAGCCGCAGAAGAAGCCGAAGAAGATAAAATCATGAACATCGATGCCAAGTTAGACGAGCTATTAGCTAAGTTTGACGAAATCATG
>JBMTDQ010000083.1:0-6987 GCA_049432165.1 Ilumatobacteraceae bacterium
GATCAGCTTCCGCTTTCAGCCGATCGGTCAAGTCTGAAGCGTCTCGACCTCGATGCTGAAGGGCCTCACCGAGCGCATCCAACAGCGAAACACCCGGAACTTCGGTTGGGTACTGCATGATGAGGTGAACGCCGGCAACTGCCCGTTCCCAGGTTGATAACGCAAGCAGGTCTACACCGTCAAGGGTGATACTTCCTGAGGTAACGGTGTACCCGGGACGCCCCATGATGACCGCCGAGAGGGTACTTTTCCCCGCCCCGTTTGGACCCATAACTGCATGCACCTCGCCGGAGGCGATGGTGAGATCAATGCCTCTAAGAATTTCGGTACCGGCGACTTCAGCATGCAGCCCTGAGATCTCAAGAACGCTCATGACGACAACTCCACATGAACGTCGCCATCAACAACTGACACGTGATGAACGCGAACCGGAACTGTTGCTGGAAGTGTGTCTGGCTCGCCAGTGGTGAGACTAAACGCGCTTCCATGCTTCGGGCATTCAAGTGTGCATGCGTCTGGCCACACGTCGCCGCCAGACAGCGAAACATTTGCATGACTGCAGAGGTCATCGATCGCATGAACGTCATCGCCGATACGAACAATGGCTACTGCCACACCGTCAACGTTGTGACAGACCGCTGACCCGTCAACAAGATCATCGAATTTGCAGACGCTCGTCATGATGAAACTCCAATCGACAGTTTGCGGGCCACGCGCTCGCGAACCTCATCAACGATGTCGCCGTCGGGCAAACGACCTAGCACCTCATCAAAGAATCCGAGTACAACAAGCCGCTCGGCAACCTCTGGCGGAACTCCCCGACTTTCGAGGTAGTACCGCTGCTCTTCGTTGATTGGCCCAACCGTCGACGCATGGCTGCAGCGAACATCATTGTTTCGGATATCGAGATTAGGAACGCTTTCAGCCCATGCTCCCTCACTCAGCGTGAGGTTGCGATTGGTTTGATTAGCGGAGGTCCCTTTGGCTCCCTCGTCAATAGAAATCATGCCGGTGTAGACACTTCGGGCGGAGTCTTGAACTGCACCCTTGAACAGCAGATCGCTCGATGTGTGCTCGGCCACATGGTTCTGAATCACCCTGAAGTCGTGCATTTGATCACCGCCAGCGAAATACAGCGCAACCTGCTCAATCGCCGAACCGGTCTCTTTTGACGTCGCTTCGGTACGCACGCGGGTGTAGTAACCGCCCAGCGTGATGGTTGACAAACGAACAAACGAGTCACGTCCAGCCGAGACGAGTTGATGCCCAATCTGCCAGGACGATTCATTCAGGTCGTTCACCGCCAAGTAGGTCACCTTCGCCCCTGGACCAGCCTCAATTGACAGCAATGGGGAGGTCAAGCTCGGGGCGTCGCCGACAGAGCGAAATCGCTCGATCACGGTGCAAGATGCATGAGAACCGAGCCTGATCACTGTCCGAGGGAATGTCGCGCTTCCATCAGCTGATTGAAACTCAATGACGATCGGCTCCGCCACGGTCGTGTTTGCAGGAATGTCAACACGAACTGTCTGCTGATGGCTTGCGTTGTACTCCGCGAACACATCAGGAGTGGCGACTGAAGAGTCTGCATCGGTTCCAGTGGTCACGAATGAGTCATCACCAGACACAGTTTGCGAGCCATGCTGAATCTCGAACTTGCTGATGTCCAGTTCAGCAATGCGGCTGTACCGCCAGATTTCAGCGTCGGCAGTGGGGAGTTGGAGGTCTGCCAGTGCGAGCACGGGTTAAATTCTACTATCCAGATAGTGGTAATTCACTCGGTGCTCAGGAATCGCCGCGACGTCGAAACATTCGTCGCAGACGGCCACCGCGCTCGTTTCGCTCACGTTCCTCGGCGAGTTCTTGCATGACAGTGCCAGCGACGTCATTCAAGATGTCTTCCGCGGCATCGAGCACTGCAGCAACACTCCCGTCGTCAAGCCCTTCGGGTTCGGGGGGCGTTGCGGTGACCACGAGTGAGCCGTGAGTCCATGCCGCATCGGCAAGACGACGCTCATATTTCGGGCAATCATCAGGACATCGCCACGGAGCGTGAGGCGCGAGGTCAAGGTTGCATTTACGAACGGTGTCGCCACTTGGGTACGAGCGCGATTCGAAATGCTTGCACTCTGTTCGCATTGGCATAACTACACCTTAGAAGGAGTCAGTTAACCGCGCTGCGGATCAACCAACAGAGCCTTCCATCTGTAGCTCGATCAGGCGGCTCCACTCGACTGCATACTCCATTGGAAGCGTGCGAGTAATTGGTTCGATGAAGCCGTTCACCACCATCGACATGGCTTGCTCTTCAGAAAGCCCACGACTCATCAGGTAAAAGATCTGCTCATCGGCAATCTTCGAGACCGTCGCCTCGTGACCAATCTCAGCATCGCGCTCCCCCATCTCCATGTACGGGAACGTCTTGGAAACTGATTCTTCGTCAAGGATAAGAGCGTCGCACTGCACATGACTCTTGCAGCCATAGGCACCTTTATCGATCTTTACCAGGCCGCGGTATGTCGTAATACCGCCATCTTTCGAGATTGATTTCGACACAATCTTTGAGGTTGTGTTCGGCGCGGCGTGCACCATCTTCGCCCCGGCATCTTGGTGCTGGCCGTCACCGGCGTAAGCAACCGACAGCACCTCACCCGTTGCACCTTCACCAACGAGATATACCGCCGGGTACTTCATGGTCAGTTTCGAGCCAATGTTGCCATCGATCCACTCCATGTGACCGTGCGCCTCGACACGAGCGCGCTTCGTCACGAGGTTGTAGACATTTGGCGACCAGTTTTGAATCGTCGTGTAGGTCACGCGGGCATGGGGCTTGACGATGATCTCAACAACGGCTGAGTGCAATGAGTCGCTGGTGTACACCGGCGCTGAGCACCCTTCGATGTAGTGAACTTGGGAACCCTCGTCGGCGATGATGAGCGTGCGCTCAAACTGCCCTGCGTTTTCGGAGTTAATTCGGAAATATGCCTGAAGCGGCATTTCACACTCGACGCCTGGCGGCACATAGATGAATGAACCACCCGACCACACTGCCGTGTTCAGCGACGCAAACTTGTTATCACCCGGAGGAATGACCGAACCGAAGTACTTCCTCACGAGATCTGGGTATTCGCGCATGGCTGTGTCCATGTCGCAAAACAGAATTCCCCGCGCCTCAAGATCCTCACGGTTCTTGTGATACACCACTTCCGACTCGTACTGTGCGGTCACGCCCGCCAGGTACTTGCGCTCGGCCTCTGGAATACCGAGTTTTTCATAGGTACGCATCATTTCTTCAGGAAGTTCATCCCACTCGTCAACCTGCTCACCGGCAGGCTTCAGGTAATAGAAAATGTCCTGAAAGTCGATGTCCGGCATGTTCTGAGCGAACCATTCGGCCATCGGCTTGCGATCAAACAGTGAGAGCGAACGGAGACGCAACTCGGTCATCCACCGGGGTTCGCCCTTCCACCACGAAATCTGCTCAACAACACCTTGGTTGAGACCCTTCACTGGATCGAAGGCGTATTCAACTTCGTCATTCCACCCAAGTTCGTACTTGGAGAGATCGAGATCAAATGCAGTCATGGTGAGACTCCGTCATTTTATAAGGGTGCGTGCAAGGCGCAATTAACACTACGGCCATAGTAACAATGCAAGTGACCACCGTGCATGCCCTCCGAGCGAATTTCCGAAGAATTCCGTGTTGACGACTACGGCCGGTAACCCCATGACGGGTTGGTCGGCTTCATCGTTCGGCGCGCGAGGTGTACCCACTCACACAACATGGCTCGGGTGTCTCTGGGATCAATGATCTGTTCAATCTCATAAAACTCGGCAGATCGATGCGGTGAACGCACACTGTTGAGTCGTTCGGTGATTTCAGCTTTGAGTGCATCTGGGTCATCACTTGCTTCAAGTTCTGCCTTGTACGCGACTTCGAGTCCACCTTCAAGTGGGAGCGAGCCCCAGTCGCCTGATGGCCAGGCAAGACGGAAGGATTCACTTCCCGGCTTCCGGTTGGCTGCACCTGCAACTCCGAACGCTTTTCTGATGACAACTGTGCAGTACGGCATCTGAGATTCACGCAATGCAACAAGCACCTCTGTTCCGTAGCGAATCGTTGCGCTCTCCTCTGATTCCTTACCAATCAGGAACCCCGGACAATCCTCAAGGTGGATCATTGGCAGCTTGAACATTGACGCCAGGTCGATCAGGCGGGTGAGTTTGCGACACGAATCGGCGGTCCAGCCTCCGCCATACATCATCGGGTTTTCAGCAAAGACGGCGACCGCTACTCCATCGAGCCGAGCAAGCCCGCCGATGATTGACGTCCCCCAGTCTTTCCCGATCTCAAAAAAACTGCCTTCGTCGACGAGAGTGGTGACGATGCGCTTCATGTCATAGCTCTGACGGGGATTTCTCGGGATGACATCGACCAGCCACTCATCTCGCCGAGCAGGGTCATCACCCCAATCTTCGAGAGGTGGAAGCTCATCGACCGAGGTCGGAAGATACGACAAGAATTGCAACGCCCTCTCAAAGGCTTCGGCCTCGGAATCAACCGCATCATCCACCGCACCATTCCTGGTGTGGATGTCAGCATGACCAAGTTCGTATTTTGAGACGGCACCGAGACCGGCCTGCTCGACAAGAGCAGGCCCTGCAATCATCATCTGAGATGTATCTCGCACCATCACTGAATAATGAGAAGCAGTCGCCCTCGCAGCACCGAACCCGGCAACCGAACCCAGCACCAACGACACTGACGGAGCAATATTCAAGTGATCACACACCGTGTGCCAACCGGGCAGTAGCGGAATATACGTGCGGCCCGCTTGCTCAATCGTCTTCACCGAACCACCGCCTGACATACCGTCAAGCAATCGGACGTGCGGTAAACGCATCTCGGCAGCAATCGTCTCAGAGGCCTCTCGTTTCGCCGAAATTGAAGCATCGTTCGAGCCGCCACGAACGGTGAAATCATCGCCAGAGACCACCGCAGGGCGACCATCAAGGTTCGCTATGCCAAAGACAAAGTTTGAAGGCATGAACTCAATGAGATTTCCTTCGTCGTCATACTTCGCAACTCCGGCGGCCTTGCCCATCTCCCAGAAACTGCCCTCGTCAACGATCCGTTCGATACGTTCACGAATCGTCAATTTCCCAAAATGGTGCTGACGCTCAACCTTGTCGGCGCCACCGAGTTGCTCGGCAAGACGCTCGCGCTCACGCAGTTCTTCGAGTTCTGGTTCCCACGTCACAATTACGACGGTACTCAGGGAGCCAGTTCAGCCGAGAGCCGCGCTGCACCAGCGCCCCATCTGGTTATCTCAGTTCGAGACCCGCGAGCCTGCCCTCTTCGCGCCACTGCGCAAGCAGCGCAAAGAATTTAATTGGGCCAGCGCCATACATTCCCGCAGCGAAGCCACCATCGTCAGTGACATGGCCTTCGTTGTTGTAGTAACCGGGGGTGCATTCTTCGTAGAACTTTCGAGCCCGCACCGCCGTCCGCTCAATCTCAGCCAGCCATTCCTCCTCGGCTTGCGGGGTTGCTTCGATGACCGATGCATTCCGGGCTTTCGACTCACTCACAATGTGCGCGAAGTGTGCGGCCTGTTCAGCGAGTGCGTGAGGAATATTCACCGTGGTCGCCGTCTGGATCAATCCAATGAAACCCATATTTGGAAAGCCATGGGATTGCATACCGTGGAAGGTGCGGGCCCCATCAGCCCAATGTTCTGAGAGTGTTTGCCCGTTGCGGCCGGTGATATCAAACCCAGCTCGGCGGGTGTACGAGGTGCCGTATTCAAATCCGGTCGAGAAAACAATACAGTCAACTTCGTATTCGACTCCGTCAACGACAATGCCGCGTTCTGTGATCTCCTCGACACCTTTTCCGTCGGTGTCAACAAGCGTCACACTCTGTGAGTTAAAGGCCGGCAAGTAGCTGTCGTGGAAGCAGGGACGCTTGCAGAACTGCCGATACCAAGGCTGCAGAGCAGATGCTGTTGATGGGTCGACAACAGTTGTTGTCACTCGATTTCGAACACCATTCATTTTGCGGTAGTCGAGGAGTTCCATCATCTCCTCTTTTTCTTGCGGTTCGAGCCGGCGTCCAAGGCGGCGTGATGCATCTTTCGCTGCGATTCCGGTGAGACCTCGAAAGATTTCTGTCCATCCATCGCCAATCAGATCTTCAGGTTCGTCGTAGCCAGAGACCAGCGCCGTGAAGTTCTCCATGTACCGCTTCTGCCAACCTGGTTCGAGCGAAGAAAACCATTCGGTATCAGTTGGGGCATTGTCACGAACGTCAACGGATGACGGCGTCCGCTGAAACACGAACAGTTCCTTCGCAGAGTCGGCAAGATGCGGGATGCATTGAACGGCGGTTGCACCGGTACCGATGATCGCGACTCGCTTATCAGCAAGACCGCTCAGGCCGCCGTAGGTGTCCCCACCGGTGTAGTCATAGTCCCAGCGACTGGTGTGGAACATGTGGCCACCAAATGATGAGATTCCCTTGATGCCGGGGAGTTTTGGCCGGTTCAACGGACCGGTTGCCAAGACCACAATGCTTGCTGTCATTTCATCATTACGGTCGGTGAAGATCGTCCAACGGGAGTTCTCTTCATCCCACTCCATCGAGGTCACGCCAGTTTGGAAGCAGGCGTCCTCGTAGAGGTTGTAATGGCGAGCGATCCTTCGAGAGTGTTCCATGATTTCAGGAGCGAAGGAGTACTTGTGTTGTGGCATTGCCCCGAGCTCTTCAAGCAGAGGTAAATAGATATACGACTGAACATCACAGGCTGCGCCCGGGTACCGATTCCAGTACCAGGTTCCGCCGACGTCGCCAGCGCTATCGATGAGACGAATACGCTCAACTCCTGCTTCACGTAGCTTTGCTGCCGCGAGTAGCCCACCGAACCCTCCACCGACAATGACCACATCGACGTGATCGGTGAGTGGGTCACGAGTAAATGTGTGGTC
>JBMTDQ010000084.1:0-6986 GCA_049432165.1 Ilumatobacteraceae bacterium
TCGGTCACCGAGAAGCAATCTGACTCGCCGAGTGACGACACAGCAGTACCGAGGTCTTTGGCCTGAGAGCGGGCTTCCTCCCACGCCACGATCGCCGGTGAAACCCTACGTAACGAAGCGACCTCAACTGTTGGCGACGCGAACCCTGCCTCAATCTGTTGATGTGGAACGGTGTTCACCGGTTGCGATCGCACCTGATCTCTCGTCCAATTCCAGAACCCTGTCACGATGAGAAGCGGCACCGCACCAGCAACGATGAGACGTCCGCTCAACGGCTTCACGGTGCCATCTCCATGACCGTCGGACCAGTTGGGTAGGCCGCCATCGCAGATGCAAGCGAATCCCAGATGGGTCGATAATTCGACTGGTCATTCACCATTGACTGGTTCAACACCAAAGCGAATGTCAATCGTTCACCCCCGCTTGCGATGTATTGCCCGGAGAGCGCCTTCACCGCTGGAGGATCTTGATCAAATGGCAAGTTTCCGAGCGTGCCTGTCTTTGCCTTCAACACCCCCGTCATCGGACCTTCAGTAAATACCGATGACAGGGTGCCAGACACTCCCGCCACGGCAAGCCCATCAATGACCGATGTGTCCGCAATCTCAAGTGCGTCGACAAACGTTTGACAGCGCACCGTTGCCGTATTGGCGAGACCGCTTCCATCGACCAGGTTCAGTTCGGTGGTATCAACTCCAAGCGCATCCAACGCGCTGACAACAGCGGCCAAGCCCGCTTCTCGGGTCCCGGCACCATTGGCTTGCAAGCCCATCTCTTTGACGAGCATTTCGGCAGTGTTGTTGTCGGAGTTCTGCAACATCTCTGCGATCACCGTAGACAGCGGAGCAGAACTGATTGCAGCCAACTCAACGTCGCTTGCTGCAGGCACCCCAACACCGGTTCCCGCGGTCACCTGAATACCCGCTGCATTCAGGCGCAGTACGAATTCTCGTGCCGCTCCCCCAGCGGGGTCAGAGGCGCGAAAATCATCACCCTCGATGCGAGCGTCATTTGCCATCAGAGCATCAATTGGTCCGGCCTCAATACCGGCAATTCCATCACCCCACTCGCTGTAGTACCACTCGTCGTCGTAACGACTTCCGTCGCCCAGAACTCGGCCGTTTACCGTGGTGACACCTGCTGACGCAAGGGCTCTCGCAAGATCATCAAGCGAGGTGTGACCAAACACCGGGTACCGATCAAGGTTCGAGTTTGGATACCAATCGCCACTCAGCAGTGGATCACCCCCACCAACGAGAACAATGTCGCCCTTGACCACACCGTCTACCGGCGAGGGGCCCATCACACGGGTAGTGAACGTGAAGTCCGCACCTAGCGATTCAACCGCTGCGGCCGCTACAAGAATCTTGACAGTGCTTGCAGGAATCGCAGCACGATCACCCGACAGGCTTAGCGGTACTCCATCGACAGACATCGCAAGGCACGAAGTTGGCGCCATTGAGGAGGTGACCGTCTGAAGCGCCGTTGCGAGTTGGGAGCGGTTGATGCGACCGGACAATTCAGGAGCAACTCGCCTCACCGACATGATTGAGTGGCTGGCAGCGAGAACGACTCCTGAAGAAGGCTCAGATGTAATCTCGGCTGTTGGTTCTACCTCTCCCGGCGACACCAACGAACGCAGACCCACCAACAACAGCGCTGGCACCAGTGCGACGAGCACGAGCGCTACGACTGGGTTGAGCTGCCCCCGCCCGGGTTGGGTCACGACCGGCGTCGCTCCTGGAAACGGGCATAACGCCACATATGGCCAAGCGCGGAAACCGCACGGTCGCCAGTGGCGTAGCACAGCCTGCCCGACTCCCGCACCGCTGCAGGCCCCGCATTATTGGGGTCGGCAAGAGCAAGTTCGGTCGCAACAAGAATTGGTTTGCCTGTCTGGACGCTGAGTTCGGCTGCCGCTTCAGCAAAGCGACGGTCTTGCCGTTCGTGATACTCAACAATCCTTTCGAGTCCATGATCTGGGAAGAACCGCCCATTGCGCATTTCCCTGGCCTGATTCGACTGAATCCCTAGGCCCAAATAGATCACAGAGTGGACATCAGGGTGGTTTGCGATAAGGCCCATCACCGTTGGGATGGTGTCGCGAGTCTCTCCACCCGCGCAGTCGACCGGGTTGTTCCGGCTCCACCGAGGTGGCAGATGTTCATCGATCTGTGCAAGTAGTTCATCAGGCAATTGCATCAACGTCAGATCGTTGTCTCGAGTGACCGCGTCAGAGGTCACAACTCCCCACCCACCTGCGGTGGTGAGAATCACGACATTTGGGCCCTTGGGCAACGGCTGAGTGGCGAATGACGCAGCCGTATCAAATGCTTCTTCAACGGACTGGACACGTGTCACTCCTGCGGCCTGACATGCACCATCAAAAATGCGATCGTCGGCAGCGAGTGCTCCGGTATGACTTGCGGCGGCTCGTGCGCCACCAGCGGTTGCCCCACCCTTCAGCACGACGAGTGGCTTGTGTTGAGCTGCTCCAGCAAGTCTCTCCATCAGACCACGGCCGTCGGTAATGCCTTCGATGTACGCGAGTGAGACCGCTGTCTTTTCATCTCGTGAGTAAAAATCGAGGTAATCGGCAACCGACACTGCTGCTGCATTACCTGCCGAGACAGCACGGCTCACACCGACGCCAGTCGAGCGAGACAGGTTTAAAAAGCTTGAAACGAAGTTTCCTGACTGCGATGCGACTCCGATACCGCCAGCGGGAGGATACGGCGCCACAATCTGGGCGCACAGTGATGCCGGAGTCGACACGACTCCTTGACCATTTGGTCCCGCAAGCAATATTCCGAGTCGGTCGGCGGTCGCAACCAACTCCGCCTCAGCGGCGCGACCCTCGTCTCCGGCTTCTCCGTAACCAGCCGAGGTGAGAAACGCTGCCCGAACGCCTCGTTGCGCAGCGTCTTCCAGCAACTGAATATTTGCAGATGCCGGAGTGCAGACGAACATGAGGTCCGCTTTGCCTTCAGGGATATCGGAGACATCACTGACCGTTTGAATGCCGAGCACTTCCTCACCCGAGCGATTCGTGGCATACACATTGCCGGAGTATCCGGCAGCCAACAGATTGTGCAGAGAAACAAACCCGAACTTGCCCGGGTGACTCGATGCACCGGTTACCACCACTCCTGATGGTTCAAACAAGGCCAAGAACTGCTCATCGCATGGTTTCGGTCTTGCAACAGCTGTTGTGGCCTCGGCCGTTTCTTGGGCGACTTCAACGAGTGCATCGACAGCGATCGGACGGCCTGAGCGATCGATGATCAGGGGGTTGATGTCAACACTCATGATTTCAGGGTGATCGGCTGCGAGCTGACCGAGCCCAACAAGGGTGTCGATAAGTGCCTGCCGGTCAACAGCAGCCTCGCCTCTGAACTCGCCGAGCAGATCGCTCATTGTCAAGTTGTCAATCTGCTCCTCTGCCGTCACCACATCGACTGGTGCAGGTCGGAATGCAACGTCAGCGATCGCCTCGGCAAGCACCCCGCCGACGCCGAGCATGACCATTGGACCAAACTGCGGGTCACGAATCATCCCGACGATGAACTCACGCGCACCAGAGACCATCGGGGCGACGAGAAGTGAAACCTCTCCATCTTCGGGACGAGCGGCCGCAAGCAGTTCTTCAGCAGCGATTCGAACTGCTGCCTCATCGCTTACCCCGAGCCTCACCAATCCACGTTCGGTTTTGTGTGCAATCGCATCACCGTTCAATTTGACGGCGACTGGCCCTCCGATTGAGGCTGCGGCCGCCACGGCACCTGCAACATCCAACACGATGTGCTCTGCTGCAAGGGGTACACCGTATTGCTTCACCAATTCTTTTGATTCGGCTTCGGACAACGTGCTCGTCGACATCACAGAGTGTGAGGGGGTGGTCATGATTCACACGCTAGTCACCAAACCCCTTCATCGTTTAGTAGGTCATGACTCATTACACATTCGTTGAACAGCATTCTTCGTATTTGCTAGTTTCGAAGTTGTGATCACGTTTGAAGTTGCTTGGTATTTCAGCGTTGTCTTCGCCGTCGCACTGGGCGGCGCAGTTACCACTGTGGCCAATTTGGCAACAACGGTGTACCTCCATCGAGGACTCTCTCATAAGGCGTTGACATTCAGTCGTCCCGCACACGGCGCATTTCGCCTCGTGCTGTGGCTGACGACCGGGATTCGCCCCCGCCAGTGGGTTGCGGTCCATCGCAAACACCATGCCCACACCGACACGCTTGAAGATCCCCACTCCCCTGCAATTCACGGTTGGTGGAATGTTCAACTCAAGAATTATGCGATGTATCGGAAGGTGGCACGTGATGACTCGAATACCGATCGGTTTGCACGCGATTTGCAGCCCGACCGGCTTGATCGCTATCTGTTTGACCGGGCACTGCTCGGCCTAGGAACAGGTATCGCCATTCTCGTGGTGCTGTTTGGACCGTTCATCGCCGCCATCGCAGCACTTATACACATCAACTACTACTTGGCTGCAAATTCGGCGGTGAATGCAATCGGCCACCACTTCGGTAAACGCCCCTACGACAACTCGGCGACAAATCTGCAATGGCTTGCTCTGTTGACGGCTGGCGAAGGGTTTCATAACAATCACCACGCCGCTCCGACCTCGGCCAAATTGGCTCATCGCTGGCACGAAATCGATCTCGGATGGTTCCTCATCAAACCGATGACATGGTTCCGACTCGCACGCGTCCGACTTGATGAACTTCGTCTCGTCAGTGCTGCTCGCGCCTCTCACCAAACAAACTGAGAAGTCATCGAGTTCTTTCCTTCCGCGATTCGACCAACGTCTGTTTGAGCTAGTTCTCTGCTTCAGCGTTGCCCGCTCTCGTCAGACGATGGCTCAGATCCTTCGATATCAACTTGGTCCATCACGCAAAGAGGGCGCCTAGCCGAAGCCAGACGCCCTCTTCAGTGAAATGCCGTCGAGTGACGACAATGATCATGCTGGTGGATATACACCCATCTGCTGGCCCTTGTCGGTCTTCCAGAAGATGTCGGCAATCTCGTCGATGTATGACACCAACTGCTGGCCGACCGCTGGGTCCATTGACTTCTTGGCTTCGCCGGCCTGGTGGACAGCCTTCCAGAACAGGTCGTGCAGCTGTGGGAACTCTTCAAAGTGTGCGGGGGCAAAGAAGTCTGCCCACAGGACCATGAGGTGATGCTTGCACTCCTCAGCGCGCTGCTCTTTGATGAAGATGCAGCGGTCTTGGAACACTGCATCATCTGATTCGTGGTACTTCTGGGCGGTCTTCACGACCGAGAGGGCTTCAATTTTCGCCTGTGCTGGGTCGTACACGCCGCAGTAGAGGTCGCAGTGTGCGTGGGCTGGTGTTGCCGATGCGAACAGTCGTCCGAGCATTTTCATCTCCTTGGAGGGTTTGGTGAACACCGCGTTCGGTGCCGTTGTCACTGCCGAGACTAGCCTTCGCGAGATGTCGGCGCATCCCCAAAGACGAAAGTTCGCCCTCGTGAAGCGGTTCGTCGTTGCTGACCGATCAATGGAACCAACCCTGACCGACGGCCAAGGCCTCATTGCTATTCGCTCAACAGCGTGTCGCAGGGGTCAGCTCCGCGTTGTGCAACATCCCGAGCGACCGGGTTTTTGGATCGTCAAGCGGCTTGGTGACCGCGTCGACCAACACCGCTGGATGCTCACGGCCGACAATGCCGATTTCGGCCAAGACTCGCGACATTTTGGACCAGTCGACGTCTCAGATTCCTGGCGGGTGCTCTTGAAAATTCCATTGCGCTGGATGTGACGGAGAATTCAGGTGCCTCGGTACCCTGAACTTCATGGAACTTGTCGCAACCCTCTTTGTTGAGAATTTTGAGATGCGCTCGGCCCCAGGGCCCTCGACGCGGCTCGATATCACTGGGGCAATGTTCTCCCAAGCAGCACCTGAACCAGTCCCAACCACGCTGACACCTCACTTGGTTGCTCTCATTCATTGTCCTGCCGACGAATCAGGTCAAGGCGTATTCGAAGTGACCTTCTTCAACGAGCGCAAGACCGAGATCGATGATGAGGAGCCGATCGCAAGAAACGTGAGCCCGTTCACGGTCGAGCCAGGAAAGTTCACCTACCGACTTGTTCGAGCAGAACTGCCATTTGATGAATACTCAACGGTGTTTGCGCATTGTCGCGTCGATCGTGGCCCGCTGACGGTGGTTCCATTCACCTTGCTTCCTCCCGCCGAATAGAAACCATCGGGCGGCTTTCGGTCGTTCACTCCTTGGCGGGTACAGTCGCCATTGTGCCGACTCCATCTTCTTTGACGCCTGAACAAGACCAGCTAGCCGTTTCGGTGATTCGTGGTATCGCCATGGATGGTCCACTTGCAGCGAATAGCGGCCATCAGGGCACAGCGATGGCGCTCGCTCCCCTTGCACATGTGTTGTACAGCCGTGTCTTGCGGTACGACCCGGCAGATCCGAATTGGATTGACCGTGACCGTTTCATCCTTTCGGCAGGGCACGCGTCAATTCTCCAGTACGCAATGTTGCATCTGAGCGGAACTTCGCTCAGTGCAGACGATCTTCGTGCGTTTCGTCAGTGGGGCTCGGCGACTCCTGGCCACCCTGAGGCAGGTCACACCCCGGGCGTTGAGGTGACAACTGGCCCGCTCGGGCAGGGCTTCGCAAATGCGGTTGGTATGGCTATCGCGGAACGTCTCTTGCGCCAGAAATTTGGCACGGAGGCGATTGACCACCACACCTGGGTGATCGCCGGTGATGGCTGTTTGATGGAGGGGGTCAGCCACGAAGCTGCCTCGCTCGCAGGCCACCTTGGCCTTGATCGGCTCGTCTGCGTATTTGACGACAACCGCATCACCATTGACGGCGGCACCGATCTCGCAACCAGTGATGATGTTCCCGGTCGTTTCCGTTCATACGGGTGGGATGTCGTAGAACTCGGTGAAATAGGCGAAGATCTCGACGCTCTTCAA
>JBMTDQ010000085.1:0-6935 GCA_049432165.1 Ilumatobacteraceae bacterium
CGATGAGTGACCCGACACTGCCACTCACCGTCACCGAATGGGAGGAATGGGGTGACCCCCGAAGCGAACCCTATGCGAGCTACATCGAGTCATATTCGCCGTACGACAACACCCGTCCGGCTGATTATCCAGCAGTATTCATCACCGCCGGACTCAACGATCCACGCGTCAGCGTTCATGAACCGGCGAAGTGGGCTGCCCGTCTTCGCGACGTCCGAACCAACGACGCTCCTCTGCTCTTCAAAACCGAGATGGGTGCGGGCCATGGCGGACCAAGTGGCCGCTATGCCGCCTGGGAGGACGAAGCGCGCACGCTGACGTTCATTCTTGAAACCACTCGACCCGGTTCGTAGTTCAGCCCACTGCGGCAAGAGCAGCCAGAGCAATAAGCCCAATGTTGCGCGCCACATGTCGCCAACCAACCGGCTGAATAGATCGAGATCCAAAACACGCACAAGTCGGCACCACATCGCGACGCATCATCACAAAAATCCACCCGGTGAACACCAGCAACACCCCAGCGAGCGCAACTGGAACAGCTGGAACCCACAGTCGAACAACAGTCAACGAACCGAGAGCAATCTCAACGAACGGAAGGGCGAGTAAGACCAAGTTTGGAACGCCAGGCGCATCGACTGTCGATCGCCAAGTTTCACCTGACACGAGTTTCGCAGCCCCAGCCCATACGACAATGAGGCCAACGACCACAGCAGCAATCACCCCAAGAGCATCAGGCATGAGCGTCAGCATGGCACGGAATATTCATCTCCGTACCCTCGCGAGCGACGACGACCTCTACCCCGTGCTCAAGACCACGAACCTTGTACTCAGCCTCGATCGCATCAAGTTCATCATCTGAACGAGAAGGGTCATGGTGAAACAGCACTAACGTGGCAACACCCGCTGAAACCGCAAGAGAAAATGCGTAGTCGATTCGGCAATGGCCCCAGTGCTCGCGACCCACGTAATCGACGTCAGTGAACTGAGCATCATGAATAAGCACATCTGCTTTGTCACACAACTCAAGAACTTCGGGAGCGAACTGCGATGAGTCACTCGGCTCTTGGTGATCACTGATGTAGACCACCGAACGGCCCTCCAACGACACCCGATAACCAAGCGTTGGGCCGATGTGGGGGACATCGGCCGCACGAACATCAAACGCGCCGATGCGCCATTGACATAATTCATCGGATGCCTTGACGTCGAACACGGAGATTTTGGCCCCAAATTGTGCGAGCGACACCGGGAACATTGGCTGAGTGATTGCGGCGTCGAGCGATTCGTGAGCAGTGCGACCATCGCCTTGCGCCGGTGCCCAGATGTTGACAGAACAGTCACTGCGCTGAAGTTGAGGAAGAAATGGCAAACCTTGAATGTGGTCCCAGTGGAGGTGACTCACCAGCACATTGATTTCTGCAACATCGTCGTGGAGTGCTCCGCCGAAGTACCGCAGCCCGGTGCCGAGATCAAAGACTAGCGGCGCTTGCCCTGGAGCATGCAGCGAGACACACGAGGTATTACCTCCGTAGCGCTGAACCTCCGGACTGTGACATGGAGTTGACCCCCGCACGCCGTGGAACACAATGTTCATAACGTCCCCAACGATGGCAACACGCTAATCGCACATCAGGTGCGCGGTCTACAAAAATGTCCCGGACATAAGTCACACCGCAGGGCAATCGGCATTGCACCGGAACAGCCCTACGGCAACCGAATCAAATTACCCTCAACAACGCACAGGCCATCGCACACAAGGCCCTCAACGACCTTATGAGCGACATGAGATTCACGGCCGACGATCTCTGGCACATCATCGACGCGCACCGCACCTTGCCCCAGACGCTTCAACAGCCGACCTCTCGCCTGTCGATCACTCCCCTCAAAACGTGCTTGTCGACGAGACACACCAGCCGAAGCGGTGGCCGGATCAGTCAACACCAGGTCACCACGCCACGCACAAACATCGCTCAACGGGCACACCTCGCAATGTGCAATTCGGGAGGTACAAACCGTGCCGCCGAGATCCATGAGTGCCTGATTCCACAGCCAACTCTCCCCCTCGGGGACAAGGGAATCTGCCAACTCTTGAGCATCAGACACCGCGAGCGAAACCCCACCAACACGAGCGAGCACCCGTCCGACATTGGTATCGAGTACGCCGACATCTTCTCCAAACGCGAAGGCGAGCACGGCACGCGCTGTGTAAGGACCGATGCCCGGCATCGCCAATAACGAGTCGAGGTCACGTGGAAATTCCCCAAGCCCAACAATTCGCACGGCACACTGATGCAAATTTCGTGCTCGACGCGGGTAACCCATCCCCTGCCACAGTTGCAGCACCTCACCCAAAGAACTTTCTGCGCAGGCCGATGGCGTTGGAAACCGTTCCATGAACACTGGCCACTTCTCTGCGACACGCCCGACCTGGGTCTGTTGGCTCATCACCTCGCTAACAAGAACGCCCCAAGGGTCTCGTGTTGTTCGCCACGGCAGGTCACGAATGGTTGATGGTGCCCAAGCGAGCACACGCTCAACAACAGCGTCGCGATTCACGATTCTGCGTCATCGCCAGAAGGCAATAATTCATCATCACCCGACACAGCGCGCGTTGGGCCATCTTCAAATTCGTCCCGACGGCGAATCGGCGACCATCGACGCTCGTGCTGATTCCACGATTCATGAGGGGGACGAATGAATTGCCCCGTTCCATCGCGAGTCGGAAAACGAAGTTGGAAATCGACTCGAGAAATACCGCGTTTGGTCTCTTCTTCAGCAAGATCACGAAGACGAATAAGGCGCTCACGACGCTCGATGCGCCACGGACCTACGCGGAGCGAGGCGTACATGACACCACCCAAAATGATGGGAAAAAAGAATTGCGCAAAACGGTATGACGCAACGCCAAGCGTTGCCGTGCGAAACGGCACACCAAAGCCACGCAACATACCGACGTAGCCAGTATCGACGTACCCCAACCCTCCCGGGGTAATCGGGATTGCAGCCAGCACATTCGCAATACCGAATGCAATGATGAGCGCATCAAAATCAAGTGCGACTCCAAATGCCCGAATAAACACCCACAGGGCACAGGCATCAAGTAACCAGTTGAGCGATGCCCACAGAGCAACACGGCCCAGTAACTGACGATCAGTGATGAGTGACTCGAGACGCTCCGCCAATTGATGCACAACTGTTGATGCACGATCCTCGTTAACACGAGCCTTGCGAGCAATAAACCTCACAATTTGCTCGGAGCGCCCCTTGCCCTCCATCAGTCCGAAGGTCAATGCTCCAGCGAACAGCATCACGACGACACCAACCAGCGCAGCGCCGCCATAGAGAGGGTTCACGCCACGAATCGGGATCGAAATGACGAGCCCCGTCCAGAGAATGAAGTTCAAAATCACAGCAGAACCAATTCCGACAGTCGCAAGAGCAAACCCTGCGTCAGGACCCGACATGCCCGAGAGCGTCATCAATCGGTAGCCAAGGGTTGACCCCGCCGCATTGCCACCAGGCACGATGCTTGATAGCGCCCTCGCGCTCATCTGAATACGAAACAGGTGCACCCGTGACATCCCTCGCCCGGCATCGCCGAGCGCTGCCTTCGTGAGAGGTGCGTAACACCACAACGCCCCAATCTCTAACCCAAGCCCTAGCAAGAGCAACGACGTACGAACCTGTCGAATCTCCTCAAGAGCTGACCTGAACCCGGGAATGAGCGGGATGACAAATAAGTAGATGACGGCAAGGAACAAGACGAGTTTGATCGTGAAGCGAAAGCGACGTTTTGAAGTGCCGACGCGCTCGTCGTCATCAACGCTCTCGGGTTCAGCGACACCGCTGTCATCAACACTCATCACAGATTCCGTCCGGGTGCAACCTTACGCGACCACAAAACTCAGAGATGGTGACCCTACGGAGACCAATTTGCAAAGGTCTCGATCGTTGCCTTCACGTCGCCAAGGGGATACAAGATTGGCGACGTGCATCCGTTATTGATGTAACGAGCAACCGATGCCTTTGCTTCCTCGGGCGTCCCCGAAGCCGTCAACATCTGAACAATCTCATCGGGAACCAACTTCGATGCTGCCTGAACCTGCTCATGCGTTGCCGGCCATGTCAACACCTCGCCCACCGCATCAAGCAATGACTGCGGCACACCAGAGGCTTTCATGATGTGGGGCTGCTGACCTAGGTACTGCGTCACCATATTCCTTGCCATATCAAGGGCGGTTTGACGATCTTCATGCACCGAACACACCACCAACTGTGGGCGATCAAGATCAGTTGCGGACCGGCCGACCCGAGACGCCCCCACCTCGAGAGCCTCCATTGCACGGCTGTTGTAGTCCGGTGACACGAGGTAATTCAGCACCACTCCATCGGCGATTTCGCCGGTCAGTTCCATCATCTTCATTCCAGTTGCGCCAACATAAATCGGGACATCCTTGGGACGGCGCTCCTGGTAGACGTAGTCAAGCTCCACACCGTCAAGGTGAACGTGCTCACCGTGAAATGTCACATTCTCATTGGCGAGCAACGCCCGAATCACCGTGACAGATTCGCGCATCATCGCCAATGGCTTGGATCGATCAATCCCCACTTTGCTTGCCAACGGATCCCACCATGCACCAAGCCCACACAGCACACGACCAGGGGCAAGATCATCAAGGGTTGAAAACAGCGAGGCTAGACGAGCCGGATTACGACTCCACACATCGATCACACCAGACCCGATCTTGATGCGGTTGGTGGTCGCTGCAAATGCTGCCATCGGCACGGTTGCTTCGCGAACGAGACGAGAATCTGCCTGCCATACGGCGTGAAACCCGGCTTCCTCCGCAAACTGAGCAATTTCCATCGCCTCAGCAATCGGATGTGCATCTTGTAAATAAATCGCCATCGGGATCGACATCAGATCTCCTCCAATCGGGCAAAGAGCCGGCGAGCTGACTCTGCTGCTTTCATTCGAACTTCAACTTCATCGACACGAGTTGGTGCACCGTTCGCCCACACCACTTCACCATCGACTTCAACACTCAGCGGACTCGTGCCGGTGCTAAAAGCCTGGAACCAGGGGTCGAAAACAGGCGACGCCCAAACAACGTTGTCGTCAGCGCTTTCAGGAACAAGCCGCCAGCCGTTCTCCATCCAACCCCACGCCGCTTCGGGGCTTGTCTCGACATCAACCGATCGTCCGGCGACATACGCCAAACGAAACTCCTCCAACATGTCGGCACCGATTCCGTCAGTGCCCAACGCAACCGGATTCGTAAAGCGGGCCGGATTTGCGTAACCGACCGAGTTGTTCATATTCGAGCGGGGATTATGAACAATCGTTCCTTGCAGACCGTGGTCATCAGGCAACATCACGCCGTGAACAAGTAGCCAACTATCCCTTGCAAGATGTCGGATGCGTTCTTCCGCCCCAGCATCATCTGGCCCCTCTGCAACGTGAATGTGGACACCGACTCCGAGATCTTCTGCAATCCCTGCGGCAGACTCGAGCGTCTCGTCGGAACAGGTAAAGGAAGCATGAACGCCGACCATCCCTCGCCCACCATCGCTGATAAATCGTCGGTTCTCCTCGAGCCCTCGCCGCGCACCATCGGCACCGTGCCGATCAGTCACTCCATAGCTGCACACTGAACGAACCCCGACCTCTGCGCAGGCCTCAGCGATGACATCGAGTGAACCCTCGATTGCGTTTGGTGACTCATGATGGTCGATGACCGCAGTACAACCTCTAGCAAGCGCCTCAAGGGCGCCAAGCCGAGCCGAGTCACGAATGATGTCGAGGTCGAGGGCGGTATCGAGCCGCCACCAAATCAACTCGAGTATTTGTCGAAACGATGCCGGAGTGGAAGCGGGTGCAGGCATGCCCCGAGCAAGCGCTGAGTAGAGATGGTGATGCGAGCACACCAATCCCCCGCTGGTTGACGTGAACTCACCCGACTGCGACATCGTCTTCATCACGCCGGTGGAGGCGTAACGCCCTTCTGCTCCGTAATAATCCGATAGGCCTCAGGGCGCCGGTAGACGTCAAAGTTGAACAGGGTGTCTTTGTAATGACGACACAAGTCGAGATCGCAACGCGCCGAAATGAGCACGTCACCACTCACTGTCGCTTGAGCAACAACTTGCCCAGACGGCGCAATGATCTGCGAGTGCGACAGCGACTCAACGCCCTCCTCGATACCACCCTTCGCCACCCCGACAACCCATGTGCCGTTCTGGTAGGCACCAGAGGCCATCACCAAATTGTTATGGAATGACTGGAGCGGATTTTGATCTGGGTCTGGAGCGTAATGGAGCGGAGTGTTGTAACCGATGAGAACAACCTCAACTCCCTGCAAACCAAGCACCCGGTACGTTTCTGGCCAACGACGATCGTTACAGATCGCCATGCCAATCACCCCACCAAAGGCATTCACCACGCCGAACCCATCGGGCGACTCTTCAAAGTACCGGCGTTCAAGATGTTGAAACGGACGTTCGGGTTCGTGCTCGCTGTGGCCAGGAATATGCACCTTTCGGTACTTCCCAACAATTGACGCCGTCTTGTCGACGAGCACGTATGTGTTGTACCGATGTCCGTCGGGCGTCAGCTCGGCATATCCCAAGCAAAACCCGACACCCAGCCGAGCAGCCTCGTCAAACAGCGGCTGCACGTCAGCATTAGGCATTGCGCGCTCAAAGTAATGATCGTGACCCGCAATGTCGTCGGTAAACCAGCGCGGGAAAAACGTCGTCAACGCAAGTTCGGGAAACACAACGAGGTCGCAGCCCGATTCAGCCCCATCGCGCAGCAGAGCAATCAGACGTTCCACCACATCAGATCGGGACTCCTCCGCCGCAATCGGCCCCATCTGAGCGGCACCAATATTGACAATCCGGCTCACTTCGCCTCCTCAAACGTTGTTGCAGAC
>JBMTDQ010000086.1:0-6524 GCA_049432165.1 Ilumatobacteraceae bacterium
TTCAACCTCTATGAACCCCTCGTCGGCAAGCGTCCTACGGAAGCTTGAAACGACAGCGTGACGAATTTCGAAATGTCGACGGGCTTCATCGTTCACAATGAGATCGGCATAGCGCTGCCGGAACCGGGTATCGACATCGGTTAAGCCATGCCACTTGTCAGGAAGCGGTCTGATGGCCTTTGACAACAGCAGGCATTCGGTTACTCGAACCGACAATTCCCCTTTGCGTGTCGTCATGACATCGCCGGTGACGCCTACCCAATCACCAAGATCAAGGGACTTGACCGACTCGAAACCATCGTCTCCGATGACCGCTTTAGAAACAAAGAGCTGGATCTCATCCGATCGATCACGAATAGTGAGGAAAATCAACTTTCCAGAGTCCCGAGCAAGCATCACCCGCCCAGCGACCGATACGCGATCGTCGGTCTCAGACCCAGCCTCAAGATCGGTATGTCGAGCACGAATCTCAGCAAGCGAATCAGTGCGATCAAAACGGTAGGGGTACGGCTCAGCACCTGATGCCCGAATGTCGTCAACCTGCGCAGACCGCCGTGCGCGCTCAGCCTGAAGTCCACTACCAGTGTGTTGGTCGTCAGCGCCAGCAGCGGTGTCGTCGGTAGGGGGGTGTTGTTCAGTTCCGCCACTCATTGAGAAAGCATCGTACCGTCCGAGGTACAGGTCACCCGGGAGTACTCCATGACGCAGTGCTCACATGATGCGATCGCACCTCGCAGTCGGCCGTATTCATGCCGCCTGTAGCCTGAGATTGTGGCTCATCGATTTGTCATCATTGGCGGCGGACCTGCAGGAAACCAGGCGGCAACGTACGCAGCGCGTCTCGGTGCCCAGGTAACGATGATCGAGCGCGAGATTGTCGGAGGGGCAGCGCACCTGCTCGACTGCATTCCCTCAAAGACAATGATCGCCACGGGAGGAGCAATTTCTTTCGGTCAACGCATCGGAGGAATGGGACTCGCCGATGCATCAACCACCGTTGATGAAGATGCTCTCGTGCGAAGGGTCAGCGGTATCCGTGACCATATGCAGAGCGACACGACGAAACTCCTTGAAAGCCAAGGTGTCCAGATCGTACGTGGAACTGCCAGATTTACTAGCCCTCACAGCGTGGAAGTCGACACCGCTGAAGGGCCCCGCCACATCGACTTTGATTCAGCGCTGATCGCCACCGGAACGCGTCCTCGAATTCCAGAATGGTGCACTCCTGATCACGAACGAATCCTGACCACTCGCGACTGCTACCCGCCGAAAGTATTTCCGAAGAAAGTGACTGTCATCGGATCTGGTGTCACCGGAGTCGAATTCGTTCACATGTTCGCTTCATTTGGTGCCGAGGTTTCGCTTGTTGTGAGCCGTCAGCAGGTCCTTCCAGGAAAGGATCCAGAAGCAGCAGCAATTCTGGAAGATGACTTCTTGAGTCGGGGTGTTCGCTTGTTGAAAGGGGCTCGAGCGACCTCGATCGAACGTGACCCCAACGACCCAGAAAAAGTCGTGGTCAAATGTGACGACGGCCGAATCGTCGAATCGTCACACGCGGTGCTCGCCATCGGATCGGTGCCTAACACTGAGATGTTGAATCTCGAGGCAGCGGGTGTCGAGGCCGACGCCGGTGGTTACATCCCGATTAACCATCACTGCGTTACCAACCAACCGCACATTTATGCAGCCGGTGACGTCAGCGGCAAGCTTCCTCTCTCGTCTGTTGCCTCGGTGCAGGGTCGCAAGGTCGCCGAGCACGCAATGGGCCTACACACCGTTGAACACCGACATCTTGATTACGACAAAGCTGCCTCAGCGATCTTCACCGAACCAGAAATTGCTGATGTGGGGCTCGCTGAAGCTGAAGCGTTTGCCCTCGGTCGGAAGATTCGAGTGACAAAAGTTCCGTTTGCGACAACCCCGAAAGCACTCATCAATAACGATCCTCGAGGGTTCGTGAAGATCGTGTCTGACCCAGCCACCGGTGTCGTGCTTGGCGGATCAATCGTTGGCCAGCATGCCGCCGAACTGATTAGCGTGATCGCCCTTGCAGTCACCGCTAATCTGACAGTGACCGACATTGTTGAGAGCTTGCTGGTGCACCCGGCACTTGCAGAAGCGCTGTCGCAGGCAGCCGAATAAGGACGTCAAGCCCGGTTGACGGGCCTTAGATCCGGGGTGTGAGCAATGCCGATATTTGGGGTGCGTTAAAGCTCGAGTGCGGTCAGTCCGAGATAATCGAGCGATTGGCTTCAGAAACTCGAAAGGTGGTCAGCATCCGAAGATGCTGACTAGAGCTCACCTTAGGCAGGGGTAATAACGACGACGGTGTCGCCACCGCCAACGGTGTCACCCGCCGCGACCTTGATCTCAGCAACTGTTCCGCTCACATCGCTGTTGATCTGGTTCTCCATCTTCATCGCCTCAAGAACGAGCAGTGTCTGACCTGCCTCAACCTCTTGACCGACCTCGACTTCGATCTTCACGATCGTGCCCTGCATTGGAACCGTAATCGTGCCGTTTCCACCGCCGCCGCTGGCACCGCCACCGGCAGCGCGTCGTGGCTTCTTTGCTCCCGGCGCCGCAGCAACACCGACGCTTTCAGGAACCCACATCTTTACGTCGAAACGCTTGCCGTTCACCTCGACAGTCGTCTTGCGTTCAACAAGCGGCTCAGCATCCTCAGCAGGAGCTGCAGCAGGCGACGATGACACCCCGCTGAGGTCGAGGGTTTGCTCAACCCATTTCGTCGAGTGCGTCACATCTGCAAAATCGGGATGGCGAAGGATCGCAAGATCAGCTGGAATGGTCGTAGCAACACCCTTGACTTCCATCTCCTCAAGAGCAGTAATCGTTCGGGCAATCGCAGTTGGACGATCCTTGCCCCACACAATGAGCTTGCCCACCAAGTTGTCGTAGTACTGACTGATCTCATCGCCTGACTCATACCCGGTGTCAAAACGAACACCGAACCCACTTGGAGTCTTGAGCGACTCAATTGGTCCTGGCGACGGCAAGAACTTGCCGCCTGCAGGATCCTCGGCGTTGATGCGAATTTCGATTGCCGCACCATCTCGACGGGCAGCGACCTCTTCTTGGGTCATTGGCAGGGGTTCGCCAGCAGCCACTCGAATCTGCCACTCGACGAGATCGATGCCAGTGATTACCTCAGTGACGGGGTGCTCCACCTGCAGACGCGTGTTCATCTCCAAGAAGAAGAATTCGCCGTCTTGATAGATGAACTCAACCGTGCCGGCATTGTGGTAGCCAACGGCTTTTGCGGCTTTGACTGCAGCCTCACCCATGGCCTCCTCAACACCATCTGGCAAACCAGGGGCAGGAGCTTCTTCAACAAGCTTCTGATGTCGGCGCTGCGCCGAGCAGTCACGGGTTGAGACCCAGACGACGTTGCCTTGGGTGTCGCCAACGAGTTGGACCTCGACATGGCGCGGCCAAGTCAGGTATCGCTCGACGTACACCTCGTCGCGCCCAAAGAACGCTTTTGCCTCACGTTGCGCACTAGCCATGGCGTCGTCGACCTCATCGGCAGATTCGACAACTTTCATGCCACGACCGCCACCGCCGTAGGCCGCCTTAATGCACACTGGCCAACCGAACTCATTACCGAACGCACGGATGTCATCGGGGCCTTGAGCAAATTCTGTTGTGCCAGGCACGATCGGGGCTCCACCGCGTTGAGCCGCGATACGCGACGACACTTTGTCGCCCATTTCGTCGATGGCTTCAGGTGGTGGACCGATCCATGCGACACCCATCGCGGTGATGGCCCGAGCAAAGTCAGCATTCTCTGAAAAGAACCCGTACCCAGGGTGAACCGCATCTGCGCCGCTTTCGGCAATTGCGTTGAGGATCGCCTCGGTGTTGAGGTAGCTCTCCGCTGCGGTCTGTCCGCCAAGGGCGTAGGCCTCGTCGGCAAGACGAACGTGAAGGGCATTTCGATCGAGTTCGGAGTACACCGCCACCGTCTGGATACCCATCTCACGGGCAGCGCGAATGACACGAACAGCTATTTCGCCTCGGTTGGCGATGAGAATCTTTTTCAGCACAGATGACAATGTAGGCGAGGTGACACGCGACAACCATCCTCCGAACGAAGTTCCTCTTGACATTGAGGGATGGAACGCCTCGCGTCTGGCGGTGATCGATAGCACGAACGATGAACTCGTGCGCCGGCATACCGCAGGTGGAGTTGTTGACCGCACCGTTCTTATCGCTGATGTTCAGACCGCAGGGCGAGGTCGGCTCGATCGGCGTTGGGAGGCTCCAGCCGGACTAAATCTGCTGTTCTCAGTGTTTTTCGCGTCGCCAATTGCCAATCCGCAGCGACTTCAGCACGCTGTTGCGCTAGCGGTGGTTGAAGCGGTGAACGAACTTGGCGTTGAACACGCCACGCTGAAGTGGCCAAACGACGTGATTGTGAACGTCGAAACCGACGACGGTCATAGGGGTGAGAGTTTGAAACTTGCCGGAATGCTGTCGACGATGACCGCAGACGGGTCAGTGGTCGTCGGAACCGGATGCAATGTCAACTGGGCGCCAGCAGGCGCATGTTCGGTCAACGAGCAAACTGGCAGAGAGCATAAGTCGACAGAGGTTTTGGAGCGGATACTGGGGGCTCTCGACAGACTTATCGGGCTCGCTCCAGAGTTGATTGATGAGAGATATCGGGCGTCGGTCGACACAGTTGGTCGTCGTGTGAGAGTTGAACTTCCCGGAGGAGAACACCTCATTGGTCGAGCGGTTCAGGTGAATACTGACGGAGCCCTCGAAGTCATCGACGAATGTGCGGTAACACACCGCTTTCATGCTGCGGACGTGGTCCATCTCCGGCCAGCAGATTGAACATGTTTTGTTGGCGCGGTATTCACCTGTGACCAACCTCGCTCGCCTGAGAAAATTACATTGTGACCACAGCGGTCGATGGCCGAGCAGTATCGTGACGGCGTGCCCCGATGGCTGTTGAAATCACCGATCCCAACAATGCTGGTGGTGGCCCTCGTCGTTGCGATCTCGACAGTGATTGGTCTCACCCGAGCGACTAACAATCGAGTCGCCGAAGTTGAACGCATCGACGGTCTCGCTGGCTTGCTCGCAGGCTCGGTTGACGCAGATGGCAACCTCGTCGATGAGAACGGCAACATTCTCGACGACCCAGTAGACCTGCCCACCGAGAATTACCTGCTGGTCGGTTCTGACACCCGAGAGGGCATCAGTGCTGACGACCCAGACTTTGGTGTAATCGGCGACACCGGTGTGGTGAGTGGGCGACGTGCCGACACAATCATGGTGCTGCGACGCGAACGTGATGGTGGTGCCGCACTCGTGAGCCTGCCTCGAGATCTCTGGCTCGAAATTCCCGGAACAGGCGGTAGCAATCGCATTAATGCCGCGTATAACGGGGGCGCAGATCGCCTCGTCGCAACCGTTGTTGAAACCCTCGGCATACCGATTCACCACTACGTCGAGGTCAACTTTGTCGGGTTCCGCGACATCGTCAATGAACTCGGCGGCGTGACGATTTGTTTCCCATATCCGACACGAGATGTCAAAACGGGGCTTGATCAGCCGGCGGGGTGCAATCTTCTCGATGGGCTGCAGGCTCTTGCCTTTGCAAGAAGCCGCACCTACCAAGAATTCAGAGAGGGCGACTGGCGCACCGACCCGACCGCTGACATCGGGCGAACCCAACGCCAGCAGCAGTTCATTTCCGCGGCCGCCGATGGGGCGATTGCCCGACTCACAGATCAACCCTTTGCTTCCGGTGACCTCATTACCGCTGTCTCGGCGTCGGTGAAAGTCGACGAGACTCTCGACCCATTCTTGGCAGCCGCAGCCCTCAAGCAGGCCTACACTGGTGGCTTCACCCGCTACTCGCTGCCGGTGTACGGCGACACCGTGGGTAATGCATCAGTCCTTCGACTAGGTGAGGGCTCAACGGAAATTCTGAACTACTTCAGAGGGCTCGGCCCTGCCCCTGCGACGAGTTCTTCGTAACTAGTTAGGCTCTCCGGTTGTGAAAGCGCTCATTCTTGCTGGTGGAGCGGGAACCCGACTTCGTCCGATTACTCACACTCGTGCGAAGCAACTCGTGCCAGTTGCCAACAAACCCATCTTGTTCTACGGAATCGAGGCAATGGTCGACGCCGGAATCCGCGAGATTGGAGTGATCGTTGGGGATACTCGGGCTGAGGTGATGGACGCTCTCGGCGATGGCTCTCAGTTTGGAGCAGCGATTACGTACATCCCTCAAGATGAGCCACTCGGTCTCGCACACTGCGTCCTCATCGCCCGAGATTTTCTCGCCGACGACGATTTTGTGATGTATCTCGGTGACAACTTGCTTGAACAGGATCTCGCTGCGTTCACAGCAGCCTTCGAGCGTGAGCGGGCTGGGGCAACTCCACCCGATGCGCAGATTCTTCTTAAGCAGGTTCCTGACCCACATCGATTTGGCATTGCGACGCTTGATGACTCCGGCAACGTGGTCCAGCTCATCGAAAAGC
>JBMTDQ010000087.1:0-6498 GCA_049432165.1 Ilumatobacteraceae bacterium
GAGGTTTGTCAGGTTTGGTGCTGCACCCGAGTACACAAACTGGTCTGGGTATGAAACGACGATGTTGCCGTTATTCGGGTCAACGAGACCGTTGACTTGGTGGCAACGTGAGCACTGAGCAATGAAGGTTGACTCGCCTTCAGCTGCGAGACTGCCCTCGGCTGGCGCTTGGTACGGCTCTAATTCGTTATCGAGCCATTTCTGGAAGTCGGCAGGCTCGAGCACGACGGTCTCCATACGCATATTTGCGTGAGAGAGTCCGCAGAACTCAGTGCATTGGCCGGCGTAAATGCCGGGAGTATCCGACTCGAGACGAAGGAAGTGAACTCGCCCAGGCACCATGTCGCGCTTACCGTTCAGGCGGGGGATCCAGTAACTATGAATAACATCTCGGCTCGTACCCCGCAACAGCACCTTGGTATTCGACGGAATTACTAGTTGGCCAGAGGTGATAATTGGACTTGCCTCAACTGCTGAGGGGGCATAGCCACAAATCGTGCCGTCGGCCCCGACTTCGTAGTCGTATTCCCACCACCACTGCTGGCCCGTCACGTTGATCACGCACTCTGTGTCATCAGTTGCATTGAGCGCCATCACGACGCCCACCGTCGGAATTGCAATCGCCGCAAGAATCACCGCTGGAATTGCAATGAAGAGATATTCGAGCCATGCCTTGCCGTGAGCCTGCTCAGGAATCGGCTGGCCCTTGTCACGGTACTTGAGCACGGTGAGGGCAATGAAGGCCATCACAATTACGCCGACAACACCGGCCGTCAGGAATACCGGCCATTGGAGGTCTTGGATCTTCTGAGCATTTGCACCAGCAGGCTTCCAAGTGTCTTGAGGTGCATCAGTTGCGCAGCCTGCAAGCAGGGCTGCCGCCGACAGGCCAACACCGGCAGTGGCTAGTTTGCGAAATCGCGAACTCATGCCCTTAACAATAGAAGTCGAATCATTCGAAGTAGACATGGTGCGATCGTGAACCTTCAGGTGACTCATGGCACAACCACCTCGATCCGATCGTCAAGACCTGCAACTACAAAGGCGTAGCCACCTGACTCCTCGACAGCCGGATCAAAACTTGGTGCTGCGTAGTTAATGGTGAGAAGTTGAACTCCACCCTCTTCAATGAGTGAAGTACAAAGACGTGCTGGAGAACCCTCAACCTCCGCCAACTCTGCAATGAAGCGGCGAGGTTCAGCAGTTTCATTTCGGAACAAGATGTTGTTCGCGTTTGACCGTGGCAACTGAATCATTCCGGTCTGAGGAGTTTCGAGGCCCGGACGAACATAGGAGAGGCCATTCTCGTCAAGTGTTACCTCAGCCGAGGAGTTTGCTTTTCCTGCAACGGTCTGGCTTGCGTGCTCGTCCGCGGAAATCTCTTCCTCACCGCACTTATCAAGTTCTGCGTAGTACGCCGTCGTGTGGTGCTCTTTGATTTCACGCTCGCCATTAAGGCCGGCCACTGCTCCACCGGCAAGTAACACCACGCTCACAATCGAGAACAAACCAAACATCTTTGATGCACTGAGCGACCGTGCACGGCTGATCACTGCTCCACCAAAGAGCACGATGGTGGCAACAATTGAGAAGGCAACAATTGTTGACGACTTCGTCGGCACTCCCAACATGACCCGGCTAAACATGAAGACAATCAGGCCAAGCCCAATCGCCGCAGCAACTGGCATTTCCGCGGTGTAGGCGAGACGACCACGCACCTCGCGATTGTGGGAGGCATCAGATGAGGCGCCCTCAGCCCAGCCTTGGAGCAGCCACTCTGCCGAAGCTGCCAACACCACAACAAGACCAATGATGGTGATTGCTGCGTGAATAACGACGCCCAGCGCAATCAGCACTCCACCAACCGCAACCCCGATTGGCCAAACCGATGAGGCTGGTCGAGGAGTTGCAGCAGCTGAACCCGAGAAACGCGCAACATCGTCGGCGGCCACATTCGCATCACGGATGAATGCGTTAATTCCTGCAAGGAAGATCAGCCCGGCGGTCAACGACACCAACCCGACGGTTCCCATGATGCCGCCGATAAGGATGCCATACAGCAGCGTTCCGACAAGGGAAACTCCGCTTGCCCCGAAAAGAAGTTTTGAACCAGTGGTGAACATCAGACTTCTGTCCTCACTTCGTGACGTAGACGACAAACCACACTGCTGAGTAAGCCGCAGCAGCGAAGTACCAATACAAAGCGTGTGCCGAGACAATCTCGGATTGCCAATCGCGACCGCCGAGGGTTCTAAAGGCCGCAACAACGGTGAAGATGAGCCCAACGATGACGAGAGCCATCATGGTGCCGGTGACGGCGTAGAACAGTGCAGCGTAAAACAGCGAGCCGTACACACCCTCGGCAAGTTCAACCTCCATCTGGCTGTACACGAACGCTTGGGCATTAATGAATGAGAGCGCCAGAATCGCAACCACCGAAAGCGCAAGTCCTGTATGACCCCGGTCTTGGCGGCGTGCCGAGTACACCGCCCACTGAGCGAAGAAACACAGACCGAAGATGGTGATCAACATCACGTTTGTCGCAACTTCAGGAATGATGTACTTCATCGGGAAGCGTTCACCAGCGTCAACAACCTGCTGACGCTCAAGAAGCCAGACGGCCAACATTCCACCGATCAGGGTGGTGCCAGCAAGACCAGCCAACGTGGAGCCAACGAGAAGTTGACGACGCGGGGCGGGTGCCGGTCCAGATGGTAGAGCGAGCGTCATGACGGGCTCCCTTCAGGGGTCTGATCGAGTTCGGGCTCTGCTGAGCGAACGGTTGCAAGTGCTGCGTAGTTATCCGCTGGCGCTGGGGACGAAGTGGACCACTCAATGGTGTGCGCACACCACGGGTTTGATGTTCCGTCGGCCGTGCCACCACGAGTTGCTCCGGCGAACGCAAGAACAGTCAGAGCCATCAACGCGTAACCGACAAGCGTCAACGTGGAAAAGATTGTTGCATCTGAATCTGCGAGGCCAGCAATAACTGCTGGGGCGCCCGCAAGAACGACACCGAGCGCACCAAGCAGCGCAAGTGGCAACACCTTTTTCTCATCGCGCTTGAAGCCAGAGAACTTCGGCGCCCAGAAGATAAGCCCGCCCATTGAGCCAACCGCAGCAGCGAGACACACGAGGGCAACGGAGCCTTCAACCGCTGCAGTTCCTGCGAGTTCAAGATCGACGACCTGGATGAGTACTCCAACGACTGCACCGAGAAGGAACAGCAAGGTGGCAAGCAATCCGAACAACATCGGGCTCAAAATCCTTGGCTTTGATGAACTTGAACCATCAGGCTTGGCAACCAGTGGAGCGGTCAGCAACGTGATGACAATTCCGAGTAACGGAAGCCCAACAAAGAAGGCCATCACCACAAGTGACTTCACAACGTCTTGGCCAGAAGCAGAGAAATCGACCGGGAAATCATTCTGCATGGTCACACCAGAGAATGAAGCAACCCCAACGAGTGCCGAACCTGCGAAGACAAGCTGGCGCATGGGATGACGACGACTCACCGAAACCGGAAGCAGCTCAGCGAATACACCCAATACTGGAATCGCATAGATGTACACCATTGGCGCAGAGAAGAACCTAGGTAGCCAATCGGCAAGAGCATCTGAGTTACCGAACACCAGCGCCGAATTTCGATGGTCAACGAAGAGAAGGATCGTGAGGCCGACCATTACGGGTGCCGTGACAATGAGCGCGATTGCCTGAACAAGGGCCGTCCAGCTAAAGAACGGAACCCGCCGCATTGTGATACCAGGTGCACGAGATGTGAGGACAGTAGTTGCAACACTGATTGCAGCGGCAACGACGCCAAGCATCATGAGAATCATTGCTGCGAGAGAAAGGTCAACCATGTCGCCGTCGGCGCCACCGATGCCGCCGCCGTTGAGGATTCCAACAGCGATCAGGACCGCTCCGGCAAGCCACATGTAGAAGCCGAGAAGAGTCATACGAGCAAATGCAATTGAACGGGCGCCAACCTGCATGGGGGTGACTGCAATGCTCAGACCAAGCGTGAGCGGCAACGCAACCATCAACACCATTCCAAAGTGGTGAAGTTGTGCAAACTGATTGAGCTGCTGGCCATTGAATGCGTCAAGATCGGCAACGGCGTCGAGCGACCGAAGGATTGCAACAACCGAAACAGCAACCAACCCTAGAAGGCCAAAACCTGCAAAGAGGCGGCCAATCTTCTTGTGATCAGTTGATGTTGCCCAATCTGCAATCGCACCAACCAACGTGCCAATGCGGCCATCAGACAGCAGCGCTGAACCCGCTCCCATCGCATTTCCCGATTGTTCCATCGTCGTCATCTCAGTTCTGACTCACTTCTGCTTCAGTAGCGCCCGCGACGGAGCACACCTCTTTCGAAACTACCGTCTTGAAGACTACCTCGGAGAGGCCTCCGCAACCGAAATCATCATGTTCGTTGAGCCAGACTCGCTCACAGGAGAACATCGATCGTCATCGCCGCAAAGAGCAACGTGATGTACGTAATTGAGAACCCAAATAGCCGCATCGATGCAGACTCGGTGGGATTTTTCCCAAGGCGCACTGTGCCAAACAAGAACGCTGCACCCAACACAATCGCCGAAACGAGATAGACCATGCCAAGGTCGCTCGAAGCAACGAACACGAGCAAACTCGAGATAACAAGAGCGACCGTGTGAGCGACCATCTGCACGTGAGCAGCGCGAAATGGGACGATCGCCGGCAACATTGGAACATTCGCAGATCGATAATCGTCGGCATAGCGAAGAGCTAGCGCCCAAAAGTGAGGCGGTGTCCAGAAGAAAATGACCGCAAAGAGCACCACCGGGACGACAGACAGGCTGTTGGTCACAGCAGCCCAGCCAACCAGAACCGGAACCGCACCAGCTGCTCCACCGATCACGATGTTTTGTCGACTTGTTCGCTTCAGCCAGAGTGTGTACACCCCGATGTAGAACGCCGTTGCAGACAACGCAAGTACCGCCGACAACAAGTTGGCTGAAACCCACAACACGGCGAACGCAGCTACTTCAAGAACAACTGCAAAGACGAGAGCTTCATTCGGCTGCACCAGCCCAGTCACTAAGGGACGGTGACGAGTGCGTTCCATCAATGCGTCAATGTCGCGATCGACATACATATTGATGGTGTTTGCTCCACCGGCTGCAAGCGCTCCACCAATGAGCGTCAAGATGACAAGCCAAGTCGATGGCCAACCGTTCTCAGCAAGCACCATTGTGGGAACCGTCGTAATGAGCAAAAGTTCGATAATGCGAGGCTTTGTCAGTGCGATAAAGGCCCCAACTCTGTTGCGAGGCTGGCGGCTTCCATGCACAACGCCACCAGGTGCCATGCGCGAAGGCACGAGGGGACGACTGCCGATGGACATGTTGACCATCGTACGACCCCACAGATGTGCCGGCCAACGCCATCAGGCAGACTGTTTGGTGTGACATATTCGTTGCTCACTCATCACGCGTCGTCCGACACGATGACAGCGCCCGAAATTGACGCTGAAACAACGGTCGAGCACGAGCGTGAGTGGATCGTGATCGTGTGGAACGATCCGGTCAATCTCATGAGTTACGTCACTTACGTTTTGCAGAAACTGTTCGGCTACTCAACGGAAAAAGCAACTGAACTGATGCTTGCTGTGCACCATGAAGGCCGAGCCAACGTGGCGAGCGGTAATCGCGAACAATGCGAGATGCATGTCTTTCGACTTCATGAACACGGGCTCTGGGCAACACTCGAGGATGCCGGCTAATGGCACTTCGACGAAAGCCGCCGGTTGAACGACGAGATCACGACACATGGATCGTCCGCCTTGAAACCGACGAGCGAGAAGTTCTCGCAACGATCATCAGTCAATTGGATGCACTCATTGACGACGCGCAAAATGGCACTGAGACCGGAATTGTGAGTCGACTATTTCCCCCCGCATTCACTCATCACGAAGCCGAACACGAAGAACTTGAGGCCGAGTACCAGCGCTTAATGCGCGAAGAACTCATCACCTCCCGCCGAACTTCGATCACAACGGTGATGACAACCTTTGACTCGGCGAAGGGCGGCAGCATTGTGATGAACCAGGGCGAATTGACCTCGTTCCTGCAGACACTTAATGCCCTTCGGGTCACGCTCGCGAGTGTGCTCGGCATCGTTGACGATAACTCAGCCTCGATCGCTGACGACCAATCTGATGCGAGTCCCGAACACCATCTGTATATGTGGTCCGGCTGGATACTGGAATGGATCGTCAGTTCGCTCACTGAAACCCTGCCTCAAGAGGGTGGAACGTCGTGAAGAGGGTGCTAACGTAACGTCGCCTTCAACGAGATGAGGTCAAGCCCCCATCGTCTAGCGGCCTAGGACATCACCCTTTCAAGGTGACGGCACGGGTTCGAATCCCGTTGGGGGTGCTAGATATAAATAGAACTCCTGGTCCCGTGGTGAAGTTGGAGTTCACGCCGGCCTGTCAAGCCGGAGGTCGCGGGT
>JBMTDQ010000088.1:0-6427 GCA_049432165.1 Ilumatobacteraceae bacterium
GTGACTGCGACGAAGTGCATCGTTGCCACTCCACGTGGATTCATCCGCCACCAGATCGCGCACCTCTCGGCATCACAACCAGCGCCGGGAAAGTTCTTCACGATCATCATTTGTTGCCACGAGTGTCGGTAACCCTCCATGGCCAAGTAACCAGCGATACCGGCCACGATCCAGCCGAGTGTTTTCACGGGCAGTTCGGTGGCAGCGAAGTAGGCACCGGTGGTGGTAGCAGCCGTCCAGAAGAAGCCCCAGAGATTACGGATGAGGAAGACGATGGCAATCGCCAAGGTGCCCGTGGCGAAGAAGAACCACGACATGGTTTGACCTTGTCGCAGGGCTTGAACGGCTGCCAGCGAAGCGATGGCCGGCGCGGGGTAACCGGCTAACGACACCAGAGAGGCACGCCCTCGTCCCCAACCAAGAGGAGGTTGATAGGTGGCCAAGCCCGAGGCACTGGGGGCGATGGTGATGTTCTTTGGTCGGCCACCCAGGACGCCAGCCGTGAAGGCGTGACCCAACTCGTGCACCACGGTTGCTAAGTAACGAAAGATCGCATGAAATGGTGTTCCGCCCACCAGGAGTCCGGCGATAAAGGCAATCGCGAGCCCTTGCGCCGTTGGAGCTTGGTCGAGGGGGAAGACGTCGTGAAGGCGGTCAGTTAGTTCGGTGGGTAAGTCGCGACCAACGCCAAGGTAAATCACCGGTACGAGGAAGATCAGAGACAACAGCCACACATTCGAAATGTATCCCTTCGTCATAGGTTCGAAAAGCACCGATGTCTCAGGTCTGTCTGGTGGGATCATTAATGAATAAGGTTCACCTGTGGGCCTTCAATTCCGTCGATCAATCAATCTCGGTTTCTTCAGAATCAACTTCAGCAAACGGGGAATTGGTTGGAGCATCGCACCGATACCGGGATTCATTCGATTCACCCGCACCGCGACAAAAAATCGGTATTGGACATTTTCGATTCCGGGAACCGGGCTGAGGTATCAGACGAAAAGCAGAGATTGATCGCCATCATCCTTCGCGTCTAGGACGCCGGGATAACAGAACGATCTCGTCATCTTCTTGACAGCGCGTCGTTCGCGGTGGATTCAGGATCACTTCCGGTCCACTCGGCATAGTGCGTCGGTAGCCAATGGGAATTTCACCAGTCAAATGACAGGTAGAAAAGATCAACTCGTCCCATGTTGAACCGACAACATCAATGCTCCATTCTGAGAGGTGCCTCGTAATCAACTCAACCGGGTTCTCTTCGGATAGGAGTTGGTTGAAAACTGCTTCAAGGTCGGGCGAGAATGCCAACTGAACAGCAGCAGAAGCCAGCAAAGCGTCATTAATTAGGAGATCATCTGCTAACCGTTCTCCCGCGATGTGTCGGCTGGATCGCTTCTGAAGTTCGGCGACGATGGTGAAGCGGCGAGACGGGTCAGGAATTGAGTCTGCGTAGTGACGGCACGACAGCAGGTCAATCAAAACCTCGGTGTCACTAGTTCCTGGATCGACGGATTGATCGGTGAAGACAATCGCATGCTCGAAATCATCGAGGAATCCAACTTCTGCCAATGGATCTTCAATCTCCGCAGACACAACACCGACAGGCGTGTTGCAGAAGCGGTCGGGTATAGGCAAATGGTCGAGGGCACGCGGGATCACTGTGAGTCCGCAACCGGTTGGCAAAATCTGCTCGAGTGCCGAAGCTAGGCGCCTTGCACCATCGTTCCATCCAATGAACAGAAATCGTTCGATCTTTGTCTGGCTCGGGTTGGGAGAGAGACGACGTCCAGCAAGCGAAGTTTCTATCGGAGCTGGTGTCCATCGCGATGCGTTCGAGAGATTCGTGGCGAGAGTCACGACCCGAGAATTTCCGAGTTGATGGTCCCAGTCGGGCCATAGATCCGGCATCGCATCTCGGACGATTCCAATTGGTGTCGATTCTTTTGAAGCCAACACAATCTCACCGAAGGTCATCAGCGGGGAAGGCGGATCAACGAGATACAACTCCTGTCCACCGAAATTGAGAAGATCTTGGTAGACCGCAGACAGGCCCCTATGTCTTGAGACTTGCGTCTCGACTCCGTGGCGGACGTCTTCTGCACTGAGTGGGATGTAATTGATGTGTCGTCGTCGCGGGGAATCGATTCTCGCTGCATTTACAAGTCGCTTGTCCAAGTGATCGGCGAGGAGGTGCTTGTTGGTGAATGTAACGACAGGAAGTTGATCGAAAAAGTCACCGGCAATCGTCTCTTTACTCAAGACCGAATCGATGGCCAGAACAACTCGAAGAATTTGAACGGTTTCAACTGATGTGTCGCGTAGGACAATCGCTGAACGAGCCGTCGCAACAGAAGTCAGATGAGTCAGATCTGCCGTGTTCGTTGAATTTCCCTTGCGAATGACCACCCAATTCTCTGGATGACGCATGAAGTGACGGTGAACGCGAGAAGTATCCGAGCCAATGTCGTCCAAGAGTGAATCTCGGATTTCATGCATCAATTCGACGGGGTCGAGGTCACAAAGAATAGCGACCCGACAAGGTGCGTGCCCTGGCTCGGCGGATTGTGCCACCTCTCGAATGATGCGAATCCCGAACTGGTTCCAGTTGAGAATTACGAGATGATCATTCATGCTGACTGTGCCCCGTCCACGATGAATGAATTCCATTCGACGCTCTATGACGGAGTTCAGAATCGAGATAAGTGTCGATACAAGAAGAAGTCCGACGATTGTGACAACGAGTAGGACAATGCGTGCATCCCACCGGGTGTTGTCCATTAGCTGATCGGGTGACATGGCGCGAAGGAGAACTTGCCATGCGACTTCTAAGACGGAATCCTCCTCGTTTTCGAGGTTGATATGACCGATCGCAACAATCAACGCACCTATGAACACGATGAGGAAGGATCCGGCGAGTAAAAGAGCGACTGCAAGGAAACTTCCACGCACTAACGCTCGATCGACGAGTTGGTCAAACTGCCGGCGAAGCCGGCGATAGATACCTCTACCGATCACGATCTCTCCCCCCGGAGATGAAATCCGCGACCACTCGGAGCCACGTGAGTCCGAGAATATCTTCGTTTCCTCGCTCGGCGATAGGTGCTATGGTGCTCAACATTCATTAGCCCAAAAGGAGACCACTGTGAACGATCCCTTCGGCAATTTCGCGCCGCCGCCAAACCCGTATTCGGGTGGCAAGGATGTGAGTGGCAACAAGATCGCCGCGGGAATATGTGGCATCTTGCTGGGGGCATTGGGAATTCACAAATTCATTCTTGGTTACACCAAAGAGGGCGTGATCATGTTGCTGGTCGCCATCATCGGCGGCTTTTTCACCTGTTTTATTGCTACTGCTGTCATGGGAATTATCGGACTCATTGAGGGAATTATCTACCTCACCAAGTCCGACGCCGAGTTTGCTCGGATCTACTCCAACGGCCAAAAGGGCTGGTTCTGAACCTTTGGATGCCTATCTAGGGCTTGATAGACCGATAAGAAATCTTCTTGCGTCCGGTCTATTAGGACAAATAGGTTTGGGTCGGAATTGGGGGGAGAATGACCGACTGGTCCGGAAACGATTTTCCGATAACGCCTGCTTATGAGACGGTTCTTCGGCGACCGCCGGTGGTGCTCCTTGGATTGATGGCTGGCGTCTTTGCCCTGGCGATCGTGATGTTTGCCGTTGATTCCAAGGTTGGATACGGACTTTGTGTGGCGTCGACGGTTTTGGGCGCTTTGGTCTCTAATCGCGATCAGAGCGCCAGATCTGACCCTAATTACGTGACGCTGGGGTGGTTCCGGCCATTGAAAATGTTGCTCAGTTATGGCACCACCTTGATCGCTTGTGCACATATCGCGATCCTGGCGATCGAGAGTGCACGATGAGCCGTCGCTCCCTCCGTGTTTGCCTAGGAGTAGGACTGAGCCTTTGTCTTGGACTATTCGCGGGCCTACCGGCAGCCATGGCAAATCAGGTTCCGGATTCGCGTCCCTCAAGGCTCAGCGATGGAAGTCTTGGCCAGGAGCTTGCGAGTTGCATCGCGAAGAACCGGAAATTGTCGGTTCTCTTTTTGGTGGACGAGTCGAAGTCGCTGGCACCAAATCAGAATCGGCGTGAAAACAAGGAAGGAAACGACCCATTCGGGTTGCGTATCCTACCCATTAGGGCGATTGCCGGCGTGTTTTCTTCCTTGGCTGGGAATGAGTTGAGCCAGATCGAAGTCAGCGCTTCGATGTATGGATTTGGCGAGGGTTTCACCGCACGACAGCCATGGATCGACTTGAATCCAAACACTCTGGATGAGTTTTCACGTGTCATTTCGGAGCAAGGAAAGCTCAACGGCGATTCGTACACCCGTTACCACGTGGCTCTGAAGGGTGCTTTGGAGGCATTTAAGAGCGACCCGAATGGCGCTGAATCATGTCGCATGATCTATTGGTTCAGCGATGGAGAGCACGACAACGACGACGATTCAGGACTTTCGGACACCGAGATCGGGCAAATCAAGGGTCAAGTGTGCAGCGCTGGAGGTCTCGCTGACCAGCTTCGCTTGAACGGTATTCAGTTGTGGGCCCAGGGTCTGAACAAGGATCAAAATCAGACCGAGTTGATGCGCCTGATCGCCACGAATCAAGGCGAATTCAGAAGCGGAAAGTTTGTTGTTGGTACGGGAGCATGCGGAGTTGAACCTGCCCTGGGCACGTACAGCTTTGCTCTCGACACGTCTCAAATCGATGACGTGATCGAGACGATTCCCGGTCTGCCCAACAACGACGTTCAACTCGACGAATGTGGGACTGCCACTGATGACTGTCGCGCGATCGCGTTTGAGGCGGATAAATCTCTCACGGGATTCAAGGTGCGAGTGCGCGTACCACCTAGTAATTCTCAATCAGAGGACGAAAGGACACGTGTCGAACTCGTGCCGCCGTCGGACCTACCTATTGATGTCTTCGCGGAGAACTCGGTGTTGCCCGAAGGAATTGAGATCACCCAAACTTCAAAGTTCGGAGCGATCCTCTGGGTTCAGCGGCCCATTGGCAAGAGTCTCGAAGGACAGTGGTCGATCCGGTTCCTGGGTGATGGGGCATCCGAAGCTCGTGGTCGCGTCACCTTTGAAGCGCAGGCCACGGTTCAACTCACCGATGATGAAGGGAACAAGGTTGACGTTATTGATCGTTTCGAGCCTTCGGCCCTACGAATCTCTGTTGTCGACGGTAAGGAGTTTGTTCAGGACCTCAAGGTTCAACTGGCTGATTCGAGTGCCTCGAAGGATCTTCAAGCATCAACGAGTTCGAAGACCGAGTTCACGATTAATCCCAAAGACTTGGAGAAGTTGCTTCAGAGCCCTCCGCTTGATGACGCTCTTCTCGCGAAGATCACGGTGGAACCGTCTGGCTTCATGCCTGGTCTAACTGGTCTGGACGGCGAGAACATCCCGATCACGTTCACGAAAGTCACTAAAACTTTTGGAATCACCAACGGTGAGAAATACCCGGCCTACATCCCTCCTGAGGAGTTCATTGAGACCCAAATCAAGGACACTGAGCCCGCCACGATTCGTCTCAAGTTTCGAGGGCCGGATGCCGCCGAGGGCATAGTGCGAATTCTGGGTATTGATGGTGAAAATCTTGGAAAGGAATTCGAGCTTGGTGGAGACACCGAATGCAAGATTCCCGCTCAGTCCGAAGTCGAGTGTGTTTTCACCATCGGACCGGTCAAGAATGGTTACGGCGCGTACTCAGTTCCGGTGCGCTTGAGTCTGGACTCGTCACTGGCCAATGAGGCTCTGCCCCTAACAATCAAGGTTGATGTGTTCCTGACCCGTAGCCCGAATGTCGGCAAGGGAATCACGAGCGCCATCGTGCTCATCCTGATCTTCCTCATTGTTCAGACCGTGGTTCGGGCGATAAGTGCGTTGTCTCTCTCACGTTTCTCCGCCCTCGACAGCACCGCACGCCGCGTGAAGTTATCAATCAAGCTTGGGGCAGATGGTTCCGTGAGTGGATCAACGGGTGGGATGCTCGTCGCCCCCGAGCCAGGTTCAATGGAGAACAACTTCGCAATCGAAGCCCTTGAAAAGCAGGGCTCTTTCGACATGTTCGGCTATTCGTTCCGGTCGTCGGCACTGCGCACATTCTTCCGTTCCACCGTTCGGGAGTGTCTCGGTTACGTGTCGGGTGGGGGAATGTATGTCTTCGGTTCCGCGGGAACACAGGTGGTGAAGGGTGGTCCGACGGAAGGCCGGGTGGACTTGTCGCTCCGGCGCCAGTGGGTGGTCGGAGTCGCTCCGGATCAACTTCATGCGTTGGCCAACGGAGCATTTTCGGTGGATGCCGATCTGATCGCCATCTTTGATCCGTACGAAGTGGTTTCGCTCGACCAGCAATTGTCGGACCTTCAGTTCACCATTGGTGCAAGCCAACT
>JBMTDQ010000089.1:0-6395 GCA_049432165.1 Ilumatobacteraceae bacterium
GGCTGAGGTATTCGCGTCAGATGATGCCAAGGAGGGCCCGCGGGCCTTCGCAGAAAAGCGTCCCCCGTCGTGGTCAGGGAGATAAGCGCTCCTCTGCTGCGTTAACAAAAAATCCAGTACAACGTTCCACTAGCTGGCTTGTGATTCGTGCATGGGGTGGGCTCGCATGCCAGACTGCAGAGGTGCGTATTGATGCGAATTTTTATGGTGGAGTTCCGATGCCAGACGCCGGATACGGGGGGCCAGAACCCGTAGACCGCCGCTACGACAATCCTGACTTCATCGCTTGCTATGACAACTTGACGGCCTGGGCCAAGACGATGGATCGTCTCGGCTATGACACGATGTGGCTTACAGAGCACCACTTCCAGTACGAGGGATACGAGGTAACTCCAAACCTCATCCTGTTTGGACTTCACTTGGCGAAGGAAACCGAGCGCCTGCGCCTCGGTCAGATGTTCAACGTCGTTCCACAGTGGCATCCACTTCGTCTCGCGGAAGATGCCGCAATGATGCAGATCCTCACGAATAACCGCATGCAATTTGGTGTGGGTCGTGGAACGGTTCCTCGCGAAGCGCAGTCGCTGGGCGGCGTTGTTGCCTCAGGTGACAATGAGATGTCGGCAGAGCTTGATCGCGTCAACCGTGAACTGTTCGAAGAGTCGATGGAAATCATCAAGGAGGCCTGGTACAACGAGCGTTTCTCCTTTACCGGAAAGCATTTCGTGCTTCCCCCTCCAGGAATTCCTGACCGAGGTTCGACCGTCCAAGATCTCACGCTGATTCCAAAACCGATCGCTCCGATCGATATTTGGCAGGCTGTGACCTCTCCAGCAACGCTCGACTACACAGCGCGAGTTCGACATCTTGCTGTCATGCCAGCACGTGGCCCCCAGCAGACAAAAGAGTGGTGGGATCTCTACGGTCAACGCGCTGCAGAGTCGGGATGGGAAATCAAGCAGGGCGAAGCACGATGCCTCGCATTGAATGCCCACGTCGCGCACACGACTGAGGCTGCGATGAACGGCGCCCGTGATGCTCACGATGAGTGGATCAAATTCCTTTCGCCGTACGGTCGTTTCCGGAGTTACGCCATGCCAGATGGATCAGAAACTCCGTTCGATCACAAGCCGAGCTTGGAAGACTCAATGGACCAGCAGATCATGGCCATTGGTTCAGTCGAGCAGGTTGCTGACACTATGGGTCGATATCGCGATGAAGTTGGTGTCGAGCACTTTGTACTGTTCTTCGATATGCCAGGTCTGACCCGCGAAGCAATGGATGAGCAACTTGAAATGATGGCGAGTGAGGTCTTGCCTCGCATTGGTGTCAATCTGAATTCTTGAGATGCGCCGACTGGTCGCTCTCGGAGACATCGAACTTTCGCTTCAGCGTCAGGGAGTCGGCGTCCCATTTATCTGGGGACATGGTCTTACATCTTCGATCGAGTTAGAGGGAGAGTTCCTTAATTTCGATTGGTCCTTCATCGAACCTCATGCCGATGTCATTCGTTACGACGCAAGAGGCCACGGGCTCTCCACGCTGACGACCGATTTGGACGGTTATTCATGGGCCCATCTTGCTGATGACCAGTTTGCGCTTGCCGACGCTCTCGGCATCGCCTCATATGTGGCTGGGGGAGCATCGATGGGTGCGGGTACAGCCCTACATGCAGCTGTTCGGGCCCCGCTCCGAATCAGAGGGCTTGTTCTTGTTATTCCGCCAACGGCTTGGGAGACTCGAGATGCGCAACGATCGCTATATCTCGATCGTGCTCAACTCGTTTCGGAAGGAAAACTTGACGAGGTCATCGCAGCGGCAAAACGAGTGGCACCTCCAGACCTGTTTGGTGCTGAGTGGCACGACCGAATTGAACGAAACACCCTGGCCGCTGATCAGCACCAGATGGCGTGCGTGTTGCGAGGTGCGGCAACCGCCGATTTTCCGACTCGTGAACAGGTGTCGACAATCGCTGTCCCAACATTGATTCTTGCGTGGTCTGGTGACGCCGGGCACCCGGTCAGCAGCGCCGAACAGTTACACGAACTTATTGGGCCATCCGAGTTGTCGGTAGCTGCGACGGCCGCCGAGTTCGCAACTTGGTCACAACGAATCGCCAGGTTTATTCAGTCGTTGCAGTGACTGCAACAGGCGAGGAGCTCTTGCCCTCTGTCTGAATTGCCGACCAGAACAGCTGTGATGCCCTTGTGGCAGAAAGGGCCACATCAAGACGTGCGATCGCATCGTCAATCACGCTCTCAGAGAATCTGTCTCCGCGGCTTGCGTTGAGAATTGCTGAAGTGACCTCGGGAGTGAATTCTGGGTGCGGCTGCATCGTGAAAATGTTCTCGCCGGCGAGACCCGCAATCTCGCAACCTGTCGAGGTGAGGTAGCACGACGTTCCGTCAGGAATCGTGTGCACCTGATCTTGATGGAATGCGATGAGGTGCAGTTGCTCAACGTCGGGGCTTCCTCCAAGGCCACGACACTCATATGTTTGCGTAGCAATGGCCTGATGTCCGAAACAGATCCCCAAGGTGGTGACCTTGCTGTGAACGGCGGTTCGGATCATGTCGAGGAGCGGCGGAATCCATTCGTGCTGTTCGTAGACACCGGAACGGCTGCCACCCATCAATATTGCATCGAATTCCGAGACGTTGCGAGGGAGTTCTCCATGGTGAGCTCGAAAGACACTGAAGTGACATTCCTCAGGAGCGGCAAGCGACAAGAACTCTTTGTACAACGTTTCGTATGAGGCAAACTCCGATGAAATTCGACGACCAAGGTCGTCACACAGCACTATCGCAATGCGGAACACAGCGGCACGTTAGCGACCAGATGCAGATGTCAGGCAATTTCATTCAGTTCGCCGTTACGCCACATTTCGACGAGGCGGAACTTCTGAATTTTTCCTGAACCAGTCAGTGGGAGTTCATCCGCTGAGAACCAACTCGCAGGGGTTTTGTGAGGGGCAAGATGTTCTCTGACCCAGCTACGAAGCTCGGTAGCGGTGGGTGAGGACCCTGGACTTGGTCGGACAACCGCTCCAACAGTTTCTCCCCACTTGTCATCAGGAAGCCCGATGACTGCAACATCGCCGACGGCGGGATGGCGATACAGAACTTCCTCAATTTCTTTCGGGTAGATGTTCTCACCGCCACGAATAATCATGTCTTTAATTCGGCCGACGATGTAGCAGTACCCGCGTTCATCCATCGAGCAGATGTCGCCTGAGTGAAGCCAGCCGTCAGCATCAATCGTTTCGGCGGTTGCTTCAGGGTTGTCGTTGTAACCGAGCATGTTGAGATAGCCGCGGGTACAGAACTCACCCGGCTCGCCGATTGGAACAGTGTTGCCATCAGGGTCGACGATTTTGATTTCGACGTGGGGGAGAGCGGTGCCCAGGCTGTTGGCTTTGTCATCAACTCCGTCATCGGGTCGAGTCATTGTTGCAACCGGAGACATCTCTGTTTGCCCGAACACAATCGTGAGTTTTGCTCCCACCTCACGTTCAAACCGCTCGACAAGAGCGGCGGGCACGGTTGAACCGCCGGATGTAATGGTTGTTAGAGCCGAAAGGTCACGATCCTTAAATGTCGGGTGCTCCATCATTGCGATCAGCATGGTCGGAACCCCTCCGCCGAGAGTTACCCCATACTTTTCGAAGGTGTCAAGCACATGACCGGGCTCAAATTCCTCGACCGTCACGATCGTCAACATCCGAGTGCCAGAAGCGAGCACGGCAAGCACTGAGCCGCCAGTGTGGAAGAGCGGCATTGCACCAAGCATGACATCGCCCGGTTTACTGCCATTACGGAGGGTGCTATGCAACGCATTCGTCACTAGCCCCCGATGGTGCAAGCTCGCTCCCTTTGGGAAGCCGGTCGTTCCCGACGTGTACTGAATCATCACGAGGTCACCAGGGTCTGGCTGTGGAAGGTCCGTGGTCGATGATCTCGCTGCGTCGGCGATCTGGGTCAGTTCTCCGAGTGGCATTACCTCGCGCACCGATGGGCAACGTTCCATCAACTGTTCAGCAATAGTCACCAAGTTTCTTCCGCGGTAACTGCTCGACGCGATCACCCCAGCCGATTTTGACTGGTTAAAGACATATGCCGCTTCATCTTCCAGCAAATTGGGATTGACGGTGACGATCACCATGCCGGCAAGGGCAATCGCATATTCGGCAATCACCCACTCAGGAAGGTTCTGAGCCCAAATCGCAATCCGACTGCGAGGTTCGAATCGGTCAACGAGGTCCCGAGCGACAGCCTCGGCATCAGATAGCAACTCGGCGAAGGTCCACGTCGCCCCTGTATTCGAGGCGATCAGTGCGGGCTGGTCAGGTCGCTCGGCCGCAGCACGACGAAGGACATCGCCAATCGTAAGGTCAAGAATTGCTGGCTCGGTGGGGCCAATCGTGTGGCTCAATGTCAATGGTGGAGTAGTCATGTCATTCATCCTTCCTGTTAAACCGTCGCTTGTCTCTGCTGTCTTATTTCGCTCGTTCGCCGTAATCGCCAAATGGCCGATCTCGTTCTCGGACAGCTTCCCTGAAACCAACTTCTTCGGAGCGGCTAACGAAGTCGTTGCCCTCTTGGCTGTGTCGAGCCACACCATCAAACAATGTCCCGAGACGTCGAGATGCCGGAGGGTCGTACATGTGGTCGGCAACAGCGTTGAGAGATCGTGTGATCATCTCGAGTTGGTTGGTCGGAACCTGCGCAATCCGGTTCGCAAGTTCTCTGGCTGCGTGAGGAAGTTGATCGTCGTCAGTGACCTCGAGTAGGAGTCCCATCTCAAGCGCCATTCGTGCGGTGATTTCGTCTCCGGTCAGCATGTAGCGACGTGCACGTTGTAGCCCCATTCGAGCCACCCAAGTCCAAGGCGCCTCGGGGATGCCCCACACCCGTGAGGGCGGGTAGCCGAAACGAGCAGACTCACTCGCAATGATCATGTGGGCATTGAACACAATGTTGGTCCCACCGGCGATACACCAGCCGCTGACCGCGGCGATGGTCGGCTTCACGGAATCGTGCAGTTTTGCCCATGTGGCAGCAAACTCGCCGATCATGTGAAGGTCAGAGGCCGAATCCCAGGCTCGGTGATTTGCTGACGCACTCTCGGTTGCTTGTTCGCCTGTCGCCCAACCGAGGTCATATCCCGCGCAGAATGCCGGTCCCTCGGCATCGAGAAGCAATACCCGGATGTTGGGGTCGTGCTGAGCGGAATCAATTGCCGCTCCGAGCTCGTCACGAAGTTGTGGAGTGATGGTGTTGTACTCGCGTGGTCTGCATAACGTCATGGTTCGCACACCATCGGCATCGTCGACTCGGACTGCTTCCCCCATGAATTCCCCCACCTACTTCGGTAACCAGAACGTAGCAAAATGGGGGAATCACCTAAGCCTCGGTGTGCTCCGTTTGAAGTGAATTGCGATGCGCCGTCTAGCGTTCAGGAGGAGATCAAAGGGGGAACCACATTGAGTGATCACAAGCCGAGCGCTAACGCCGTAGAGCATCACGAGGTCATCGTGATTGGCGCAGGGGTTGCGGGAATCTATGCGCTACATCGACTCCGCGATCTTGGTGTCGACGCTCTTGTGCTTGAAGCAGGCGACGACTTTGGCGGTACGTGGTATTGGAACCGTTACCCCGGTTGTCGTTTCGACTCTGAGAGTTACTCATATGGCTATTCGTTCTCGAAAGAACTGCTCGATGAATGGCACTGGAAAGAACGTTTCTCGCCGCAGCCCGAGAACTTGAAATATCTGCAGTACGTCGTTGAGAAGTTTGAGCTACGTGACGGAATGCGTTTTAACCAACAGCTTCAGAAGGCCGTGTGGGATGACGATGCCAACCGTTGGACACTTCACCTTGGTAGCGGTGACGTGATGAGTTGTGATTTGTTGCTTCCTGCAATTGGGTTGCTCTCAGCCCCTACCTTGCCGAGGTATGAAGGCCAGCAGGACTTCACCGGTCAGTCCTTCCATACGTACAACTGGCCAAAAGAACCAATTGACATGTCAGAGATGCGGGTTGCCGTGGTTGGCACCGGCGCGACTGGGGTTCAGATCATCCCGGCGATCGCAGAGAATGTGAAATCGCTTCACGTGTTCCAGCGTCGACCGAATTGGTGCGCTCCGCTGAAGAACGGACCAATCAGCGACGAAGAAATGGCCGAAATTAGAAACCGCTATGACGAGATCTTCGCGCGATGTGCAGAGACTCCCGGCGGGTTCATCCATGGACCAACTGATGGGTCCTTCCACGATGCGACTGCTCAGGAGCGCTACAAGTTCTGGGATGACCTCTACGACAAGCCGGGTTTTGGAATCTGGTTGGCGAATTATCGAGAAGTTCTCATGGAAGAGGACGCAAATGCTGAATTTTCCG
>JBMTDQ010000090.1:0-6361 GCA_049432165.1 Ilumatobacteraceae bacterium
AAACGAGGTCACCCAAACAAGGTGACACCAAGAATGCCGACCAGCACGATTCCACTCGCAATGAACTCACTTCGTTGATGTCGCTGGTGAAGCCAGGCGCGAGAGACGAGAAATGTGAGCAATAGTTCGAGTTGACCGAGTGATCGAACTTTCGCTGCGGTTTCCATACTCATTGCGATGGCCCACGAGGCTGATCCGCCAACTGACATCGCTCCGACGGGCAGCGTGCGCTTCCAGTGCCGAAAAATGACACCAATGGATTCAGGTTCGCGAATCTGTATCCAGATTCCGTTCACGATGGTTTGGGCAGTGTTCATTGCGGCGAGCGTGACAAGTCCTCGAACGAGTGCCGGGTGGTCACCAAGTGATGTTGATGCCCAGCGAATACCGACCGAGGCGAGTGCGAAGCCGGCGCCTGCGAGCGCACCTGCCTGAGCGGCGCGATCACGATGCCGAACGATGTGTCGAAGGGGTGTTCCGGGTGGGAGCGCAAGTTTGATGACTCCGATCAGAACGGCAACGACGGAGATCCAGCCCCAGAGTCGAAGTGGTTCGCCAACGAGGACAGCGGAGAAGATGGCCACCTGAATGACCTCGGTTTTTGAATACACGGTTCCGATCGCGTAGTCGCGTCGATCAAATGAGGTGAGAAGAGCAATCGTGGCAATGATCTGAGCCACACCTGCCCCGATGACGATGAACCAGAATCGAGTCGGAATTGTCGGCATGCCGTCGGCTGACCACCAGACGACAACGGCGCATGCAGTGATGGAGATTGGTGCTCCAAGGATGTATCGCACATAACTTGCCGCATTCACCGAGAGATCAGGTCGGAGCCGAGCTTGAGCGGCGGTTCGTAACGTCTGGAAGATCGTTGCAAGAAAGGTGACCGCGATCCACATGCGCTCATGACCGTATTCTCATGATGGCCTCACGCAACGAGCCGAAGGAGAGGGCGGTGAGACAAGTCCGTCTCGCCACGCAATGAATGTTCGACGTACTCTTCGAGGTGAAGAACAGCGATGCCAACTCATGTTGGCGGGACGAATTTGGAGTACTCACATGGTGTACGAAATTAAAGATCAAGACGTCACCCCGCCAGTTCCAAGGGCTTCTGATGAGCAGTCATCTCGTAGAGATGCTGCCGGGGCCCTTGGCATCGCTGTGCTCACCATTGCGTTGATCGCATCGATCATCGCGTTCCAGATTCTCTGAGGCTGCCAGTCATCAAACCAGGTTCAGTCCTGTGGCCCACTGAGTGAGCCCAAACGCGAAACAAGCCCGACCCGACACCCGTAGGGGGCGCCGAGCCGGGCTCGTTACGTTCAGGTCAGTCTTGGGCGATACCCATAGCGATATCACCGACGTCGAAGAACTCGTTGTCGATTGGCACAACTTCTCCATTTGAGAGTTGGCTATAGACAACGCTTCGGTTGAACAGACGCGAATAGCCAGGAAGGCCGTCGGTCCACTCTTGAGTGAAGTCGATGTTCGGCACCATGCCGCCAAGATCAAGGTTGGTGGTATTGCTTGCTGCCTCGAAGAACGATGCTGCGGTCACTTCTCCCTCGATGGTCGAAGCAATCTGTGCAAAACCAATGTAGGCAGCCCAGGTTCCAAGACCTCCGAGGCTGTTGAAGTCATTCGCCTCTTGGTCGATGTTGTTCTTCTCGAGAGCTGCGCGATAGTCATCCCACGGCGCTGTTGAAATATCTGGGTACATACCTGAGATGATGTTGCCGTCAGTGATTTCCTCGGCACCAACTGCAGAGATGTTGTTGAGGTTGCCCTGCGGACCGTACTGCTGAACATCAGTACCTGACTGCTGCATAGCGGTGTTCCAGGTGAGGAATGGTCCCTCTGACAGCACGATGACCATGCAGTCAACTCCGGTGGTTGCTTGTGCAACCTCGGCTGAGTAGTCCGGTGCGGCGTTCGGAATGATCATCACGTCGTTGAACTCTCGTCCGTAGGCCGCAATCGCGTTCTCCATCGGTGGCTGGAAGATGGCATCGGCACCTTCAACGATGACCGCATTGATTGATTCACAGCCGTCCTCAACAGCTTTGCGGACCATTCCAACTGCGTACATCGGCTGGTTACCAATGTTGAACGAGTGTGGTGATGTCAACTCAGATGGCGAGATCGGGCAACATGCTCCGAACCAGGTGATATCTGATTCAGCGATCACTGGAACGATTGCTTCTGCGAAGTAGGTGAACGAACCGACTACGGAAACGACGCCTTCTTCGACTGCGTCGCGTGCGCAGGTTGCGGCAATTGCCGGGTCGAACTGTTCGTCACACACGATGACTTCAAGTGGTCGTCCGTTGATGCCACCGTTCGAGTTGATGTGATCGGCGGCAATTTCAGCAGCGATCTTGATGTTTTCGTAGGTTGGACCGTTTGCGTTCAAGGTAGTGACGGTCATCACCTTGATTGGATCACCGGTAGGAGCAGCTGCTTCTTCGGCTGGAGCAGCGGTTTCTTCGCTGGCCGCCTCTTCTGCAGAGTCACTGGCATCGTCGCTTCCACCGCAGGCAGTAAACCCAATTCCAAGAATTGCGACTGCGGTAACACGACGAAGCCATCCGGACTTCTTCGTTACGGAACTCATTTATTTCCCCCTTATAAATGTGAGTAAAGATCGCGGCCACACGAAGTGGTCGACGTTGTTCACACTACGCATCGGTGATAGTCCGCCTCGTATCGGAGGCTTGGCCCTTATTACTCTCACCATAGGTTCCTCAAATGTCGTGAAGGGTCACAGTTTGGGGATGGGGGAAATCTTGTCGTGAAAGGGGCTTCGTGAACGAAATCGTTCGGTTTGCGTTACTCGGGTTAGGTGTCGGCGCCTTGTACGCATTCGCATCCCAAGGATTGATCGTCATCTTCCGTGGAACCGGCGTGCTCAACTTTTCGCTTGGAGCAACCGGTATCGCTGGGGTCTTCCTCCAATACGAATTGCAATACGAGCACGGCCACAACTTTTGGGTAGCGTCGTTCTTTGGAGTGTTGCTGTCGATCACACTCGGAGTGCTGACCCACTGGGTTGTATTGCGGCCACTGCAACGCAAACGAGCGAGCAACCTGATTCAACTGCTTGCCACCCTTGGGGTTCTCGTCACCGTGCAGGCAGGGGTTGTTATTCGGTATGGGTCGAAGCCGCGTCAAGTGCCGAGTCAGCTACCAGTAGATCGTGTCACCCTGTATGGCGATGTCAGTATCACGGTTGACCGTCTGATTCTGCTGGCGATCGGAAGTCTCTCAGCATTCTTGTTCTGGTTGCTGTACAAAAGTTCCAACTTCGGTATCGAAACTGAGGCCGTCTCAGAGAATGAGCGTTCTGCGGCAGCGGTTGGTGTTTCGCCGAACAAGATTGCGGTGTTGAACTGGGGCCTAGGCTCCGCAGCCGCATGCATTGGTGGAATTCTCGTGGTGCCGGTGATGACGTTGCAGGTCACCGCAATGACCTCCTTGGTGCTTGCGGCACTGGCTGCGGCGCTGGTGGCTGATTTCAAGTCGTTCCCGATTGCAACGGCTGCCGGATATGTCCTCGGAATGGGCCAAACCTTGATTGGACGATTCTGGGACCAGCAAGGAGCCGGGCAGTCTCTGCCGTTCGTGGTGATCATCATTATGTTGGTGTTCCGCGGTCGTTCAATTCCGAGTCGTGACCACTATCTGCGGCGATTACCGGCGATTGGTAACGGCCGGATGTCGTGGGACTGGACCATCTTCCTCACGGGGATGATTGTGTTCCTTATGCTGACGAAGAGCACGAAGTGGGTGGATGCCCTGACTGTCAGTTTGTGCGCTGCGATCGTGTTGTTATCGATTGTGGTCGTGACTGGCTACGCAGGTCAGCTGTCACTTGCGCAGTACGCGATGGCTGGCTTTGGTGCCTGGGTCGCAGGGCGATTAGTTGCCGTGTATCAAATTCCGTTCCTTCTCGGGCTTGCAGCAGGGGTGGTGGCAGCGGTTCCACTCGGAATGATTTTTGCGTTACCGGCCGTTCGTACTCGAGGTATCAACCTGGCGATCGTGACTCTTGGGCTGGGTACAACTATCGAGTTGATGCTGTTTAATAATGGCAATTTCACTGGCGGCATTTTCGGAACGCCAGTTGGAGATCCGAGCCTGTTTGGCTTCGAAATAAGTTCAATTCGTCATCCCGCTCGTTATGGCATCTTCGTGTTAGCGATGGCGTTGCTTGCGGTTGTACTTGTTGCGAATGTTCGACGTGGCCGAAGCGGTCGACGATTGATTGCCGTGCGTACGAACGAGCGAGCTGCAGCATCACTCGGAATCAACATCACGGCAGCCAAGTTATTTGCCTTCGCGTTTGCATCTGCGTTGGCAGCCCTCGGAGGAATTCTTCTTGCATTCCGATTGACCTCGGTGAGTTATCAGTCGTTTACAAACTTCACATCGATCACCTACGCCGGCTTGTCGCTGGTGGGTGGAGTTGGCCATGTCCTCGGTGCCTTCGTTGGCGCCATGATGGCAACGGCTGGTTTCAACCAAGAGGTCATGGAATCGACGTGGAGCGGAGTTGGCGAATACGTCCAACTGATTAGCGGAATTTCTATTTTGCTCGTGGTCCTCTATAACCCAGACGGCGTTGCTGCTGAATGGGCGCGGGCACACCGTGTATTTAAACGAACGAAGAAGTTTGGCGAGTCATACTTCATCAAGTTGGCAGAGGTCTCAGAAAGCATCGACGGAACTAGTGATGAGAAGGTTGCACCGAAGCGACTCGAGGTAGATGGCCTCACGGTTCAGTACGGAACGGTGACTGCAGTCAACCAAGTTGGCTTTTCAATCGAACCCGGTCAGGTTGTTGGGTTAATCGGGCCGAATGGTGCAGGCAAAACCTCATTGATCGATGCTCTCACAGGGTTCACTGGTACCGCCGCTGGAACCGTCAAGGTCGGCGACGTCGACATCACAAGAGGAAACGCGAACACTCGGGTTCATGCAGGGATGGCGCGATCGTTCCAGTCGTTGGAGTTGTTTGAGGACACCACCGTGTTTGAAAATTTGAGTGTCGCTGCCGATCCTCAGAACCTGTCTGCGTATTTTCGCGACTTGGTCTGGCCGGTGATTCCAAAATTTGGTCCAGAGGTCGTTCGAGCAATTCAAGAATTCAAGCTTGACGAGGATCTTCACCGTGAGGTGAGCGATCTCTCTTATGGCAAGCGGCGACTGCTCGCTATTGCGCGATCTGTTGCAATGCATCCGAGCGTGTTGCTTCTTGATGAGCCGGCTGCTGGTTTGAGTTCTGTTGAAAGTGCCGAACTTGCTCGAGTGGTCCGCCGACTTGCGGACGATTGGGGAATGGCAATTCTGCTTGTTGAGCACGACATGAACTTCGTGATGGGTGTCTGTGACAGAGTTGTGGTCATCGACTTTGGTAACAAAATTGCTGATGGAACACCCGAAGAAATTCGGAACGATCCTGCGGTAATCGCGGCGTACCTCGGCCAGCAGTCTGATGATGACCTTGGGATTGAACGGCAGGCAGTAGGGGGCGGGAGCTGATCATGAGCGAAATGTTGTCCTTCTCGGAGATGATGGCCGGTGTCGACGGACTCGGCGAATTTGTTCAGGCGAAAACCCCAAATCTGCTTGAGACACGAAATTTGAAGGCTGGTTATCTCGGCCGAGAAGTTGTCACCGGAGCAAACATCACGGTGAAGCGCGGAGAAGTCGTTGCGTTGTTGGGGCCGAATGGAGCCGGGAAGTCGACAACCCTGCTGACCGTTGCCGGTCAGTTACCACCGGTCGATGGCATCGTGATGCTGTCGAATGTTCCAACGTTTACACCGATGTATCAACGGGTTCGAAACGGTATTGGCCTCGTGACAGAGGATCGACTCATCTTCACCAAGATGTCAGCGCGAGACAACATCAAGATTGGTGGCGGCAGTGTCGAGCGAGTGCTCGAACTGTTCCCAGCCCTTGAGCCGCGTCTTGACATTCGCGGAGGAATGCTGTCGGGTGGCGAGCAACAGATGATTGCGCTCGGGCGTGCATTGAGTCGTGATCCCGAACTGCTGCTCGCAGATGAGTTGTCGCTCGGTCTTGCTCCGATGATTGTTGACCGTTTGTTGAGCGCCGTGCAAACTGCGGCGAAAGAGCAGGGCATTGGTGCGTTAATCGTCGAGCAACATGCACGAAAGGCACTGAAATACAGTGACCGTATGTACCTCATGTCTCGTGGGCGCATCCAAATGGAGATGTCATCTGCCGAGGCCCTCACTCGACTTGATGAAATTGAAGAGGCCTATCTCGCTGGCACGTCGGAGTCCGAAGAAGACCACATCGAGCGTCGTCGGCGAAAAGATGTCAGACAGGC
>JBMTDQ010000091.1:0-6284 GCA_049432165.1 Ilumatobacteraceae bacterium
CTGCGATCGTGCCACTCAACAACGGCCACATGTGTCTCCTCACCTATGGCACAGCGCATCTGATTGTTGACGTCTCCGGCCACTTCCCTAACTAGCCGGATTTCAAGAGTTTGCTATTTGAGCAGCGCTGGTGCCAAGCGACGCCACTGTTCAACAGGAGCAGTCGTCGTATCAGCAGTCAGCACTTGTATGCAGACGTGATCAGCCCCAGCGGCCTGATGTTCAGCAACACGCGCCGCGATCGTTTCCTCGTCACCCCATGCAACGATGGCATCAACAAGTCGATCGCTACCACCGTCAGACCAGTCGCTTTCGTCAAACCCGAGGCGGGCCAAGTTGTTGTAGTAGTTCGGCAAACCAAGATAGATCTTCATACCCGCACGTGCGATCGAGCGGGCCTCTTCGGCATCTGTTGAGAGCACCACCATTTGCTCAGGTGCAAGCAACGCATCTGCCCCCATCGTCTCACGGGCGATAGCGGTGTGTTCTGGAGTCGTGAAATATGGGTGTGCACCATTCGCTTTCGTCGCTGAAAGTTCCAACATCTTCGGCCCCAGAGCAGCAAGCAATACTCCGGGCTCAATCGAAGGTTGAGCAGCCATGAATCGTGCTGAAGCCATCTTTTCGAGGTAGTCGACCATGTACGAATACGGCTTTGAATAATCGTGTTTACGAACGCCGGCCACGAGGTGAGCGTGGCTCACCCCAAGGCCCAACATGAACCGTCCAGGGAATGCTTCAGCCAGCGTGCGTTGACCAGCCACCATCGTCATCGGATCTCGGGCGTACACATTCGCAATTCCGGTAGCGAGCACAATCCGCTCGGTCGCGCTCAACAAGATCGCTGAGTGAGCCATTGGATCTCGACCCACCGCCTCTCCCAACCACAGGGCGCCGTATCCAAGTGCCTCGGCCTCTTGAACGGCTTCACGTGCTTGTGCAGACGGCAATGCGTCAATGCCTCCGTACCAGAGTCCTACCCGTCCCATGTCTTCTTGTGGTCGTGCCATAGACACGAGTCTGACGGATGCGGCTTGCGATAACACGGTCGAGCCCCAGCACCACCCGCTACGACACCAAAAAATCGCGAACGATCTGACACGATCAAGTACCTGAGCGAGAACACATCCTCCTCACCGGCCCCAGAGTCAGGTGCAACGCAACGGGTGTTTACGATGGCCACGCTGCCGCTGTACCTCGGTGGATTCCTTGGCCCATTCGGCACGATGATGGTGATCTCGATTTATCCCGAACTTCGAGAAACATTCGATGCCTCGACGCAAGCAGTGAACTGGGCGTTCAGTGGTTACATGATTCCGTTCGCTCTGCTGCTAACGGTCTCGGGCACGATTGGCGAGCGCTACGGACGTAAGCGAGTGATTCGAACGACGTTCGTTATTTATTCAATCGCATCGGTGCTCTGTGTGATTGCGCCGTCGCTGCCAATTTTCATCATCGGCCGTCTCCTGCAAGGCGGCACAAACGCGTTCTTTACCCCTCTTCTCATCGCTGGATTGAGTGAAGTCATTCACCCTTCCCGGCTCGGTCGGGCGGTTGGTGTCTATACAAGCTTTCAGGCAATTGGAGGAGCAGCAGCGCCATTCGCAGGTGGTGTTGCAGCAGCGTTCAACTGGCGCATTGCGTTTGCTGCCATCGCAATTGTCGGCCTTGTGCTTGCGACCCGAGCACCCGAAGGTGAACCACGTCCTGCTGCGTCAGCGCCACCGATCAAGCCGCTATTGACGCCACGCATGATGGTGCTCTGGCTCGCAGCACTCACCGCAGCCGCCGGTCCCGCAGGTCTGCCAATGATCGTCGGCCTCTATCTCCGAGACGAACTGTTCATCTCGTCGACGGCGACCGGATTCATCTTGCTCTTCGGTGGAATCGGCGGGGCGATTTCTGGCCCGATCTGGGGTCAGCTTCTCGATAACTGGGGAGCCCGCAAAGCGGCATTCTTTGCCTGTCTCGTGTCGATGGCATTTGCGCTGCCACTCGGCTTCATCACCGGTGCCGTGCTGTTCGCTATTGCGTGGACACTGGTCGGTTCGCTGGTCAACTTCATTGTTGTCATCCTGCAGAACCTTGCTGCGGTAGCGGTGCCCGAGAACCGGGGTGGTGCACTGTCGTCAGTGCTGTGTTTCCGATTTGTTGGTCACGGTATTGGTCCACTCGTATGGGTGCCGATGTTTGCATGGAACCCGTCGTGGACATTTGTCATTGCAACTGGCTTAGGTGTAATCACACTCGGTTCATTCGTGACAGCTGCCCGAAGTCTCAATCAGTCAGCATCAGCGAGCTGACGAAACAGCAGCGAGGTCGTAGGTAGCGACCGTGCAACTGACTGCGAAAATCGGGATTGGCTCGCAGAAATGCACCACACCCTTCGCACCACCAGCCGCTGCTGACACCGTGAGATAGGTCCTTATCTCAAACCCACCTTGGCCGGCATCGGTGTACACCTGCAGGTCGTTATATGACGACTGGTCGAGCAGGGCGTCACGATCGTTTCGACACCAGCGATCCATGAACTCAAGGTCCCAGGCCTGATTGATTTTGCCCGAGTCAGGAGTTGCTGGCCAATGTGAAATACCGCCTGTGCCGATGATGGCAATGCGTTCGGGGAGAGCATCACATGCACGACGGAGTGATTCACCGAATGCCCAGGCACGCTCAAGGGGAGCGAGCGGTGGCCCTTGACAGTTGATGTTGACAGGGATCACCGGAATGTCGAAATCAGGAGTCAAGAAGTGCAGTGGCACCATGATGCCGTGGTCGAACTTCCACTCTTCGGCGTACGCGATGTCGGAGCCCTTCATCACTTCGGTGATGAATCGCTGTGATAGATCACGGTTACCCGGCACCTGTCGACGCTCAATACCGAGCCAACCTGGATCTTCGATCGGACCCTCATACGAATCAGCCATACCGATTGCGAACGACGGCATGTTGTTCATGAAGAAGTTTGCGAAATGCTCGGCCGCGATGATGACGACGGCATCTGGTTTCGCTGCGCGAAGGTCGTCACCCATCTTGTGAAAGGCGTCGTAGAAGCGATCTCGAACATCAGGATCAGCCATATGTGCTCGGCCGGTGATTCCCGGTGCATGAGAACAGACGCCTGCGAAGACAAGGCTCATGAGCTGCCCTCAATCGATGCACTGTGGACGGGGGCGACAACATCATCAAGCCCAGTGGTCATTGCATAGACCCCTTCTCTCACCGGCCCGTATGCAGCGATGCCGTCACGCATCCGCTGCAGGTAGTCCTGCCATTCGATCTGGTGGAACGCTGCGAAATGCATGAGGATTTGGCCGTTCACACCAAGGTGAAAGAGCTTCCCGATATCGGGTTCGGTGAGTGCGGTGATCTCCTCATCGGTGAGATCGAACGGCTCAAGCACAGCATGTCGATCGTTGGTGTATGCCGTTTGCAGCGACGGGGTTCGATTGAGTTCATACAAGAACTTCTGCACCGCATACAGCGTCATGACCACTCCAAGTGCAGTGAGTCAGGGCCGCGGAAGGTGATGTTCGGGAAGTAGTTGAAGCTCTGGTTGTCACTCAGTCGCAACGTCGGCAAACGCTCGGCGAGTAACTCAAGAGCAATCCGAGCCTCCATACGAGACAAGCTTGCGCCGAGACAGAAGTGGATACCTTTGCCGAAACTGATGTGGCGATTTGCTCCATCTCGGGTGATGTCGAACACCTCTGGGTTCTCGAATCGGTCAGGTGAATGGTTCGCTGAGGCAAAGTTCAACATGATTCGGGTGCCTGCAGGCAGGTCAATGCCGCCCAGCGTGGTGTCTTGGGTGGTCACTCGTCGCCACGAGATCTGGCTTGACTCATACCGAAGGGTTTCTTCGACGGCGTTGGCGGCGAGAGATGGGTCATCGACGAGTGCCTGCCATTGGTCGCGTCGAGGCAGCAGACACAGCAAGGTGTTGCACATGAGGGCAGTCACCGGGTCGTGGCCCGCAAAACTGATGCCGTAGACAACCGATTCAACTTCGGCGTATGAAATGCCGGTTTCGGCATCAGGGTCACGGTCTGGGCCCGGGTCTGCTTCCCAGGCGTTCAACAATTCAGAGGTGAAATCGTCCTCGCGCTTGTCACGACGGGACGCAACAAATTCACGGCAGTAACGCCAGTACTCGAGCATGCCCTCAGCGATTGCAACTTGCTCAGTGTCGGTTGGGTGACCCCACGAGAAGGCCTTCCGGTTCACACACCACGACTTAATCATCCGGTCGTCTTCAGGTGGAAAGCCAATGAGCCGGAACACAATCTCGGCAGGAAGCGGAAACGCAAACTGTTGAACGAACTCAGCAGGGGAGCCGTTCGCAATCATCTCGTCGAGCAACTTGTTGGCCCGGCTCCGCATATAGTCCTCAAGAGTTTTCAGACGCCGATTGCTGAACCCCTGTCGGGTGAACACCCTGATGCGAGCATGATCAGGTTCTTGCCGATTCGACATCACGGCAATCGGGTTGAAGTCGGGGGCGCCGAGCACGTTCTGAGCGGCAGGGCACAGCGGTGCAATCGGGTCTTGCACATTGCTCGAGGCATAGATGTCGGGGGTCATGAAGACCTCTTCGATGAGGCCCATGTCGGTGACGACGAGATGTCCGAGTTGCTCAGCCCAAAACAGCGGATGTTCGTCGCGCAGAGAGTTTGCGATCGGGTACGGGTCGGCAAGGTACTCGGTCGAAAGGGGCGACCATGATGCATGCGCGGGACATCCCGGTGGCGCAGAACCTAAAGACTCTGGTGCTTTGTGATACGAGCCAGCCATGGCGTTTACCCCCTTGTTAGCAACGTAGTCAGTGCGTTGCCATCGCACAAGTGTCGAGGCAGTGTCAACGGTTCACCTGACGCCTCTCGGTCGTTCGCCGGTATCGCCATGGTGGATAATGAACCTGATGCCTCATATCACGATCGAGTTTTCTGCAAATACGTGTTCGACCATGGGCGGCCCAACTGACATCGATGGACTTGTTGACGCGGTTCATGACGCTGCCATCAATTCTGGTCTTGCGCCGGTGGACGCGCTTCGAACACGAGCTGTTGGCCGCAACCATGTCGCCATTGCGGACCGTCACCCTGATAACCGATTCATCGCAGTGATCGCTCGAATTGGTCCAGGTCGTAGCGATGAACAGAAGAAGCAGTTGGCCGATGTGCTCATTGATGCGGTCGAAGATTTCATCGGACCAGATGCGACGGCGACAACCATGCTGAGTTCTGAGGTGCAAGAGATCGATGCTGCATTCAGAGTGAATCGAAATGGTGTGCGTGACCGCATGGCTGAGCGGAACGGGGGCTGACCGTGGCTGCCGATAAGACGTTTGAACAGTACGAACAAATCGCATCGACATCAGTCGGGCGAGTAACTGCAGAACCGGTGCTGCATCTCATTGGCGGGCAGCGTGTTGCCAGCGCCGATGGTGCAACGTTCACGAACTCATCTCCTGTTGACGGTGCTTCGCTCGCAACGGTTGCCTCAGGTGGTGCGGCAGATATTGATGCTGCTGCGCATGCCGCCGCATCGGCGTTTGTCGAATGGTCACAAACTCCAGGCAAAGAACGGAAGCAGATTCTTCACCGGGTCGCAGATCTCATTGTTGAGTATCGCGACGAAATTGCAACGGTCGAATGTATGGACACCGGCCAGGCGATCCGGTTCATGTCTGAGGCAGCGTTGCGGGGCGCCGAGAATTTTCGCTTCTTCGCTGACCATGCCCCAGCGGCAAATGACGGCCGGTCGATGCCCGATCAACACCATTTGAATTACTCGATGCGCCAGCCGATCGGGCCGGTCGGTGTGATCACCCCGTGGAACACGCCGTTCATGCTGTCAACGTGGAAGATCGCCCCAGCGCTGGCAGCCGGTTGCACCGTCGTGCACAAGCCGGCGGAATGGAGCCCGCTCACAGCATCGATGTTGAGCGAAATAGCGCTCGAGGCGGGACTGCCACCCGGAGTGCTCAACACTGTTCATGGCCTCGGCGAGACTGCCGGCAAGTCGCTCACCGAGCATCCGTTGATTCGTGCGATTGCGTTTGTTGGTGAGTCTGCGACCGGTTCGCTCATTCAGGCCCAAGGAGCACCAACGTTAAAGCGTGTGCATTTTGAACTCGGTGGGAAGAACCCGGTGATTGTGTTTGATGATGCCGATCTTGAACGAGCCCTTGACGCTGTTGCGTTCATGATCTGGTCGTTGAATGGCGAGCGATGCACGTCGTCGAGTCGAGTGCTCATCCAGTCGTCCATTCATGACGAGTT
>JBMTDQ010000092.1:0-6198 GCA_049432165.1 Ilumatobacteraceae bacterium
CTCGCAGGCCACCTCGGCCTTGATCGGCTCGTCTGCGTATTTGACGACAACCGCATCACCATCGACGGCAACACTGACCTTGCAACCAGTGATGATGTTCCCGGCCGGTTCCGTTCATACGGGTGGGATGTCGTAGAACTCGGTGAAATTGGCGAAGATCTCGACGCTCTTCAACATGCGCTTGAGGTAGCACGGACGCCAAACGGTAAGCCCCGTTTGCTTGTGTTACGCACACACATCGGTTTCCCTTCACCAGATCACACCGACTCGCATGCCGCACATGGTCTTGCATTTTCTGCTGAGGATGTGACGAGAACGAAAGCGGTCATGGGAATTCCTGATGAACCGTTCTACCTCCCGGGTGATCTGGTGGATGCCTATCGGTCGTCAACCAGCGCTCGTGGAGCCAAGGCGCATTCGGCTTGGGAGTCTTCATCGTCGAATGCCCGCAAGCGCGGTGAATGGGAGGCATGTTTCGGCGACTCGCCATCAGCCGTGGCTGATGCAATGCCGACTTGGGATCTCGGCTCGAAAGTGGCGACTCGCAAGGCCATTCAGGCCGCACTTGATGCAAGCGCCGATCTGCTTCCTGGTCTCGTCTCGGGCTCGGCAGACCTCACCGGCAACACCGGAACAAAGGTTGCGTCGTTCTCAGGCCAATCAGCGGCAAATGGTGATGGTCAGCAGGTGTATTACGGCATCCGTGAGCATGGCATGGGCTCAGCGATGGTCGGAATGGCGTTGCACGGCGGCATCTTGCCGGTCGGCGGAACGTTCTTTGTATTTGTCGACTACATGCGCCCACCAGTTCGTCTTGCTGCCCTGTCTGGAGCACGGGTGGTCTTTGTCTTTACCCACGACTCTGTCGCCGTTGGCGAAGATGGGCCAACCCATCAGCCGGTTGAGCAACTCGCTGGACTTCGCTCAATGCCAGACCTGCATGTCGTCCGACCTGCCGATGCCAACGAGACCGCTGTTGCGTGGGCCGACGCCGTCGCCCACGACGGCCCAACCGCTTTGGTGCTCAGCCGCCAGGACGTTCGTGTCGTGACCGATGGATCTGCTGCCATCACTGGAGCGGGAATTGTTGGTGAAGTCGATGACGACCCGGAGGCGATCATCATTGGCACCGGGTCAGAGGTTGCACTGTGCGTCGATGCAGCCGAAGTTTTGAAGACAGCCGGTCGCAAGGTGCGAGTGGTGTCGATGCCAAGTTGGGACCGTTTCCGTGCGCAACCCGCCGAGTTCCGCTATTCGGTTCTTCCTGCCGGGGTGCCAACGGTGTCAGTTGAGGCAGGAACGACTTTTGGCTGGCATGAGTGGAGCGACCGACAGGTTGGAATCGACCGTTTCGGAGCGAGCGCACCGGGTGATGTGGCGCTTGATCGACTCGGCATCAATGTTGATGCGGTTGTCTCAGCCGTTCACGATGTACTCGGAGTGGCCTCCTGATGGCTGACCTCACAGCGCTGTACAACAACCACGGTCAGAGCGTTTGGCTCGACAATCTCAGCCGGGCCCATCTCAACGATGGTTCGCTCGCCGGTCGGATTGCACAGGGCGTTCGAGGCCTCACGTCAAACCCGACCATCTTCGCGAAGGCGATTCAGGGCTCTGACGATTACGACGAGCAGTTCAACGGCCTGATTGCGAGTGGCGTGACTCCCGTCGATGCGTATTGGCACATGGTGATCGATGACATCCAGGCGGCTTGCGATGCGTTCGCTCCCCTCTACGAGTCATCAGATGCGATCGACGGGTATGTCTCGGTTGAGGTAGCACCAGACCTTTCTCGAGACACCAGCGGAACGTTGGCTGCGGCGCAGGACCTTCACAATCGGGTCAATCGTCGCAACGTCATGATCAAGATCCCGGCAACGACTGAGGGACTTCCGGCGATTCAATCAATGATCGCCGAGGGCCGAAGCGTGAACGTGACGCTGATCTTCAACCCAGAGCGCCACCAGCAAGTGATGGAGGCGTATATTTCGGGCCTCGAACAACTAGCAACGGACCCTGTGGCAGATCTCTCACGGGTGGCAAGTGTTGCGAGTTTTTTCATCAGTCGTGTCGACAGCGAAGTCGATAAACGACTCGGAAGCCCTGATCATGAACTCTGTGGCACCGCTGCCATTGCTCAGGGTCGACTGGCCTACAACAATTTTCTTGAGACGTTCTCGGGACCTCGCTGGGATGCTCTTGCTGCCCGCGGGGCTCGAGTTCAGCGACCGCTGTGGGCATCAACGGGAACGAAGAACCCCGCCTATTCAGATGTGCTCTATGTCGATGAACTCATCGGGCCAGACACCGTCAATACTGTTCCGGAGGCAACACTTGATGCCTATCTCGACCATGGGGTGGTCAACCGAACCGTTGATACCGACCATGAGGCAACAGTGCGCGCGCTGAGTGCGCTGTCCCAGGCGGGCATTGACCTCGGTGATGTTTCAGAACAATTGGAGCGTGAGGGTCTCGCTTCGTTTGAAGCAAGTTTTGATGAAGTAATTGCTGCTCTTCGCGACAAAGCCAGCTGATAGCGCCTTTTAGCGCACAGATTGTTTAGTCGCCAGCAAGGGCTTCGAGCACGTGGGCTGCTTTTTCGACCGATCGCCGTGCCTGCGTGAGTCGCTTATCTGCAACGGGGCGTTCGGCGCCAGCTTCAGCGGCCTCTCGCAACACCGATAGTGCGAGGTCATCGAGTTGTTCACCAATATCCCTCAGCCGCTCTGCGATCGTTGCCGCCTGTGCTTGGTCTGCAGTTGAAATCCCATCGCCAGCCGTCATAGGCCAATCTTAGATTCTCAACCCCATGTCCACGGGGCGGCTGTATCTGGTGAAAGCCAGTACCTGATACGCCTCTCTGCTTCATCGGTCATCACACCATCAGCAGTTGTCGCCACGAGTTTCAACATGGTTGCCGCAAGGTTGCGAAGTTTGACAAGGGCGTCAAGGTCGGCAATGTCCCAGTCGACATCGCCGTATCCGGCAGCAAATTCGGCGTAGGCCTGCTCGCTCCCTTGCCATGGTGGTGTCGACCAGGCGCGTAGAGCAATGTGGTCCCAGATTGAGGAGCCGATTGACAGTAAGTCCCAGTCGATCAGAACAGGACCATCAGGTCCCATGATGACATTACCTGGGTGGATGTCACCGTGGGTAATAACCGTTGGCGTTGTCGACACGATGTCAGTCCAGCGCTCTCCGGCATCCGCAACCGAACGAAGTATTTTGAGTGCATCCGCATCGATGGTGCCCGCTGCGTCGATGCGAGACATCATTTCTGGAAAGTTCCACCATGGAAGACCGGTTGGATGAGCAACCGGGTACCCATCGGGTACTGATTCGATGGTCACGTTCGAATGAAGTCGCCGCAACATCTGCCCGACGTCAAACCAGTCGATGTGACGGTTCGACTCGGGAATGTAGTCGTACGCAATGACCCCAAGACCTGAGTCATCACATTCAAAGGTCGCTATGACTTGTGGCACCGCAATCTCTTTGCTGCGCAGCATGTCAGCAAGTGCGGCTGCGTTGGTTGGCGAACTTGTGAAATGACCGACACGGAGCACGACATCACCAGACCTAAATGTCGAGCACATCGACTCACGAATGACGTCAAGTTCCCCCAGCCCAAGCGTGCGAGCGCATTCGTTGGCGCGGTGGGTTGCTGCACGTCGGTCAGCGACTGGTCGCGCTACGAAAGGAGCGCCAACCTTGGGTTCAGACACCGTTCGACGAGTCAGCACGGTCACGCAGCAAGATGACACGGCCTGCATCAACTGGCTCACCATCGACAAGAACGGTGTCGCCGGGGCCGACATGATCGGTCATCGATTCAGCACGGTGATCGATGACAGCCCGCAACTGACGCTCCCGGTTCGCCTTGGCAGCCCGACCTTCGCGGATCGCATCGCCAACTTCATCCACCTTCGACCGAACACGCTGTTCCACTCGATCACGTACGTGTCGAGGCGATAGTTGTCGAGCCGCTGATCGAACCCGACGACGTGCCATTCTCATCGCTCCGGCGCCTGCAGTTGCACCTGCGATAAACCATCCGAGACGACGCATCACGCTCTCCTCTTTTCGTGTGAGACCACTTCAACTTTTGAACCAGGCGACTTCAATCTCCCAACAGCACGTTTTACACCGGTCACCGTGCCGACCGCCTTAATCACCGGCGCAGCGAACAACCGTCGGGCAGCTCGACCCGAGGTCTCTACCGCTTCAGAAATTGCTTCTGCAGAGCCGAGAACCCGATCAAAGCGTTCAAGGTCGGCTCTGGCGCCGTCCATTGCGGACTTTGCGTAATCAGTTGTCGATCTGAGGTCTGCAATCAACGGCAATGTCTGCTCACGCATCTCGCGAACTTCACGTCGGAGTGCTCGCAGAGCATCGAACACCCGCAGCAACACGATTGAAAGCGCAGCAAATCCGATCGCGCACAGCACCACAGCGGCGATGAGCACAATGTCAGCTGTTTGCATCCTTACTTCCTCCAAATTCTTGATCTGGACGGTACCACCGTCGATCCGAAAGCGTGTCAGGCAGATACTCCAGTTGGAGCGACGGATCATCATGAGGCGACACGTAGCCGGCCCCGTGACCGATTTCAGCCGCTCCCGAGTAATGAGCGTCACGAAGATGCGCCGGCACTTCGCCGACAACCCCGGCTTGCACATCAGCCATTGCCGACCAGATAGCCCGAGCGACGGAATGCCCCTTGGGTGCACTCGCCAGGTAAATCGCTGCTTCAGCAAGGTTGAGTTGTGCCTCTGGCATTCCGACTACATCGACTGCAGCAGCCGCCGACACCGCAACGGTCAACGCCTGAGGATCAGCCATTCCAATATCTTCGCTTGCAAAAATCAACATTCGACGAGCAACAAACCTGACATCTTCTCCCGCCGACAGCATTCGAGCCAGCCAGTACACCGCCGCATTCGGGTCTGATCCGCGCATCGACTTGATGAATGCACTCACAACGTCGTAATGGTCGTCTCGGCCGTATCGCAAGGCACTCGTCCCCAGCGCTGCTTCAACGTGACTGAGGGTGACGTGTGAGGTCTGCGATGCAAGAGCACATCCGACCTCTAGAGCGGTCAACACCTGACGACCGTCTCCACCGGCACGTTCAATCAACAAATTGATCGCATCTTCATCAGAGGTCATACCTTCGGCACGAAGGCCCCGCTTCACCAACTCTGCGATGTCATCACGATTCAACGGTTCAAGTCGAAACAGCGTTGAACGACTGCGAAGGGGTGCATTGACCTCAAAGAACGGATTTTCTGTCGTCGCACCAATGAGAGTGATCGTGCCATCCTCAACCGCCGGAAGGAGTGCGTCTTGTTGAGACTTTGAGAAGCGATGAATCTCGTCGAGAAACAAAATCGTTCCCTGCTGCTGCTCTCCTAGTCGCTGACGCGCCTGCTGAATGACCCCTCTCACGTCAGCAACGCCGGCGGTAACCGCAGAGAGCTGCACAAAAGCGCGTTTCGTTGAACCCGCAACTGCAAGAGCAAGACTGGTTTTCCCAGTCCCTGGAGGCCCCCAAAACAATGCAGATGTCAGCCGGTCGCCTTCGACAAGCAACCGAAGTGGAGCGCCGGGTCCGACGAGGTGCTGTTGACCAACGACCTCGTTGATTGAGCGAGGTCTCAGCCGCGCCGCCAAAGGAGCACGACTCTTTAGATGCTCCTCTGCTGCTGCCGAGAAGAGGTCAGACATCTTGCCAAGCCTCGGCGCTCAACAGCATCTCTTCGTAGCCGGGCTTCCTGAAGTCGACCACCACCTCAAGCAATTCTGATGATGTCATCCACGACCAACTGACAAATTCAACATTGTCGAGAACCGGCTCAATCGCTGAATCCCTCGCCATAAATCGGAACCAACGGTGCACCTGTCCGAGGTGACGGCGCAAACGCTTATGCCCGTCAGGAAATTCATAAAAGGTCCAGCCCACCGACTTGGAGCGGAGTTCAACCTCGTCAGCGGTTAGTCCGGTCTCTTCTTCAAGTTCGCGCCATGCGGCGTCCACTGGTGATTCCCCATCGTCGATTCCACCCTGCGGGAACTGCCATGCTCCGGCGACATCGCTACGTTCACAGGCGAGCACACGACCGTCAGGGTGCTCTACGACAATAATCACTCCGGCACGAAACGTTGCTGCCACAACCCCGATCGTACCTAGCGAATGAA
>JBMTDQ010000093.1:0-6179 GCA_049432165.1 Ilumatobacteraceae bacterium
TAGGTGACGGCGTTGGTGCGACGCTCAACCTCATCGAACAGGGATGGCACGCCGCGAGCGACAAAATCGTCATATGCCGCTGTTGAAAAGTCGATGACTTCTCGAAGGGTCTTGAGATCTTGAGCCGCCAACATCGCTGTGTAGGAAGTGTCGAGGAAACCGTCAACGACGAAAACGAGTTTTGCTTCTGCCGTATTCAACACATGGGCAGCTTCGGCACCCTTGAATCGGGTATTCACCGGCAGCAACACGGCGCCTGCACGCGAAACCCCCATCGCCATCACCACCCACTGCCAGCAGTTTGGCGCCCAGATGGCGACCACGTCGCCAGGTTCAACCTCTGCTGCAACGAGTGCCGCAGCTGCCTGTCGGCTGAGCTCACCTAATTCACTGAACGTAATGGCGACATCACCATCTCGAATTGCATCGGTGTCGCCATATGTTTCACATGACCAACGTGCGAGTTCTGCAAGGTTGGTCGACTGCGCCGAAAGTGTCATTTTTATTCCCCCTCGTCTCTATCTACTTGATCTGCAGCATTCACACCGACACGGCGGTGTCGTGAGGCTGCCCGACCGACATTCCGTTCACGACCATCTGGAAGACGTGATCTCCAACTTCTCCGGCCGTAATTGCATCTCCAGCGTCAAACCACTCGATCGCCCAACACAACGCTCCGATGATGACAAGTCGTGCAACTGAGCGATTGAGATCGCTACGCAACACGCCGGCCTCAACGCCATCGTTGATGAGTTGCGCCCACATCTGTCCGTAGTCACGGTGCCCCTGACGGTGGCGAGTGATGAGTTCTGGCGGCAATTGACCAAAGCTTCGAACGTTTGCCCGTGGATAATCACCACCACCGAGCACGGCTTCAGCGTGAGCGATGATTGCAACTCGGAGAGCTTCACGCGGGTCGTGCTGTTCAGGCAGACGTTCAAGGGCTTGATCAACCGCATCGACCGCAAGCGCCGTACCGATATCGAGCACTTGACCAACAAGTTCATCTTTCGACGCAAAGTGGTAGTAGATCGATGCGTCCTGCATCCCAATCGAGTCGGCAATTGATTTCACTGTTGTCGCGCTATAGCCAACCGTTGCAAGTGATGCAGCAGTTGCATCGAGAATTTCCTGTCGTGTTCGATCGGATTTCTTCATCGGTGTTTCCTCAGTGGCTGAACTTTTCTTCTTCTGACTTGACTTTTCTAGTGTCTACTAGATTTAATCATGTCATGACATCTTCCGTCCAACAATCGGCCGACACCGTTGATAAGGCTCTTGCGACCGCCGACCTTCGGGTGCTTGTTGCCTGCCTCTACCACCTCACTGGAGATGCGAAGTGGCTGAGCGAAGAGATGCAACCGCAACGTGATGTTCGCCTTGTTGCAGACCCAATGGCCGGCTTCAGTCAAGAGACCGCCGATTTCATTAAGAACGCCGTGCGGGACTGGCTGCTGTCAGGTACTTCGACACCAGCGGTGACCGATCCTGGCCCGGACACATTCGGCAAGATGTTGTCATTCTTTCTCGGCGAGGAGGTGCCAAACGAGTACGTCCCAATGATTCGTAAAGACTTCGGCTACTCCCCCGAGGCAACCGCTCGAACCATCAACACAACCACCGCTCCTCGACCACGCATTGCGATCATTGGTGCCGGCGCATCCGGGCTCTGTCTCGCCTACCAACTCAACAACGCCGGGCTCGACTGGCACCTCTACGAAAAGAATGAAGATGTTGGGGGTACCTGGCATGAGAACCGCTACCCAGGTTGCGGCGTCGACACACCAAATCACTTCTACTGCTACTCGTTCGCTCCGAACCCAGACTGGACGCACTTCTTTTCAGGTAGTGGCGAATTGCTCAACTACCTCGAACGATTTGCTGACGCCAACAACCTCCGTGACCGGATCACCTGCGGAACCCGCGTCCAGTCAGCAACCTGGGACGACACGAACAACGTTTGGGATATCGAGCTCGTTGATAAGAGTGGATCACGCCACGAGACCGTCGACATTCTTGTCAGCGCCACCGGCCATTTCAATCAGCCGGTCACACCGACCTTCGCAGGACAAGATTCGTTCGCCGGCGAAATCGCACACACCGCGAAGTGGCCAACAGATCTCGACCTCAAGGGCAAAAAGGTCGCCGTCATCGGCACCGGGGCCTCATCGATGCAGCTGGTGCCCACCATTGCGGGCGAGCTCGCATCACTCACGATTTTCCAACGCACGCCACAGTGGGCTCGAAATGTTCCCGAGTATCACCTCGAAGTTGATGAGCATGCCGCATGGCTATTCCGCAACCTCCCGATGTACGCAGAGTGGTATCGATTTGCTCAGCTATGGCGCTATGGCGATGGCCTGCTTCGCTTCCTGAAAGTTGATCCTGAGTGGGAGTATCCCGACCGTTCACTCAACCGCATCAATGAGCGGCACCGAAACGAGATCGTGTCATACATCACCGAACAACTTGAGGGCCGCCCAGATCTCATCGAGAAATGCATTCCTTCGTATCCTCCATTCGGAAAGCGGATTCTTATCGATAACGGATGGTTCGACACGCTGTGCCAGCCACATGTCACGCTCGTCACTGATCCGATTGACCAGTTCTGTGAGAAAGGCGTTCAGACAGCCGATGGCGCGATATACGAGGCCGATGTCATCATTCTCGCAACCGGGTTTGACGTCACCACTCTGGCTTCACGCATCAACATCACCGGCAAAGATGGCATCACCCTCGCCGACGACTGGGCCGATGAGAATCCGCGAGCGCTCCTCGGAATCACCGTTCCCAAATTTCCAAATCTGTTCATCATGTATGGGCCAAATACAAATATGGGCCACGGCGGTAGCGGCATGTGGCTCGCAGAAACCCAGAGCTCGTACATCACAGAGCGCATCTGCGACATGGTTGACAACGACATTGCAACAGTCGAGTGCATCAGCGAACTTCGTGATGAATACACAGAACGAATTGACGCGTTGCACGCTGACCTTGTCTGGGCCCATCCCGGCACACCGACCTACTACCGCACAGCTGCAGGCAAAGTGCGATCCCCAATGCCGTTCCGACTCGTCGATTATTGGACAATGACGAACGAACGCGGCCTAGAAGACTTCATCACCACTTCACACCCAACTTCGACCTCAACAGGAAGCTAATCATGCGTCACGAACGACAAGTAGAACTCCTCAAGCGAGTGCAACACAGCGGTCAACGACTTGCTGGCCTTCACGCCGAAGCAAGCCGAACCAACACAACTAGCTCGTATTCCGACCCTGACCAGTTCGCAAAAGAGATGAAACACCTGTTTCGCAAAGGACCAATCTTCTTTGGTCTCAGCGCTGATCTGGCCGAATCTGGGTCATACCGTGCCCTTCGAGTTGACGGGCTTCCCCTTGTCGTCGTTCGTCGAGAAGATGGCACCCTTGATGCATTCATCAATGCTTGCCGTCACCGAGGCGCACCGCTGGTCGACACCTCCTCAACCGGCGAAGGCCTCACCGCATTCACCTGCCCGTATCACGCATGGACCTACAACCTCGATGGCACCCTTCGTAACCGGCCGCTATCAGCAGGTGCATTTGACGATGTCGAGATGAACTGCGACCTGCTTCGTCGACCAGTCGCCGAGAAATACGGCTTGATCTTCGTTCGGCCCGAAGGTGATGCACCAATTGATGTTGATGAGACTCTCGGCGGCGCTCAAGATGACCTGTCGTCATTTGATATCGGTTCCTATGTGCACATTGAAACTCGCACAAACGAGTGGGATATGAACTGGAAATTGTTCTTCGATACCTTCTCGGAGAGTTACCACATTCGCACCTTGCACAAGAACTCACTTGCACCGAACTTCAACTCCGATTGCGTGATCTTCGACGCTTTTGGAAAGAACCTGCTCTCGGTTGGCCTTCGGTCAAATGTTGCCGACGAGTTCGAAAAGCCCGAATCGGAATGGAGCCTGATCCCCTACGGCACGATCCAGTATTTCCTCGTTCCAAACGCTCTCATCTGCCATCAACTTGATCACCTTGAGGTCTGGATTGTCGAGCCCCTGTCTGCCGGCCGCACCCGCACCCACACTGCGGTCTACGCGCCAACTGCGCCCACCACACAAAAACAGCACGATTACTTCGTGAAGAACCTTGACATGCTGCTCGCAGTCACCGGCCAAGAAGACTTCACGCTGATGGCGGAGATCCAACAAAGCATGGCCTCAGGCGGCCTCAACGAAGTTGTCTACGGCCGTATCGAACCACCACTCATCCATTTTCACACTCAGATCGACCTTGCTCTGGCCAACGCCGAATAACCGTGAACGCTTCGCCCCAACATCGCTTTGACGGCTGTATCGCCCTTGTCACGGGCGGCACCTCTGGCATCGGGGCAGCGGCAGCGACTCGATTCGCTGCCGAGGGTGCGCAGGTCATCATCACTGGGCGCAACGAGGAGCGCGGGGCGGAGATCGCGTCGTCACACGAGAACATCCACTTTCATCGAGTCGATGTCACCGATCGATCTGCAGTTGACGATCTCAACAGCCATATCGAGACGACATTCGGGCGACTTGATGTTGTGGTGAATTCAGCGGGTGTTGTCAATGCACGGCCGTTTGCCTCGATGTCGGCTCGCCACTGGCAAGAGATGATCGATACGAACCTCACCGGGGCATTCCACGTTGCCCAATCAGCACTACCCCTCCTGAGAAGAACGGTCGCCAATGGTCTCGCCACCACCACATCGATCGTCAACGTTTCATCTCTCAACGGACTTCGAGTTGATCCAGGCATGAGCGCCTATGGCTCGGCCAAAGCAGCGCTCATCGCTCTCACCGAAGGTATGGCAATTGAGCTCATCGAATCGGGGGTGCGAGTGAACTGCGTTTCACCGGGCGCAATCGACACCCCGATGTCGTCAACAACCGCCGGCGACGAACAGAATTCAGAGGCATTCACCTCAGCCATACCTGCTGGGCGGTACGGCACGGCCGATGAGGTTGCCGCCGCAATCCTGTTTATCGCCTCTCAAGAGGCTGCATTTATGGTTGGCGCCAACCTCGTCATCGACGGGGGCGCAACACTCCCCAGCCGCCACCCCGATCTGTTGAAGATGTTCAACATGGAACGTTAGGAGTAACAATGACCTCACTGTCTGGACTCACCGCCATCGTCACCGGCGCTGCTGGCGCAATGGGTGAGCAAGAGGCGCGCATGCTCGCTGAACGTGGCGCAAATGTTGTGCTCACCGACGTGCGCCAAGAGGAAGGAACCGCCATTGCGAACGACATTGGCGATGCAGCGATATTCGTACAACATGATGTGTCATCGGAATCCGGGTGGAACACTGTGATCGAAACAGCGCTGTCGACATTTGGCTCAGTCAACGTGCTTGTCAACAATGCGGCGATTTCGAAAGCATTCAAGTTGATCGACACCGACGTTGACACATTTGACCTTGTGTACCGCGTCAACCAGCTCGGCGTGTTTCTCGGAATGAAATCAGTAGTTGAACCGATGAAAGCTGCTGGTGGAGGATCGATCATCAACATCTCATCGGTGGCAGGCCTGCAGGGCACGTCGACAATTTTTGCGTATTCAGCATCGAAGTGGGCTGTGCGCGGAATGACGCAGTCGGCCGCTCTCGAACTCGCTCGCTACAAGATCCGAGTCAACTCAGTGTTCCCCGGGGTAATCGACACCCCGATGAACGACGCTAACCCCCCGGGAATGAACGAAGTCCTCGTGAAAACCACCCCGCTTCGCCGAATGGGTCAAGCAAGTGAAGTTGCCGAGGCTGTCGTATTCCTCGCATCGCCACAGGCAAGTTTCGCTACCGGTGCTGAACTCGCTATCGATGGCGGAATGTCGATCTAGATCTTCGACGTTTGCGTGTGCCGCTAGGTATCAGTCGCACAGGCCAGCCGCACCCTCGCGTTGGTCTTCGTCGAGGGCTTCCATATTTTCAAGCAACACCATGATGTAGTGAAGGGCATGACTCAGCCCTTCAACCGATAACCCGCTTGCTGCCGTGTCATAAAACTGCTCAATCAACGGAGTCGCGTCTTCTTCGAAGGTGGTGCGACCGTGATTCGTGAGTCGGAAGAGTCGGCTCCTTCCGTCGGAGGTATCGACTGCACTCTCAATGAGGCCGTCTTCCTCTAGGCGCTTCGTGATTCC
>JBMTDQ010000094.1:0-6152 GCA_049432165.1 Ilumatobacteraceae bacterium
CCGACGGCACGGCCATGACCAATCCGTCATTGGCCAAGGTGAAGGAGAAGCTGGCAGCCCTCGCCGGCTGACCCTGGTACGTTGCGCCGCGAAGGCGCTGGCCCCAGAGCAGGCGGCTCGCGAGCCTCATAATTCACCTTCCGTTTACCTTGGCGCCAGCACGGCGCTAGGCGATACGGCGAGAGTAGTGGGCTGTGACCACCGTGGATACCCCGACACCCCGCGAGATGACGGTCATCTACAACCGAGAGGACAAGATCTTTCGCGGTGTCGTCACTGGTGGCGCATTGACTTCGCTGTTGGTGCTCGGCGCCATCGGCATCTTCTTGTTTCTTCGTGGCGCAGAAATCTTCCGAGACAATGGCCTCAGGTTCATCACCGGTACCAATTGGACGGTCGGTAGCGGAGACGGCATCATCCCCGATGACTTCTCCATTGGTGCGATGTTGGCCGGGACCGTGATCGTCTCGTTGATCGCTCTGATCATCGCATTTCCTCTCGCTATCGGCGGAGCGCTCTACCTCGAGTTCTACGCACCACGGTCACTGCGCAAACCCTTGGTCACCATGCTGGATCTTGCGGCCTCGATTCCGTCGCTGATCTTCGGACTCTGGGGTATTCAGGTGTTCACCAGTTTCGGCGAGCGGTGGGCGATTCTCATCAACAACTGGCTGGGCTTCATTCCCATCTTTGACGTGCAATTCGAGAACTTCGGAAGGAGTCCATTCATCGCCGGTTGCGTTCTTGGATCCCTGATCATTCCAATAACGACATCGGTGGCACGTGAGGTGTATTCGCGCACCCCTCGGGACTTGATCGATACGTGCTACGCACTCGGCGGCACCAAGTGGGGCGCGATTCGATCGGTGGTGATTCCGTACGGAAAGAGCGGTGTCATTGGTGGCGCGATGCTTGGTCTCGGACGTGCGCTCGGCGAGACGGTGGCGGTGTACCTCCTGTTGAACCTGGTTTTCCGTTACAACTTCCGCATTCTCGAGTCCGAGGGCGGCAACGTTGCATCCTTGATCGCAACCAAGTTCGGTGAGGCCACCGATTACGAAATCAAAGCGTTGGTTGCGGCTGGATTCGTTCTGTTCCTCCTCACATTGGTCGTGAACATGACCGCCACCACCATCGTGCAGCGGAGCACTCCTCGAGCATGAGCACTACCACTGCCGTCCCGTCGCCATCCACTGTGGAACCGAAGACTCCGTGGTCGACATCGCGTACATCGCAAGTTCGCGTTGCTGGCACGTTGGTACTCGCTGCGTTGGCTGCCGTCGGTGTGGTGCAGTTCACTGGTGTTGCAGGTATAGATGGCTGGGCAGTGACGTTCTTCGGACTGTCCTTGGTGCTGGCAGTGATTCGAACCTCGCGTGTCGGCGCCAAGGAGCGAAAAGACTCCCTGATGAAGGTGATCATCACTGCAGCAGCGGTCACGGCCTTCGCCCCGTGGCTTTCGATCTTCGGATCGGTCTTGCTGAAGGGATATCCGGGACTTCGCCCTAACTATTTCACCCAGGACATGAGCTTGACCGTCCCGGATGACTTTCTCGAGTACGGAGGCGCGATTCACGCCATCGTCGGGTCGTTTCTGATGGTGATCATTGCGACGGTGGTCACCCTGCCACTCGGCATTCTGAGCGGCATCTACCTCACCGAGGTGAGGGGTCGGTTGACCCTCCTCGTTCGTTTCGTCGTGCAGTCGATGAGTGGTGTTCCTTCGATCGTGGCGGGCTTGTTCATTTACACCACTTTGGTGTTCGCTACCAATACCTACAGCGCATTTGCAGGTGCAATGGCATTGGCGGTGCTCATGCTTCCAACCGTTGCTCGCACTGCCGAGGAAGTTCTGAAACTCGTACCCGAAGACTTGCGCTCCGCCGGGTACGCCTTGGGCGCGCGCCAATGGCGGACTGCGTTCATGGTGGTGATTCCCACCGTGCGGAGTGGATTGACGACCGCAGCCATCCTTGGAGTGGCTCGCGTGGTGGGTGAGACCGCTCCACTTTTGCTCACTTCGTTGTCAAATTCATCGCTCAAGTTCAATCCGTTCGACGGCCCGATTGGTTCATTGCCCACCTACGTGTTTGGCTACCTACAGATTGGAACCGAATACGCCGTAGCGCGAGCCTGGACCGGGTCGCTTGTACTCCTGGTAATCGTCTTCATTCTCTTCACTTTGGCCCGCCGCCTCGGTGGAAAGGACAAGCGCTAACCCGTGAACGACGCACTGCACCTAACATCGGCGAAAGGAAACACGATGACCAACACTTCCTCCGACACCGCAACGGCGACGGTCGAGCCATCGAAGTTCGCAGGACTCGAGACGCGAGGTGTCCATGCGTGGTTTGGCAAGCATCATGCTTTGTCGAACGTCTCATTGAAGTTCCCCGTTCGAACCGTGACGGGCCTTATCGGTCCTTCGGGTTGTGGAAAGTCGACGTTCATCCGACTGCTCAACCGAATGCACGAGTTCATCCCTGGCGCAGCCATGGCAGGGGAAGTGCTGCACAACGGTGGTGACATTTACGCACCAAACGTCGATGCGGCGGAAGTGCGATTGAAGATCGGAATGGTGTTCCAGAAGCCCAATCCGTTTCCAGCGATGACCATTCGCGAGAACGTGCTGTCCGGAATAAAGTTGGCGCACCTCAAGCGTTCCAATCACGACGAAATCGTGGAAATGTGTCTCACTCGAGCGGGACTATGGAAGGAAGTCAAGGACCGATTGGATGCCTCGGGTGGTTCACTTTCAGGTGGACAGCAGCAGCGCTTGTGCATTGCGCGGTCACTGGCCGTGGAGCCGGAAGTACTGCTGATGGACGAGCCTTGCTCGGCTCTGGATCCTGGAAGCACGTTGCGCATCGAAGAGACAATCAAGGAACTCGCCGGAAAAATCACGGTTGTCATCGTCACGCACAACATGCAACAGGCGAGTCGTGTCAGTGACTTCTGTGCGTTCTTCCTCACCGATGGAGGCCCGGGATACCTCGTCGAAGCCGATGCCACCCGAAAGATCTTCACCAATCCGGCGGATTCACGTACTGCGGACTACGTACAGGGCAAATTCGGCTGACCCGGTCCGGTGTGTCTGTGATCGTTGCGCAAGGCCACCCAGATTGAGTCTCCTACTCTGGCAGTGATGCGCATCCTTCGTCAGCCCATTGTGGTGTTGTTGGCGGTGTGCGCAGTTCTGACTGCGTGCGTACAGTCCGCCGATGCAATCACCGGCTCGGGCGCCACGTTTCCTCAGCAGTTTCAGGCGTGGGCAAGTACCACGTTCAGCCGTGAACGTGGAACCGTGGTGCTGTATGCAAACCCTGGCGGTGGATCCTCGAAAGGCAAGTCTGATTTCAAGGCTGGTCTCAATGACTTCGGGGGGACGGATTCAGCGGTTTCGGAATCGCAGGCGGCAGATTTCGACTGGGTATACGTTCCCTACGTCGGTGGTGCTATCGCCTTGGCGTACCGACTCGATGAACTGAACGGCGCATCGCTTTCGTTGAGCCCGCGGACTCTCGGCGGAATTCTCTCGGGTGACATTCAATCCTGGGATGACCAACAAATCGCCGATGACATGCAACGAGCTGCACCTTGGTCGAATCTGCAACGTATTGGCGAAGTGAAGGGTGTGGTGGCTCTCATCCAGAATGTTTCGACGTCACTCGCCGAAGTGGCAGTCCTCGTCGATCCGAGTGCTCTACGGAACCTTCGAGGCGAGTCCATCTCCATTACCGACATTGCAACCGGAGTCACGGTGGAGAGGTTGCTCGAAACTGGTGAATCGGTGGTGCCCTTGAGCGTCTCCTCGAGTTCGAAGTTCGAAGTTCGCCTCGGATCCAAGTCGGTTGCCGAATTCGTTCGAACTCCCGTCAGGCTCCCGAGCCTAGGAATCACGGTGGTTTACCGACAGGATGGATCGGGAACTACCAATAATCTGTGCAAGTTTCTGGGTGCAGTGGTTGGTGACGGTTGGCAGGTTAATGACACGTTCACCAGCTGTATCTCTGGTGGCTCCTCACGAGTTTCGGCATTTGGGGCTCGATTCCAAGGACAAAGTGGATCGGCGAATCTTTCCAATTATGTCTCCAATACGAATGGGGCGATCGGTTACATGGAGTTGTCGTATGCATTGGATCGCAATCGGCGCAAACAGGGTCTTGATGTTGCAGCCATCATGAATCAGGCCCAGAAATTCGTGTTGCCGACGGCTCGCGGTGCCTCGCAATTGCTGGCCGGCTCGGAAATGGATGACCGAGGATTTGTGACGTTCAACTATGAACAATCAGACAAGAAGGACGCGTACCCGGTTGTTGCCGTGACCTACGCACTTGCAAGGACGGAAAGAACTCCTCGAAACCGTTTGGTGGGTGAGTATCTTCGGTGGATTCTTAACGAATTTGCGCCTTCCCAGGCATCCGCTCTGGGCTATTCGGCTTTGAGCGGTTCGTTGTTGGAGCAGGCGTTGAAACAGGCTGAAAAAGCCGGCTCGCTCTAGCAACTCGTTCACGCTGAATTCACCTGACTGTCTCCTGCAGGAAAGTATCTCGCCACCGTCGCGCAAGCATGCGCGCTTAGTTTCTGACGCGTCAGATCACCTCACACAAAAAGGACCATCCATGAAATCATCATTGTTCAAGTCGCTCGCCCTCGGAGTCGCGGGCTCTCTGGCATTCGGCACGGCTGCTCTAGCCGTCGACGTCAAGGGTTCCGGCGCAACCTTCCCCCAGAGCTTCTTGGCTGAGGCAACCGTTGCCTTCAAGGCGACTCCGCAAGGTGCGGCCCACAACGTGAACTATGCCATTCCCGGCGGTGGTTCGGGAGCAGGTCAAACCGCGTTCAAGAACAGCACGGCAACCGGCGGTCAGGTTGACTTCGCGGGTACCGACTCGGCGGTGACCTCGGCCAACACGCCGAGTTTCGACTGGGTCTACGTTCCGTACGTTGCCGGCCCGATTGCCGTGGGGTATCGCCTCGATGAACTTGGTGGTGCCACGTTGGGACTCACTCCATCGACGGTCGCGGGAATCTACGACGGTTCAATCACCAAGTGGAATCATCCTTCAATTGTCAATGACCTGAAGTCCAGCCCGGCGTGGACCAACTCAAAGAAGAAGTCCGACCTCAAGGGTGCGACGGCACTGATTGCCAACAACGTGCCAGGTTCTGCGAACATCACCGTGACGGCATTGCCGAAAGTTTTCAAGAGCGTGAAGGGCAAGAAGGTGGAGTTGATCGATGTGAAGACCAAGAAGTCGATCAAGAAGACGACCTTCAGCAAGGCCGAGGTCACCTTGACGTTTCGCTCCAAGGAGAACGTCAAGTATTCGGTCCGACTCAACGGCAAGGAATTGGCGGTCTTCGAGATGATCAAGATCACCATGCCGGCAAAGGACATCATCGTTGCGTACCGATCCGACGGCTCCGGTACCACCAACAACTTCTGCAGCTTCCTTCGCAATACTGCCAACACGAACTGGGTGGCGAACAACAGCTTTACTTCGTGCATCCCCGGTGGATCGTCGAAGATTTCAGCGCTAGGTGCTCGCTTCCAAGGTCAGAATGGTTCCGCAAACGTGATGAACTATGTGGCGAAAACCAACGGATCCATCGGCTACGCCGAAGTGTCGTTCATGAACGCCCGCGCAGCAGAGGGTGTTAAGTCGGCCAATATTCGAAATGCGGCGGGTCGATACGTCGGACCAACCTCGGCGAATGCAAGCTCCTTCCTAGGCGGCTCCAGGTGGGATCTCGACAAGGGTTTTGCCACCTTCGACTTCAAGCAGACCAGCAATACCACCGCGTATCCGATCGTTGCGGTCACCTACCTGCTCGCCAAGACGGCAAAGGCGGAGAGCAATGCAGTGGTCCAGGCATTCGCCAAGTGGGTACTCGAGGACTTTGGCCCGAACAACGCCGAAGGTCTCGGTTACGCACCGCTCAGCGGTAAGGCAAAGGACATCGGTTTGGCGCAGGTCGCCAAGATCAACTCGAAGTAAGTCAAACCACCTCGGTTTACGAGGTAATGAAGGGTCGCGGGCGAATGCCCGGGGCCCTTCTCATTGCAGTGTCGCGTGCGGTGTGGAAGGTCGAGTGCGGTATGGGTTGTCCATTGCCATGGGGGTATTGAGTGCCGCTTCAGTTGCGCA
>JBMTDQ010000095.1:0-6050 GCA_049432165.1 Ilumatobacteraceae bacterium
CAAGCGGTTGTGGGTAAAGGGAAAGCGAATCGAGGCGAGGTCCAATGGCTGAGCCCGGACGCTGAAACTAATGTGCCAAGGGCGGTCCGCCCCTCGTTAGGCCCATTGACCGACCCCTTCTGATGAGTCGGCGCTACCTCTGGTATCAATCTCGGCGGCCCAGCAGAGAAGAAGGTTCGGCTAATCGGCGACCTGCCAAGAGACGATTCTTCTGCGCGATACCGATCCTCGACGATCTTCACCAGGGGATTGGTCGCTTTGTCAGTATGGTCACAATTTCTTCGAGGGTCGATTCCCAGCGTTGATGTGTGTGCTCGGTCGTACCCATGAATCGTGAATATCGGCGTATAGGGCACACATGCGGAGGATCGCAAGGTCGGCATGTCTTGTCATCTCAGTGCGTCGCGGTGGCAGAGAGTCCATGCTTTTGCGAGGCTGCATTTGGGATCACTAGTCACACTGTTTGGCCGGATCTTGATCGGGCCCACCGACCTTGTCGGCTCGGTTAAGCGTTGAGGCGAATATCATCTTGTTGTGAGTCGGATCACTGCGATGCACGAAGAGGACGGGTGCCGTCCTCCACTTCTTGGTGACAGGGCGGACAGAGCTGAAGCCTTCGTCGGTGGGGTAGTCGCTTGTGTCGCAGTCGTTCTCTACGTGGTGGTTGCGCGTTCTTTCGACACGCCGACTACTTGGATTGAGGGTTTCTCACTATGGTCGAGCCTGGCGTGTGTCTGGCTTGCTCGTACCGAGAACATCTGGACGATGCCGTATGGGCTGATTGCCGTCGTTCTTCTTGGTTGGTTCTTGCTGGACATTGACTTGGTCGGACAAGGCTGGCTTCAGTTCGTCTTCTACGTGCCTGTTCAGGTGGTCGGGTGGTGGGCTTGGAGTCGTGGTGGGACGGGCCGTACCGAATTGCCCGTAACACGTCTTAATGGGGGTCAATGGGCGCTTGTCGTGACGCTAGCCATACTCGGATGGGCGAGTTGCTTTTTCATCTTTGACTGGCTCTATGAAGAGTCGGCCTATCTGCTGTGGGACTCGTCGATCGTGGCCTCGTCGGTGACAGCCCAGACCCTGATGAGTTGGAAGAAGCGTGAAAGCTGGATGTGGTGGACCATTCCGGTGAATATTTCGTCGCTTGGCCTCTTCGTGAGAACTGAATCCTGGGCCTTCGTCTTCCTCTATGTGATCTTTCTGGTCAACTCGGTGCTGGGCTGGCGTGATTGGGCACGCTCTGAATCTAAGCAGAGAGTTTGAATCAGTGCGCAAGGGTCTGGTCATCGGAAAGTTCTGGCCCCCTCACAATGGTCACCTGCAACTCATCGACCACCTCGAACGTGAGTGCGACAAGGTCTACGTCGTGGTGTGTGCCACCCCCGGCCAGATTCCGAGCGGTGAACGGCGAGCAGTCTGGCTTCAGTCGATAGTGCCGTCTGCCGAGGTCATCGTGGTTGACGACTTTTGCGCCTCTCACCATCCGGAGCCGTGCCCTCACGAGTGCAGTGCCTTATGGGCGCGGCGAGTGGAGCGGTTGGGGATCGGTCCGATTTCGGTGGTTGCCACCGGCGAAACGTACGGTCCATTGTTTGCGAGCGAATTGAAGGCACAACATCTTGAGGTCAAAAGAGAGCCAGAGACGGGCCTGTCCTCGACCGCGATCAGACGTGATCTCTCGGGTAATTGGATTCGAATCCCCCGTCCAGTTCGTGAAGGCCTCTTTCGAAAGTTGGTCGTGTTGGGAGCCGAATCGACAGGGACATCGACGTTGGCTTTCGATCTTGCTCGACGGCTCTCTGCTCCGATTGCATCCGAGGCTGGGCGAACGATGTCGTGGGCTCTATTCGCTCACAGTGATTCGATGGAGTCCATCGAGTGGACCGTTGAGCATTTCTGGCGAATCATCGATGCTCAGATAGCACTCGAGCACTTGGCAATCGGTGCTGTGGTGGACGACCCTCCCTCCGATATCGGACCGTGGCTGGTCTGCGATACCGACCTGTTGGCAACGGTGGCGTGGTGGGAGCGATACCTTCCAATTCCCAGTGATGCAGTGCGTCAATTCGCGGACACTCGACTGGCTGACCTTTACGTCGTCACGTCACCGTCTGGCATCAACTTCGATGATTCGGACCCTCTGCGAGATGGGCGTCTAGTTCGGGCTCACATGCACGAAAGGTTTCTCGAGCTGGTCGGTGAATCGGGGCGTCCATGGATCGAAGTGTCGGGTTCGCGCGTCGAGCGAGTCGAGCAGGTCCTTCAAGCAATCCGTGAACACGAAATCCAGAACCCGAGATGGGTGCACCACTGAGCTCCATGGTGTCGCTCTTCCATCGATCGGGAGGACCGAATCCGGTCTTTATTCCACGCTGTTTTCAATTGCCTCGCTTTAGTCACAAACCATCAGTAGTTCCCATCTCCACATCCGGGACAGCCATTACGGCAACGGGGTGGCGAGACGAATGGAGTGCTGGCGGAACGAGAGCCGTCTGAAGCCGAAGTTCGAGCAGGGTCGCGCGAGCACTCTCCTCGACCTGGCGGGGAGTCGTGCTGGCCGCGACGAGTGGCGCGTTTGGAAGAGCAGTTGCGCCATGAGCACGACGCCAAGGGTGCCGCCGAGTTGGGCAAGGCCCATGCTCGACTGGCAGCCGCGGGTGGCGTGACCGGCACCAACGCCGCCAGCCACTAAACACCAACCCCTGATTGGGATCGATAAGCGGTCATTTTTGGGGGTTTATTTACCCAAGGGTCAACGACCGGTGATCTTGGTCGGCGTCAGTCGCAGCGTGAACCGTTTCGTTCCTGGCGCGTCGAATGCCGAACCGTTTTCGTAGCCGTGTTTCTGCACGATGCGATCACGCGTGTCGTAGGTGGGATCGTCGGTGACGGTGATGGTGCCGCGAACCTCGACGTAGTTCATCTCGTTGGTGGGGTCGTAGACGGCGAATGTGGCGCGCGGATCGCGAGCAATGTTCCGCAGTTTCTGTTTGCCGGCGGTGGTCGAGAACAAGATGTCGTCACCATCGAGCAAAAACCACACCGGGGTGCTCTGCGGGCTGCCATCGGAGAACAACGTGGTGAGGACTCCGGTGTGAGGGCCGCGAAGTATCGCGAGGAAGTGTTCGCTGGTCGACGACATGACGCTCATGCATCTCACCCTAATCAGGTGATCAGGTCTGGTCGTACAGACCCCAAACACCTTGTCGGAGTACGAGTGAACCCCAATTTGGATTGGAAAATCTTCGAAACCAGCGGTCACATAATGCGACCAAACGAAGGGTCTTCGATGTCGTTCAGCCCATCGTTGATCATTTCCCAGACGCCGTCCCACATAACGAGGGATAGGCCCTTGCGCCAAGCGTAGGTATCTCGAAATCTTTCCCACATTTCATTTGTGAAGGATTGATTGACAGAGGACTCCGCCTGCCGGGCTTGCCATACTTCCTCCACCTCGTTGCGACTCACGACCTCCATGATGAAGCCACTGCTGAATGCAAGGTTTTGCGCTTGCTGGATGAGCTCAAGCGCTTGTCTCAAATCTGGCGCACCGTGGTCCGCCTCTGGCGAAAAACTGTCGTAGGAATCACTCATGGAACTAACTCCTCAAACATGAGGTGAACGGCTACATCAACTTACACGAATCGATTGAGTGCAAAGAACCCTCGGTGAGATCGAAAAATTTCGCGTTTGAATTACGAGGAGTTCGACACTCGCATACGTGAGTTTCGGGCCGTCTTCTCACGTAGTTCACGCGTGTTCACGAAGGAGACAGATGTTTGTTCGGCAACCTCATTCATCGTGAGAGAAGGCCCCGCTCGACCGAATCAAGGTGTTTAAACATTACTTCATGGGATCAATGTTGACGGTGGGAGTTAGATGCATCGGGAGTCTCCAACAACCTGCAATGAGGACAAGCACAGAAACCGAACGAGTCGATGGCGATTCTGAAATTAGGCAAAAGCTCTCCGACTATTGCGATTTTTTCATCTTTCGGCAAAAATCTAGAAATGGCTGAACTAAGTATTGCGGAATTGAATGCTTTGCTGGAAGAGCAACTAAGGGTCTTGGGCCCCGACCATCCGGACAGTTTGATGACCCGGCATGTTCTGGCCCGCGAAATCTTTCATCAAGGTCTCAGCAAGGAGGCGTATTCACTGTATGACGAGCTGGTTGGAGATCGAACACGGGTCTTGGGCCCCGACCATCCGGATACCTTCTCATCTCTTCACAACCGAGCATTGTGCCGCGCTCACTCGGGAGATGCCGTGGGGGCGATCGCTGAATTCGCCGAACTGATCCCGGAGATGCAGAAGGCACTGGGCGTGGACGACCTGCATGTTTTTCATTCACGTCAGCAATATGCATTGGTTATGAACATGGCTGGTCTTACGGAAGAAGCAATTTCGCAATGGAAAGCCCTGGAGCAAGATTTGCGCGATGAACATCGCCAGAGCTATCGCCTCTTCCGTGAAACTAGGAGGCTCATTGTTAAGGCTCAGAAATCTCTCGTCGAGAATGAAGAAGATCCTTCTGAGGATGAAGTCGCCGAGCCACCCGAAGATCCGGAGCAACCGGAGACGGTCGAGATCAAGTTGGGAAGAGCGCTAGCCCAAGTTGCTGCGGGGCTTCTTGGTCGCGAACCTATTCAGGTCGCCAGGACCCTTGCGGAGGGTGCTCGATTCATTGCTGAGAAACTGAACGGTGGCTTTGATCCGAAGATTGCGTCGGCAATCATCAACAATCTTGGCGTTGAACCGGAAACACCAATGACAGGAGAATTCCTTCAGATCATCCGGGATTTGGCGAACTCGACCGATCCGCTGGCTGGTCGCGTTGGAAGTCAAATTGGTCTCGCGTACGTCGAAATCGCTTATTTGGCCGCCCGACTTGATTCGAAATGGGACGATCACGAGAGCAAAATGATCGACGATCTGAAACTACAGGTACGCGAGATTCTGGGTTCGAAACTTGATACGACCAGCGACGCGGCGCTCGAATTTGAGCGGCAATTCGAAGGCATTGTTGGGCTTGAAGTTGTGAAGGAGAAATTACTGGCTTTTGTCAATGTATTGATGCGAAACAAACTTGATGCACAACGTGGCGGAGAAACGCACCATCCACGTCTGCACTTGGCCTTCACGGGGAATCCGGGAACAGGCAAGACAACAGTGGCGCGAATGTACGGCGAACTCCTGAGCCGACTTGGATTGCTCGCGGGTGACAATTTCACCGAGGTGGACAAGTCGGGGTTGGTCGATATTTATCAGGGCCAAACGGAAAGCAAGACGTCCAAAGTGATAACTCGTGCGGATCCTGGGGTGCTCTTCGTTGATGAGGCGTACGCATTGAACGATAGTCATCCGGATGGCAAGGGTTATGGCGAAGTCGCTCTTGAGGTACTCATTAAAGGCATGGAGGACAGGCGTGCGACTCTTGCAGTGGTACTTGCGGGATATACAAAAGAGGTGGATGACCTGATGAACGTGAATCCCGGTCTGAGGTCACGGTTGGCGGACATCATTGAGTTTCCCGACTACACGACCGATGAACTCATGGAGATTGCGCGACGTGTATTGAACAAGCGTGGGCTCCGATTGGGTGAGGGTGTGGAAGAAAAAATGATGCAGTTGATCAGCAAGATGAGGAATCGTCCGAACTTCGGTAACGCCCGAGACATCGAAAATTTGATCGATGACGTAGTGCGTAATCAGACCCTACGCTTGGCGCCACTTGACGATCTTGCCACCGAGGACGAGAGGAGACTGTTGATCGTTGATGACGTACCCGAGGTGGCAACCGTTATCCCGAAACGGACCTTTGGATTTGCGTGATGCCTGCAAGAAAGAACGCAATGATTTAACAGTTGATAAGAGCCTGTTTCCGTTCACATCCGCGCTGGTAACTGGCGCGTCGTCCGGTATCGGTGAAGCCATGGCCCATGCATTGGGTCGTGCCGGTGTACCCACGGTGTTGGTGGCACGTCGCGGAGATCGCTTGGCCCAATTGGCTGGCATGTATTCGGGCTTCGAGGTGCTGGTGGCCGATCT
>JBMTDQ010000096.1:0-5991 GCA_049432165.1 Ilumatobacteraceae bacterium
TCTAGGACATTCGCTACCCCAGCCAATTCCCTCACCACCAACGGAATGATCTGATCCTCGTATTCGGGGTCAGCGCCCTCGGTGAAACCGTCGATCCACCAATCAGCATGTTCTTCCCACAAGCGGCGCGACAGGTCTCCAGACACAGCCAACACACTACGGTTCGAACTATGAAGTTCTCCGTATGGCCAAATATCAAATACCCCGTCGACGAGGTGCTCGATCTCGCCCGGTGGCTCGATGACGGACGCTGGTATGGGATGTGGTTCGCCGATCACTACATGCCAAACACCGGCACCACAGAGGTGAACGATGGTGATTCACACGAAGTTTGGGGACTTCTGCCAGCAATCGCAGTCGTGACAGAACGTCTCAGGCTCGGCCCGCTCGTTGCGCCGACCTCAATTCACCACCCAGCACTGCTCGCGAACCGCGCGGCGACCATCGACCACGTCTCTCACGGTCGTTTCGTGCTCGGACTCGGCGCAGGTTGGCAGATCAACGAGCACAATGCCTTTGGTATCGAACTCGAAGAGCCCAAAGCACGAGTTGATCGATTTGAAGAGGCCATCCAAATCATTCGGCTCATGCTGAGCGAGCAACGAACAACATTCGAAGGCTCGATCTACACGATCACCGACAGCCCTTGCGAACCAAAGCCCGTCCAGGAGCGACTCCCAATTCTCGTCGGTACCGGCGGCAACCGCATGCTACGGATCACTGCCCGCCACGCCGAGGAATGGAACACCTGGGGCCACCCAGATGGCGCAGGCGAACGCCTGAGCGCAATGCACGCTGCCTGTGAAAAAGTTGGACGTGACCCAGCAACGCTGCACACCTCAGTGCAGGTTGCCGTTCACCTCAGCGACGACGCAGCAGCGAATAGAAAGGCACTCGAAGGCCCACTCGGCGCCCGCACGATCGCTGGTGGCGCCGATGAACTCATTGGAATTCTCCACCAATACAAAGAACTCGGTTTCAATGAATTCATCGTTCCTGACTGGTTGATGGGCTCTGAACCGGCCGCCCGAAAAGAACACCTCGACCGGCTACACACCGACGTCATCAGTCAACTCTGACCGATCGGCGCTAGGCCGACTCAGAGTGGAACTTGTCAAAAATCGCTTGAGCCACCGCGTCAGGCAGGAACGACAGCGCCTGCAACGACTCAAGGTCGGCAGCCTTCACCGCTTTGACCCCACCCATCGCCTTCACAAGGCGATCGCGGCGGGCTGGCCCCAACCCGGGAATGCCATCGAGACTGCTAGTTGTCATTCGCTTTGAACGACGCTCACGATGGAAGGAATTCGCAAAGCGGTGCGCTTCATCACGAATGCGCTGCAACATGAACAACGCCTCAGAACCACGCTGAATTCGTACAGGGGCAGATGACCCGGGGACGAACACCTCTTCAAAACGCTTGGCGAGAGCTGCAACCGGAATCTCGTCGGCCAAACCGAGTTCATTCACCACCCGCTCAGCGACACCGAGCTGCCCTTTTCCTCCATCGACGACTAACAGCTGCGGCGGATACGCAAATTTGCCAGGCTTCTCACCGCGCTCACCAATCGGCTGATCACGCTCATCGAGATAGGCCTGCAGTCGACGAGTGAGCACCTCTTCCATCGCCGCATAGTCATCATTGCCGTCGATATTGACCTTGAACCGCCGGTACTCCTTCTTCGCCGGCATCCCGTCTTCGAGCACCACCATCGAGCCGACGTAATCCGTGCCATGCAGATGCGCCATGTCGTAACACTCAATGCGCAAGGGCGCCTCGGGCAGATGTAAGGCATCTTGCAATTCGGTAAGCGCTCGACTTCTCGTGTTGTGGTCGCTCGCCCGCCGCATCCGGTGACGAACAAATTCTTCACGAGCGTTGTGCGTCACCGTCTCTAATAGTTGACGCCGATCGCCACGCTGCGGAACACGAATAGCGACCTTCGAACCACGCAGCATCTGCAGCCACTCTTCATACAGATCGACATCATCAGGAGCAGTCGGGACGAGCACCTGCTTCGGGACACCGGTCGGCGGCTCGTCGCCATACATCGATTCCATCACCCTGCCGACAAGAGCGCCATCAGAAAGATCTTCGACCTTGTCGAGCACAAACCCCTTCCGGCCAACCACACGACCCCGACGAACAAAGAACACCTGCACCGATGCCTCAAGTTCGTCATCCGAAATACCGATGATGTCGATGTCTTCATCACGCTCGGCAACCATCTGTTGACGTTCGATCGCCCGCTCAACAGACTCGAGTCGATCACGAAGCCGTGCAGCCTTCTCAAACTCAAGAGCCTTTGCCGCCTCGCCCATCTCTTCGGTCAGCCGGGCAACGACCTCATCGGTATCACCACCAAGGAAGCCACAGAGTTCATCGACCATTGTCTGGTAGTCGTCAGTTGACACCTCCCCAACACACGGCCCTGCGCACTTCTCAATATGGAACAGCAAACACGGCCGACCAAGGCGTTCGTGCTGACGGAACTTTCCAGGAGAACAGGTTCGAACCGGAAACGACCGCAACAGCAAGTCGAGGGTCTCACGAATCGCGTAGGCATGGGCATAGGGGCCGAAATACCGGACACCCTTACGCCGCACACCTCGAGTCACCATCGCCCTCGGCCACTCCTCATCGGTGGTCAGCGCAAGAAACGGGTAACTCTTATCGTCACGCAACCGGACGTTGAATCGCGGCCGATGCTGCTTAATCAGCGAATACTCCAGCATGAGGGCCTCGACCTCATTGCGAACGATCGTCCACTCAACTGACTCAGCGGTCTCCACCATCTGACGGGTTCGAGGGTGCAAACGATCGGCCCGCTGAAAATAGCTACTCAATCGGTGCCGGAGACTTGATGCCTTGCCAACATAAATGACGCGCCCATGTGCATCTTTGAATTGGTACGAACCCGGCTCATCCGGGATCGTCCCCGAAGGCGGGCGTTCGATCACATCTCAGAGACTACGAGCAGAGACTGCACAGAGCCTTGCGCTGCCAGTACCGTGGAGACGTGGCTCAACGATTCAACTTCGGTATTCCCGGACCTCGCTCACGTGACGGCTGGTTCAAAATCGGCAATATCGACGTGACAACAACAGCGTTTCTCGTCGGCTCAGGAATCATCTCGATGTTCATCTATGCCGGCAGCATCGAACTGTTCTCAAAACTGGTCTTCCACCCATCTGCCGTTCGACAGCTTGAGGTCTGGCGTCTCATCACCTGGCCAATCGCCACCCCTCCAACCAGCGCCTGGGTACTCATCACCCTGTTTTTCTTCTGGTACTTCGGCCACATCGTCGAAGAAATGGTTGGCAGAATCCGATTTACCCGCCTCATCATTGCCATCACAGTGGCGCCAACCCTGTTCGTCTCCATCGTCGGCAACCTTCCGACTGCGGCAGAAATGGGACTCAGCCTTCTCGGCACCGTCATGCTTGCAATCTTTGCTGCCGAAAACCCTGATGCTCCGTTCTTCTTCGGCATCCCGGCATGGATCATTGCCTCCGTCTTCGTTGGTATCGACATCCTTCGCTACGTCGGTGACCGCATCTGGGGGTCACTCCTCGTCATGCTGCTCGCCATCGGCACTGCACTTGTCACTATTCGCCAATGGGGGTTTGCTGACCGCCTCGACATGATCCCACGGTTCGCAAATAACTCGCGACATAAGAAGCCAACCCGGTCATCTCGCGGAAAGGTTCGTCGGCCATCTCGAAGCCGAGGCGGGAACACCAAAGTGGTGAGCGGACCATGGGAGCCGCCAAAGGTCGACCCCGCTGCAGCCGGCCTGCAAGAAGAACTCGACAGCCTCCTCGACAAGGTGTCGTCTCAGGGTCTTGATGCCCTCAGTTCAGACGAGAAGAAACGTCTTAATGAGCTGTCGAAACGGTTGCGCTAGTCGCCGCCCGCACATAAAACGCATACACCAACATGCCGCCTGCGAGCACCGTCGCAAGGTCAGCGAGAATGTGATACTCGAAGGCTTGTTTCACAAACCCTGAACCAAAAGCTGCCACTGCCCCGCACAAACTCAGCGTCAAGTCACCAGTTCCCTGGGCCTCGACCCTTGCGCTCACCGGCACCGACGAGGTCAACAGCGATGTGCCGGCGATCAAACCAATATTCCAGCCAAGTCCGAGCAGGAAGAGCCCAACGAACACCAGTGCGGGCACATAACCCGCGATCTGCACTGTGATCGTGCTGATGCCGAGCAGCACCGCACCAATGAGCACCGACGGCACCGCCCCTGTCTTGTCGACAAACCGCCCAACGAGCGGGGCAAGGCCGAACATCCCGACAATGTGCAACGCAATCACCATCGCTGACAGGTCAGCGTGACCATGATCAGCCATATGAGGTGGGGTCATCGTCATCACACCAACCATCGATGCCTGAGCCCCCGCCATCGCAACGAGACCCAACATCGCATGCTTTGACTTGCGAATTTCACCGAACGAGTTACGCACCTGCTTGATCGGACGAGACCGTTCTGCGGTCGGATCAACTGCGTTCGATACCACCAACGGATCTGGGCGAAGCAGGATCAGATATGCCAACGAGCCAAGACCCAACAGCGCCGCAGCAAACAGATACGGTCCCACGTACTCATCAAGCCCAATTGCGATACCGAACCGCTTTTCAAGCGGCGTGAACAACGGCCCGAACACCGCGCCAAGGGTGCCAATCCACACGACTGCACCAATCGCTTTCGCTCGCTCGTTCTCTGTCGCAAGATCGGCAGCGGTGTATCGGGCACCGAGAGTTGCTGCCTGGCCAGAACCAAACAGGAACATGCCGATGATGAACAGCCAGAACATTCGTGTTTGCCCACCCGCAGCGGCAACTAACGAGCCGAACGAGCCAACACCGAGCGCTAACGCAAGCCCAGGCCGGCGGCCCCGGCGACGCATAAACGCAGCAAGTGGAATCGACACCATCGCTGCTCCGAATGTGAACGCCGCTGAACCCAAACCGGCGAGGCGGTCAGAACCCAACATGTCCTTTGCCAGCAACGAGACAACAGCCACCGTGCCAGCAACAGCAGCCTGACCGGGCACCACGGCAAGCCGTAATGTATTCAACGTTCGTCGCTGAAGTTCCTCGCGATTTTCGAGCGTGTCGATCGTTACCTGGGTCACGCGAGCAAGTCTCGCAGGAAACCACCCGTATGAGAGGCATCGACTGCGGCGACCTGTTCTGGGGTGCCTTCGGCAACGATTGTTCCGCCGCCAACTCCGCCTTCGGGGCCAAGGTCAATGAGCCAATCGGCGGTCTTGATGACATCGAGATTGTGCTCGATGACGAGAACGGTGTTGCCCTGATCAACAAGACGACCCAGCACTGTCAGCAGACGTCGAACGTCCTCAAAATGAAGCCCAGTCGTCGGTTCATCAAGCAAATAAATCGTGTGCCCGGTCGAACGCTTCGCAAGCTCGGTTGCCAGCTTCACTCGCTGAGCCTCGCCACCAGACAACGTCGGAGCCGACTGACCGAGTCGAACGTAGCCAAGGCCGACATCCATCAACGTCTGCAAATAGCGCGCAATTGAGGGCTGATTATTGAAAAACTCGACAGCCTCAGCCACTGGCATATTCAGGACCTCAGCGATGTTCTTGCCCTTGAACTCAACATCGAGCGTGTCGCGGTTGTAGCGGGCACCCTTACAGACCTCACACGGCACGTACACATCAGGAAGGAAGTGCATTTCGATCTTGATCGTGCCATCGCCAGAGCATGCGTCACATCGCCCGCCCTTGACGTTGAACGAGAAACGGCCCGGCTGGTAGCCGCGCATTTTCGCCTCATTTGTTGCAGCAAACAACTTGCGAATGTGGTCGAACACGCCGGTGTACGTCGCTGGATTCGATCGAGGTGTGCGCCCAATCGGCGATTGATCCATGTCAATCACTTTGTCGAGATGCTCAATGCCATCAATCCGGCGGTGTTTACCTGCCGGAGTCTTCGATGAATAAATCCGCTGC
>JBMTDQ010000097.1:0-5645 GCA_049432165.1 Ilumatobacteraceae bacterium
AGCACCCGGGACGCCGATTAGACGCAGGTGTTGCGCATGGTGCCGATTCCTTCAACCCAGGTTTCGAGCACGTTGCCGGGCGTAAGAGCCCGAGGAGGTTTGCGGGCCATACCAACCCCACTTGGTGTCCCCGTGAAAATGACATCACCCGGATACAGAGTGAGCACGGATGAAAGTTCTGCGATCAAGGTCGGAATGTCGAAGATCAGGTCGCTTGAGCGGGCATCTTGGACCACTTCGCCATCAACAGAACAACCGAGCGCGAGGTCGTCTGGGTTCTCAAATTCGTCAGGAGTAACGATGAACGGGCCCATTGGTCCGAACCCCCGACGTGACTTACCGAGTGAGAACTGGCGCCCTGCAGCCATCTGAAGTTTGCGATCGCTGATGTCTTGTCCCACCGTAAGACCAGCGATGTACGACCAAGCATCATCAACCGACACGTTGTCTGCCTGTCGACCAACAACAGCGACGAGTTCAACTTCCCAGTCAACAGATGTGCCAACGATCGGAATGTCGTCAAACGGGCCCGAAAGTGAGGCTGGAAACTTCGTGAATGTGGCCGGAACCTGTGGGATCTCCATTCCAGATTCTTCAGCATGTTGGCGATAGTTGAGGCCGATCGCGAACACTTGGCGCGGCGCTGTTACCGGCCGCTGCAGCGTTGCCATGTCGAGGGCGTCCGTTCCCTCGGTGATTGTTGCTGCGAAGGTGCAGAACTCCTCCCAGTTGTCAAAGATCGACATCATGTCGGGCCCAAAACATCCCTCTGATGCAGTCGCAATATCGACAGCGCTGTCTCCAATAACGATGACGGCACGTCCTGCAGCGTTCGCAATCTTCATCTGAGTTCCTTCGGTGTGAGTCGTATCGGTTGTTGTGACATCAAGTGTTGGGATCAGCCAACTCGACGCATGATTCCGGGAACGAGGCGTTCTTCGGGAGGACGATGTCCCCAGAAACTCATCGCATCGTAGGTATCGACTTCCCAATTCTCGTCATCGACGAGCAGTCCACCGGTTCCGTATTCAATTTCGAAACCCGAGGGGGTTCGAACGTAGAACGATGTCATGAGGTCGTTTGTGTGCCGGCCAAGGCTCATTGCAAGCGTCATCTTCTTGTCGTTCACGATGTCGAGTGCTCGACCGACGTCGGTGAATTGTTCGACCTCAAGCATGAGGTGATGGAAGCCAGCTACACCTGGCGCCCCACTCAGCGCAATGGTGTGATGTCGGGGGTTGCAGTGCAAGAACCGCAGACTCATCCCAACTTCGATGTGGTCAGACACTTTGAATCCGAGTGTCCCAACGAAGAAATCCATTGCGGCGTCAAGGTCGGGCACCATGATCACGGCGTGCCCGAGGCCACCCTCACCGGTAACAAAACCGCCATCCATCTCGCGCCCGGCAACAAACTCGCCAGCGTGAGCGAGCCCGGTGGTGAGTTCGTGGCGGAAGCCAAACGGGTCAGTGAATGACACGAGTCGTTCAACGTTCCTCAACGAAGCAAGATCGGGCTCGTCGGCCGTAGCAATATCGATCGACCCAAGTCGGTCGATCAGCGCATCGACTGCCGCAGTGTCATCACAGTCCCAACCGAAGTAAGTAAGATTGTTTCGCTCGCCGGGGTGGATCATGATGCGTTCAGCTCGATCGTCGATGCGGAGGCCGAGCCCGTCTGGTCGCTCAACAACTTGGGCGCCGAGTACTTGAGTTCCAAACTCATGCCAATCATCGAGAGCCGGCGTTTCGAATCCGATGTATGCGAGTGATGACAACATGACGTGATCCCTTCGATGACGTGAATTTCGTCGATGACGCGGTCTTGACAAGATTACTTTCATTTCTTACTGTAGTAATCACTACAGTAACTTACGGACTCTCAGGCACACAACTTTGGAGATCATCATGCACGCCGCCGTGAAACATATTGAAGACGCCAACGAAGCCCTCAAGGCCGAGCGAGGACCAAGTAACGAACTTGGTCGCCTCACCGATGCGGCGGCAAAGATCCTCATTGACTCAGGTGGCTTTCGATTGCTCCAAGCAAAGTCCCACGGCGGATACGAAGCCGACGTCACCGACTTCCTTGCCTGGGTCCGTGCTGTCGCTCGGGCGAACCCCTCAGCCGGGTGGATCGCCGGAGTCGTCGGTGTGCACCCTTGGGAAATCGCGCTACATGTTGACGAGGTGCAAGATGAAATTTTCGGCGACGACCCGACCACACTTGCGGCCTCGCCATACGCCCCAATGGGACGAGCAATTCCAGTTGATGGCGGCTACAAACTTTCTGGTCGCTGGCAGTACTCAACCGGAACTGATCACTGCAACTGGGTGATTTTGGGTGGAATTGTCGTTGATGAAACAGCCCCTCGAGGCAGTCCTCCACCGGTGAAGCATTTCGTCCTGCCACGAGGCGATTACGAAATCATCGAAGACTCCTGGCATGTCATGGGTCTCGAAGGAACCGGAAGCAAAGACATCCTCATTGATGGTGCATTTGTTCCTGAGTACCGAACGATCTCTCATAGCGGGCTCTCCGACGGCGAATACGGTCATCGCCGGGCAGACACCCCGCTCTACCAACTTCCATTTGGATGCGTGTTCTCTGCGTCGATCACAGCGGCAACCTTCGGAATCGCACAGGCGAATATCGACGCATACCGCGACTACCTCACCACTCGAGTCTCAGCGATGGGTGTGGTCGGCACGACCGACCCATACCAGCAGCAGGCACTCGCCGAAGCTGAAGCCGACCTCGCAGCTGGCATCGCCCACATCGATGCAATGTTCAACGACTGGACTACGAGAGTTACCGCCGGCGAAACGATCGACAATGGCGAACGACTCGAATTCCGTCGCAATCAGGTACGCGCGGTGCAGCGCGTGCTCGATTCGATCAACACGATGATGTCTCGGGCCGGCACCGCAGCCGTGTGGACGACGCGCGAACTCGAACAACTCTGGCGTGATCTTCGTACCGGTGGCACCCACCTCAGCAATTCGATGGACATCATTTACAACGCATGGGCGAATGACGAATTCAGCACAGGTGTTGAGCGTTACACATTCCACTGACCATGGCAGGCTCACCCGCTCGACCACGTCGCACCCGCGCCAACGGAGTTGCTTCACGCATCGCGATACTCGATGCCGCAGCAGACATTGCGGGTGACCGCGGCTACGAAGGCACGAGCATCAACGCTGTCAGCGAGCGATCAGGGTTGCCGGCCAGTTCGATTTATTGGCACTTTAAGAACAAGGACGAACTCATTGCGGCAGTGATCGACCGGAGCTATAGCGACTGGATCGAATCGCTTCGTCGGCTTGCCGAACAAGATATTGACCTTTCTCCGGTTGATGCCTACGCAGCGGGTATGCGTCAATCGGCAGAGCAACTCAAGCAGTTCCCTGATTTCTTGCGGCTCGGCCTGATGCTCACCCTCGAGCGCCGGCCTTCCGAACCCACTGCACGCCAGCGCTTCCAGGCGACTCGTGATGCGACCCTTGCTCGCCTAAGACGCTATTTGCATCGTGTTTTTGACACCCTTGATGAGTCCGAGATCGATGCACTTGCTGTTCTCACGTTGGCAGGGTCTGATGGCCTCTTCATCGCGTCAGAGGCTGAAGGCATCGACATTGCCGACGGCTTCGAAACACTTGCCCGGGCAGTAATGGGTGCCGCTATTTCCTACGGTTGGAATCACGACAACGTTCATTCCAGTTAGTTCTCCGCCTCTTTCGTCCGAAGTGCAAATCGGTACGTTCGCACTGAGAAGGAGGCAGTAATGCAGATCGAACAGGGAGTTACTCACGCGATTGTGACGGGAGCCGCCTCGGGGCTCGGACGGGCAAGCGCCTACGCACTTGCGGGTGCAGGAGCACAGGTCACCGTGTTCGACCTCAATGAAGAGGCCGGTCGAGAGGTTGCTCACGACATTGGAGGGCAGTTCTGTCGCGTTGACGTTACGAGTGAAGAAAGTGTGCTCGATGGATTCGCCGAATCGCGAGAAGCATTCGGTCAAGAAAGAATTCTTGTGCATTGCGCAATGACGACCAAGGGCGGCAAAACAGTCGGGCGTGACCGCGAAACCGGTGGCTGGAAGCGCATGTCAACCGAAGACTACGCGTACTCGGCAATGGGCATTCTCGTCGCGAGCTATCGCATGGCATCACTGTCTGCCCTCGGAATGATCGAGAACCTTGAACCACTCGAAGATGGTGAACGCGGTGTCATCACCTTGACCGCATCGGTTGCTGCACAAGATGCCCAGGTCGGCCAGGTTGCATACGGCTCATGCAAGGCCGGTGTGAATGGTCTCGTCCTCCCGATCGCTCGCGATCTGATGGACCAGGGTGTGCGCTGTAACTCGATCATGCCGGGCATCATGTCGACACCACCAATGCTGGGCGTACCACCAAAAGTGTTGGAGAACCTCAGTGCATCGGTTCCGTTCCCGAAACGACTAGGCAAGCCCGAAGAGTTCGGCTCTCTGGTGCTTGAGTTCGTTCGCAACACCTACTTCAACGGGCAGAACATTCGCCTCGACGGCGCCATTCGAATGCCTCCGCGCTGAGACAGCGCATCAGTCGAGTGGTGTGAGTTCGCCCTCGGCTGACATCTTCTGCAACTTAAATTTCTGAATCTTGCCGCTACCCGTAAGAGGAAATTCGTTGACGACAAACCAGTCGCGAGGTGTCTTATGAGGCGCGATCGAAGCCCTCACATAATCAAACAGTTCTTGGCGACGCAGTTCTGCACCGGGAGCCGGACGCAACACTGCAGCAACGGTCTCTCCCCACTTCTCATCGGGTAGCCCGATCACTGCGACCTCCGCGATGCTGTCGTGCTCGAACAGCACATCTTCGATTTCACGGGGGTAGATGTTCTCGCCGCCGCGAATGATCATGTCTTTCAAGCGACCTTCAATTCGGGTGTAGCCGCGCTCATCCATCATGCAGAGGTCACCGGTGTGCAGCCAGCCTTCGTCATCGATTGCGGCAGCCGTTGCCTCGTGCATATCGAAGTACTCCATCATGACGTGATAGCCGCGGGTGAGATACTCCCCTGGTTCTCCGCACGGAACAATCTCGCCAGTCTCAGGGTCAACAATCTTTACCTCGGTGTGTGGCATCGGGCTTCCGAGCGTGAGTGTCTTATCGACAGTTGTGTCCTGCGGGGAGGTCATCGATGCGACAGGTGAGCATTCGGTTTGCCCGAAGACGATGGTGAATGCAGCACCGGTTTCTTTCTCGATGCGTTCAACGAGTGGGGCGGGCACCGTCGACCCGCCTGAACAGATCGCTTCGAGCGAGGTGATATCGCGCTTCGCATAATCGGGGTGCTCCAGCATCGAGATCAACATCGTCGGTACGGCAAGCATTGCCGAACCCTTGTATTCCTCGATGAGTTCCATCACGAGCGCTGGGTCAAACGCCTCAAGCAACACAAAGGTGCAACGTTTCGATACTGCAGAGAGCACACCGACCACGCATCCACCGGTGTGGAAGAGCGGCATCGGGCACACCCAAGTTCCGCCCTCTGGGACACCCATTCGATCTGCGGTATGTGTTGCATTGTTGACAAGCGCACGGTTGCGCAACAGGGCACCTTTTGGGAACCCCGTCGATCCCGAGGTGTACTGA
>JBMTDQ010000098.1:0-5618 GCA_049432165.1 Ilumatobacteraceae bacterium
GAGGAAGAGGGCATTACGCCAATCGCTCCTCCTGCAGCAGATTGCGAAGAGGGCGATGACGCTCTCACAATCGGTGGCATCCTGCCAGAGACCGGCAACCTTGCGTTCCTCGGACCACCCGAGTTCGCTGGTGTTGAGCTTGCCGTTGCAGAGTTGAATGCCGCTGGTGGCGTCAATGGCGCTTGCGTCGTTTGGCTCCCAGGTGACTCAGGCGACAACGGTGACGTTGCAAACGCAACTGTCGACCGTCTCCTCGCTGAGGACGTTGATGCATTCATCGGTGCCGCATCATCAGGTGTGTCGTTGACCGTTATCGACAAGATCACGAACGCTGGCAAGATCCAGTTCTCACCAGCAAACACATCACCTGCATTCACTGACTATGCAGACAACGGCCTTTACTTCCGTTCGGCTCCGTCCGACGTCGTTCAGGGTGCAGCGCTCGCTGACCTCATGATCGGTGATGGTGCGATGACTGCAGCATTCATCGTCATGAACGACTCATACGGAACCGGCCTCTTTGAGTACACCTCAGCTCCTTACACGGCAGCTGGTGGCGAAATCGTCTACGAGGTCATCTACGACCCGCAGGCAGAGAACTTTGACGCTGAAGTTTCAGCAGCTGTTGCTGCCGACCCAGACGCCATCGTCATCATCGGTTTCGACGAGACCTCAAAGATTCTCACCGGACTCATCGAGGCAGGCGCAGGCCCAGCCGAGAAGATGATCTACGGTTCAGACGGCAACATGGGCAACGCCCTCGCTGACGCCTTCGACGACCCAAGCGTCGTTGCTGGCATGCGTGGAACCGTTCCTGGTGTTGACATCGAGACCAACGAGGACTTCATCGCACGTCTGCTTGGCGTTGACGCTGAGCTTCAGGACTTCGCCTACTCAGGCGAGTCATATGACGCCGTGATGGTCATCGCTCTCGCAGCAATTGTTGCCGGTAGCAATGACGGTGTCGCAGTTGGCGCAGAGATCAACGACATCACCCGTGGTGGCGAGAAGTGCTCAACAGTTGCTGACTGTGTTGCGATCCTCGCAGCCGGCGGCGACGTTGACTACGACGGTGTTTCAGGTCCGCTGGAATTCATCGACGCAGGTGAGCCATCAGAAGCTTCAATTCTCATCAAGGAATTCAACGCTTCAGGTGAACTCGAAGTTGTCGACATCATCTTCGGCAAGATCTGATCAACTGATCAGTCAAAACTGAACAACATTGTGATGAGCCCCGGGGAAACCCGGGGCTCATTCGCGTCCACGATGCGAATGACGCAACGGCGTGATTCCGAAGATGATCTCGAGGTGGTTGCCCTGCGACGTACCCCGTCAGAGAACCTGGTGGCTGGCTCTCAGGTCATGTCAACCTGCGGTGAATCGTGCCCGTCAAAGCCCAGTAATCACGTTGTAAGTAATTGCGGCGCCCTTAACGACCCGCAAACAAGGGGTGGTCAGTCTTGATGCGACTTGACCAATGTGCCGAGATACAGCTCGATCACCTTTGGGTCAGTGAGCAGATCTCGACCGGTGCCCGTGTAGGCATTTGTGCCTTGGTCGAGAACGTAGCCACGGTGGCAAATCTGCAAGCAACGTGAGGCGTTCTGCTCGACCATGACAATAGAGACCCCGGCTCGGTTGATCTTGTGGCAACGCACGAACACTTCATCCTGTAGCGCTGGCGATAGTCCTGCCGATGGCTCATCGAGAAGGAGCACAGATGGGTCGAGCATAAGTGCGCGACCCATCGCAAGCATTTGGCGTTCGCCGCCCGAGAGGGATCCGGCACGCTGGTCGCGGCGGTCGATCAATTTAGGGAACATCTCCCCCACAACTTCGAGTCGCTCCGCGAAGCGAGACGGATCAATGAATGTCCCCATTTCCAGGTTCTCTTCGATGGTCAGCGAGGGAAACACGTTGTTGGTCTGTGGCACGTATCCGATACCCCGGCTCACCAGCGAGTGGGCCTTCATGTTGGTGATATCTTCACCGCGAAGTTGAACGCTGCCTTTACGAACGTTAACTAATCCAAACATCGCCTTGACGAGAGTTGATTTTCCGGCCCCGTTGGGACCGACGATTCCGACAAGTTCACCCTCAAATAGTTCGAGTGAACAATCGTTGAGGATGTTGATCCCTGGCAGATACCCGGCGTCAAGGCCGTCAGCGATCAGAAGAGGTGGGTTATCTGCCATCAGTCAGCCTCCAAATCGAGAGCAGAATCGTGATGAGATCCAAGATATGCGTCGACCACCGCTTGATTACTCGCGATTGACGCCGGGGGACCTTCGGCGATGATCCTGCCTTCAGCCATCACGACGACCCAGTCGCTAATTTCTTGCACCATGTCCATGTCGTGCTCAACAAACAGCACGGTCATACCTTCATCGCGAAGGCCTTTGACATGCTCAAGTAGCGACTGTTTCAGCGCTGGGTTCACCCCTGCCATCGGCTCATCGAGCATCACCATGTTTGGTTTCACCATCAGAGCACGCGCCATCTCAAGCAGCTTGCGCTGCCCGCCAGACAGTGTCCCGGCGAACTCATCACGCATATGGCTCAGCTTGAAGCGCTCGAGCAGAGCATCGGCTCGCTCGGTGATCTCAGCTTCCTGCCGGCGCCACATAAACGGGAAGAGCGCACGGAAAAACGATTCGCCGGCCTGTCCAGTACCGCCGAGACGCATGTTGTCAATCACCGTCATCTTTGACAGCGATTTCGTCAGCTGGAAGGTGCGCACCATTCCGAGGTTCGCAACCTTGTACGCCGACACACCTGAAAGGTCGTTGCCTTCGAATACTCGACTACCGGTATCGGGTTCATCAAAGTTCGTCAGCAAGTTGAAAAAGGTCGTTTTGCCTGCGCCGTTAGGTCCTATCAGCGCTGTGATTGCACCACGTTGCACCTCAAGGTGCTCAACATCAACAGCGACAAGACCACCGAATGCGCGACGAACATTATCGGCGACCAGGATCGGGTCATTCTTGGAGGCGCCCGGCTCAAACGGCACGCCATCAAAGAGATGCTGGGCGCTTGACGAATCAGCGGTCATCGAGAGCCATCTCCTCTTTGGTTCCGAATATGCCTTGAGGTCGATACACCGCGAGCAGGATCAACCCGAGACCAATCAACATGAAGCGAACCTGTCCGACTTGTGTTCCATCCATCACTGACTCAGGGATGTAGTCGTTCTCAACAAGTTGACGTAGGAACACGTCGGTGAAGTTCAAAATGCCATACAAGATCGCTGCGCCGGCAATTGGGCCACCAACTTTCGCAGCACCACCCAAGATGAGCGCTACCCAAGCAAAGAAGGTGACGTCGGTGATGAAGTTCTGCGGTTGGGCAGACTGTGTGCCGATGGCTCGGAACATTCCACCAAGCGCACCGAATATTCCACCGATCATGAGCGACTGCATCTTGAACGAGTAGGCATTCTTTCCAAGGCTTCGGGCTGCATCCTCATCTTCTCGGATGGCTCGAAGCACCCGCCCCCAAGGACTTCGCATGGTCATCCACACGATAAGTGCGACAAGTGAAAGCACAATCCAGCCCACGAGCACAACCCACATCTGGTTTCCAATAAAGAGCCCAAAGAAATAGCGTTTTTGCTTGTCGAAGGGGTTGAAGTCGTAAAAGGTATTCGCAAATGCCGTGAGACCGTCTGACGACCCGGTCCAACGGTCGAGCGATGGTGACCGCGCAATAATGCGGAACATCTCACTTGCCGCAATTGTCACAATTGCGAGGTAGTCGGCACGTAAACGCAGTGTCGGAATACCCATGATGAGTGCGAGAAGCAACGGAAATACAACGATGCCAAGTAGCAGTCCCCACCAGAAGTTGAGCCCAAGCGTCACAACCGCCATCGATAATCCGTACGCGCCGGCAGCCATGAAGACCGCCTGACCAAAGTTCAACAAGCCGGTGTAGCCATAGTGCATGTTGAGCCCCATAGCAGCCAGCGAGAAGTAGATAAATGGCTCACCGATAAACCCGCGGAACGAGTTTTGGATAATTGCTCCCCAATCCACTTACGTTCCTCCTAACCAATCCGCTCTCGTCGGCCAAAGAGACCTTGCGGCCGAATGAGCAAGATCACGATCAACATGAGAAGCGCTCCAACGTTCTTCATATCCGTTGGGATGACCAATGTCGACAATTGAATGAACAAACCAACAATGATGCTGCCAAACAGGGCTCCGTAGGCCGTCCCGAGGCCTCCGAGCGTCACACCGGCGAACATCAACAGCAAGATGCGGAATCCCATTTCCCAGTTGATCGATTCGGTGAGGCCGAACAGCACACCACCAAGACCTGCCAACGCGCTACCGAAGATCCATACGAGTGAAATCACCCGTTCAACATCGATTCCGGTGGACTCGGCGAGATCTCTGTTGTCCGACACTGCTCGCATTGCTTTACCCATGCGAGTTAATTGCAATGCTGATGCAACGCCGACGAGCACAGCGACCGAGATGATCATCAGTACGAGGTCTTTTGGCGCAAGGCGGAACAGGCCGAGATCCCATTGCTCTTGAATTTGATAGTCGCGCAGACGCTTGGCGCGACCACTGAAGATGAACAAGATCACATATCGGAAGAAAATTGAGAACCCGATTGACACGACGAGCGCAGCGACCAAGCTTGCTCCACGCCTGCGCATCGGGCGCCACACCGCTCTGTTGAAGAGTCCACCAGCTCCGCCACAGATCGCAACAACAATGATCGTTGCCGGAATGAGGTGCAGGCGAACTCCAAACACGCCAGCATTGTTCAGTAAATAGGCCATCACCGCGCCGAACGTCACAGCCTCACCATGAGCAAAGTTGGTCAGGCCAGTTGTGCCGTAGATCAATGACAGCCCAATCGCACACATCGCGATAATGAGACCAAGCTTCAGTCCGTCAACGATGAGCTGAATAACCGTGTTGCCACCGACTGAACTCGCTGCCGCCTCGCCAAGCGGGAACAATGCCGACTTGGATGAACCATCGATCAGCGTGACCGACGCCGGGTTCTTGTCGGGATTTCGCAGCGAAACACCATCTGGCAGCGTGTCGACGTCAAGCAAAATGTCGTAGGTGCCCTCCGGAACGGTCATTGACCAAGAACCGTCTTCAGCAGTAGTTGTCGACGAAACCTCTGCCCCCGACTCATCGAACGCTCGGAACGTCACACCTGCCACCCCAACTCGCTCGCCTTCCTCATTTCTCTGCAGCAGGCTTCCGCTCACCTCGCCGCCACCCTCTTGGGCGGCAACCGAACCACCAGAACCAAGCCCCAGAAATACAAGGCTGATTGCAAAGATTGCAACTAGTCCGCGCCACGCGCGTTCAAAGCCTGTCATCTGTCGAACACCACCCATCGGGGCGTAAGGCTATCTCGTATTGTGCCCGAGGTCACCAATCCAGCGATGGCGGCGTGATTCGCCCGTGGCATCACACCTTGACGACGACGGTGCCGGCAACTTTGTCGTGCCAGGTTTGGCGATCTTTGTCCCAAATCATCCAGAGGTAACCGAGGTAAAAGATTTGCCCGGAGATGATGTTTCCAAACAACTCGCGTCCGAGCGCCCGCCAAAAACCGGGGGGAAGGCCATCGGAGACGCGAACCAC
>JBMTDQ010000099.1:0-5581 GCA_049432165.1 Ilumatobacteraceae bacterium
CTTTCCAGAACGGTGGTTCGGTAAGGGTTTACCTAGCGAATCTCGAAGAATTGTTCGAGAGGAACTTCAGCGTGCGGGAGCATTTGGGCCTCCGCACGGCATTGCGACGATGATGGTCGCTCCGTTGCTTGTCGAGATGGGCACCGATGAACAGCGCCAGAAATGGCTTCCGGGGATTGTCGATGGTTCAGAGATATGGTGCCAACTCTTTTCTGAGCCCGATGCGGGTTCTGACCTTGCGGGCGCTCGCACAACCGCCGTTCGTGATGGCGAACTCTGGCGGGTGAACGGGCAGAAGGTGTGGACCTCAGGAGGTCACTACGCCAAGTGGGCGATCCTCGTCGCTCGAACTGACCCGGCAGCGCCGAAGCACAGCGGCCTGTCGTTCTTCGGCATTGATATGCACCAAGATGGAATTCAGCCGAAACCACTCGTGCAGATGAATGGCTCAGCAGAATTCAATGAAGTGTTCCTCGATGATGCGACAACTGCCCATTCCCACCTCATTGGAGAGGAGGGCAAGGGTTGGCCGGTGGCGCTTCGCACGCTCAGCTACGAGCGCGAGTCGCTTGATGCTGATGCAGAACCGGGTATCCAAACCGATCTCGACCTGTCGATTGCGGCTGGCCGCTACGCATCCGGTGAGATTCCTGATGGCTCAGAAGGGTTCATGCCCGGAGGTCTTGAAGCATGGGAGTTGTTGTGCTCGGTGATCGCTGCGAACGGCAAACAAGCTGACCCTTGTATTCGAGACCGTGCAGTGAAGATCTACACCGGAATCAAGACCTCAAGTTGGATGAGCCAGCGTTTTGCGCAGGCTCCAGAGGTGGGAGCGGAAGTGTCTCTCGGCAAGCTTGCAGCAACACAACTGATGCGTGACTGGCGTGACCTTGCGCTCACGGCCCTCGGCCCACACGGCCAGTTGCTTGATGGTGAGGGAACGTTTGACGGTGTTCCAGCACAGATAGCGCTGTCGGTTCCCGGCTTATCGATTGCGGGCGGCACCGATGAAATTCAACGAAACATCGTTGGCGAGCGAGTACTCGGATTGCCACGCGAGCCACGACCGTCGAACGAGTAACAGGCTATGACGTTGGCCTGGAAAGGATGTCAGACATGATTCCGATCACCGCTCTCGTTCACGAAGTTGCTCGAGTATTTGGGCCTAAACCCGCGATCATCAGCGATCGCTGGACGGTCACCTACGCCGAACTCGACGAGCGCGTGAACCGCCTTGCGAACGCATTTATTGAACTTGGTGTCCAGCACGGAGATCGGTGCGCGGTGATGGCGACCGACTCCATTGAGCACATCGAAACTGCGCTCGCGATCTGTCGAGCGGGTGCCGTGTACGTCCCACTCAATTACCGCCTTCGGCAGGACGAGGTCGGATACCTACTGAGCGACTCAGACCCGGTTCTCCTCATTGTTGATAGCGACTATCTCGATATCGCTACGTCAGTTCGCCAGATCGTCACATCGATCAAGCAGGTGATCGAATTCGGACCAGGGCGTGAAGACGTGTTGAGCCACGACGATGTGTTGAAAAGCGGTGACACGTCGTACCCGAATGTTGTGCTGCGTCATGACGATGTCGTACAAATTCAGTATTCGAGTGGGACGACAGGACTCCCAAAAGGAGCGGTGCTCACTCATCACACGTTGAGTTCACGAACCGCAATTGGCCTGGTGGAGAGCGGCAGGTTTGCGAGCGACATCTCGTTTCATAACGCGCCGTTCTTTCACGTTGCAGGCTCACAACTTGACTATTCAGTGTTGGTGCGAGGTGGAACAGTTGTCCGGCATCGACAATTTGATGCCGAACGGGCTGCCAACGCGTTAGAAGAATTAAGAGTGACGTCCGCATTCTTTGTCCCATCGATGATCAATGCGTTGTTGCAGGTCCCAGATATTTCTCAGCGAGACTTCTCCTCACTCCGGCTGATTGAGTACGGAGCAGCACCGATGCCGCAGGCTCAGTTGCGGTCAGCAATTGATGTGTTTGGATGTTCGTTTGTTCAGTTGTTTGGGGCTGGAACTGAGGGCGGAATGCAGGCTGTGCTTCCTGCGGAAGATCACGTCGTTGGTGGTACTGAAGCTCAGACTCGACGACTGTCTTCGATTGGCCGACCGACATCGTTTACCGAAGTCAGGGTGGTGAACGAAGATGGCAATGCTGTCGCTCCAGGAGAAATCGGCGAGATCATTTCACGGGGCCCGGCAAATATGCGTGAGTACTGGGGGAAACCCGAAGCCACATCAGAGACGCTTCGCAATGGTTGGTTACACGCTGGTGACATGGCAACAGTTGATGAGGATGGGTACCTCTATCTTGTCGACCGGAAAAAGGACATGATCATTCGTGGCGGAGAGAACATCTACCCAACGGAGATCGAGTTGGCGTTGTGCGAACATCCAAGGGTTCTCGAGGCGGCAGTGATCGGTGTTCCTGATGATCACTGGGGAGAAAACGTGCATGCGATCGTGGTGGTCCGTTCAGGAGAGACGCTGACTGGCGAGGAGGTCATTGAGTTCTGTCGTCAGCGCCTTGCGAGTTATAAAAAACCGGCGGCTGTTGAGTTTGTTGATGAGTTGCCTCGAAATGCTTCGGGCAAGATTCTGAAGCGGGAACTGCGAGCACCGTACTGGAAAGACGCTGGCCGTTCGATTTAGTGACCTAATTGTCGGTGCGGAATGTGAGGCTGTGTAGAGCCTCCACCATTGACCGCGCATCTTCTGCTGGCTACGGTCTGAGGATGATCAAACTCACAGTTTCCTACCCAAAGGGTGACGACGTCACTTTCGATCACGACTACTACAAGAACTCACACGTGCCGATGTGCGTTGATGCATTCGCTCCCTCAAAGGTTGAACTTGAGCGCGGAATTGACGGCCCTTCGGTGGCAAGCGTGTCGTTCTACTTTGAGTCGAGTGATGCGATGAAGGCAGCAATGTCGAGTCCGAAGATGGGTGACATCATGGGTGACGTTGCGAACTACACCAACGCGGCGCCGTCGATGCAGGTGTCAGAAGTCGTCGACTGACTCTTCTAAGGCGTTGCCGTCTGCGGCATCAAGTTCTGGAATTCCCTGTCGCTTTCGCAACTTCTCAATATCGCGCACCGGCACCGAAAGCTTGCGGAAGCGGGTTCCATCGGTCGCAATTGCGCCGAGTTCGCTGTCGAGTTTGACGAAGGTTGAGCGAACCTTGTCAACCGCGGCCGAGTAGTTCTCAAACTCTTTTGAGAATTTATTGATCTGTTGAGTGATCTCTGCTGCTGTCTGCTCAGTATGGAAACTCTCGGTCGCTTGTCGAATCACGACCAGAAATGCGTACAGGGTGAGCGGGGAGCAGAGTACGACTTTGCGCTCTAGTGCCCAATCAATGAGGTGCGGGTCAGCCTCGTGAACGAAGCCGGAGATGCTTTCGTTGGGGACGAACATCAAGACGTAGTCGAGTGCATCCTCGGTTGTTTGGTCGACGTAGTCGCGTCTTGCCAACGCATCAACATGGCTCTTTACTGCTTTTACGAACTCTGCCTTCGTCGACGCTCTGGTGGTGTCATCAGCCGCATCGAGATGGGCGACGTATCGATCGAGCGGAAACTTGACGTCCATGAACAACACCCGGTCTGGTGGCATGACGAAGGTGAAGTCGGGTCGGCCACCCCCAGCGGTGGTGTCTTGTTTCGAGTAGTTCACGCCTTCGACGAGCCCGGCAGCACGAATCATGTCTTCTGCGAGCCGCTCACCCCATTGGCCTCGTTTCTGTGAGCTTGAGAGCACTTCGTTGAGGTTTGCGGTTCGCTGAGCAAGCATGTTGACCGCTTCGCTGACAGACGAAAACTGTCCTGCATTCTGTTGACGAAGTTGGTCGAGTTCTTGGTTGAGCTCGGTGAGTCGTTTGGTCACGTCTTCTTGAACGCCCTTCAGCGTGGTGCTGATGACCTCTGCCCGTTGACCAAGTGCCTCACCACTTTGTTGTGTGACCATCTGCGTGACGGTCCGGATTGTCTCAGCTCGGTCGGCTTCTGCTCGCTGATTGAGTTCGGCGATGGCAGCGTTGAGTGCTTGCTCATTCACCAACCTGATCTGGGCGGTTAATTCTTCAGTCGAGGGAAATGCGATTGGGGGAGCAGCTGGCTCGGGTGCAGGTTTGCGTGTCGAGATGGCGATTGTTGCAAGAGCGATCAGTACTCCCACGAGCAAGACGACAATAAGAATTTCCATGCCATGAACCTAAACGGCGGGTGTGACGCTCTCGTGAATACCCGGTGTTGCGGGCGGTTAAGGACAGCCGAGGCCGTGCAAGGTTGCGCATTCTCGACACAAGACGGCAACGCCCTCGGGGGTGCTCCAACGCTGAGCAAGGTGCGAACCACAACTCACACATGCAGACGATTCGTTGTTGCGCCCATCAGCGTGGTGCCGGTGGAATGCTGCCGTTCCATCGACCATGCGCTCGTTTGCCACGCTCTCGTTCATGACGTCGACCGTACCAGGGCGCAGGAAGAGGTGGTCGGCTCTGGAAGACTCAACATCAATGACCACATCGAAGGTGACGCATCGGTATCAGCCCGATTGGCCTGTCGACGTACTTGGGATGCTGACGATCGCTGTCTACGGCTCGTGGTACTACGGATTTGGTGTGCTGATCGACGACATCGGCCAGGGACTTGATGTTGGTTCAGCGCCACTTGGGCTGGCATTCGGCTTGGCACAAATCTTGCTCGGGGCGCTGTCGCTCATCACCGGCCGAATGCTTGATCGATTTGGCCCCCAGGTGCTGCTTGGTGTCGTCGGTCCGGTCGGAGCGATCTTGGTTGGCTTTAGCGGAAGAGCGGTTGAAGTTTGGCAATTTGTCATTCTTTTTGGTGTTGGCGGAGGAGTCTCAGCAGCAGCAGGGTTCTACGGAATGACGCAGGCAATGTTGGTGAGAATGGATCCTGCGGCGTCAACGCAACGCATTATTCGGCTGACAATTTGGGGAGCCTTCGCCTCACCGATTGCGATACCTGCCACCGAGTTCCTTCGGCGAACCTTTGGGTGGCGAGTAGCGATTGAGGTCCCTGCTGGGTTAGCGCTATGTGTGTTCTTGCTGTCTGCTCGGGTGATTCGACGGGTACCGCGCCAGGTTGAGTTGCAACGGTCATCAACCTGGATGCAGGCGATCAGGTTGGCGGCGCAGATGCGTGCTGTGCGTTGGCATACCGCTGGAGTGTTCTGCGCGTACGTTGCGATGTCGACGTTGCTGGTATTCCAACTTTCCATCATGCAGTGGGCTGGATTGTCTGCGGCTGCTGCTGCTGGGTTCGGAGGGGCACGAGGCGTCTTGCAGCTCTTAGGCCGGTTACCCCTTCAGCGAGCACTTCATCGTTACGGACATTGGGTGCTACTCGCGGGCGCTCGCTTATGTGTTGCTGCTGCATGTGGGCTTGTGCTGGTGAGCGGGAATGTGGTCACCGCAGTTCTCTATGTCGTTGTTGCCGGGGTTGGAATCGGAGCGATCAGCGCACTTGATGGCATCGTGGCTCGTACGGTTATCCCAACTGGCGACTTCGGTGCACTCAGTGGTGTGCTCA
>JBMTDQ010000100.1:0-5552 GCA_049432165.1 Ilumatobacteraceae bacterium
TTCGAGCATTCGGGTCGCGTTCTGCGAGAGCTCAGTTGGAAGAGTCGGCAGTGGAGTCGGGCAGTGGGAGGCGGTTGTGATCAGGGTGTCAATCAGTATTGCTTTTGTGCTGCTCACCGTGGCAAGCGTCCTGTTTATCTCGCGTTTGTTCAGAGGTCCTTCGGTAGCTGATCGGGTCATTGCTCTCGACGGATTATTGATGGTGGTCACTTGTGGAATCCTTGTTGAAACGGCTCGAGAAGACTCGGTGACGTCGCTTGATACGGTCTTGGTAGTAGCGCTTGTGGCATTCGTTGGCACTGGGGTGATGGCGCGCTACGTCGAACGCCGAGGGGGAGAGCGATGAACTCGGCTGCGGATGTGATTGCTGGTGTGCTCCTGGTATTCGGTGCGGCGCTGATCCTGCTGGCCGGAGTCGGGGTGTGGCGTTTCGACGATATTTACGCCCGCATGCATGCTGCTGCGAAGGCACCGACTCTCGGGATTCTTGCGATCGCACTTGGTGTTGCCCTTTCGGTTCGATCGGTGGTCGCAACCGTGACATCGTTGCTCGTGGTGGTGTTGCAGTTAGTGACGGGCCCCGTTGGAACACATCTGTTGGGTCGAGCGGTCTATCGACGGATGCGGCCCCCTCTTACTGGTGTGGATGAGTTGGCCCGCGACGAAGAGGTTCGCGACGCTTGATGCTCTAAGCCTCCTGCTATTGATTTCTGGCATTTGGTGACTCTCGACGCGCGCTGCCGGTGACCCCGTCATCACATCGCTTGCGCAGATATTGATCCTGAGCATTTAGGAGTTCATGAGCGACCATTTCATTGCGGTCGACAGCATTCTGACCCTAGACCGATGAGGCCGCACCGGTCTCTTTGAGTCACCTTGTCCATGACGAGCAGTTTTGGTCGTCTATCTGAAAGAATGTTGCTTATGTCGCAAACTCTTCCGGAATCCTCGGTTGACCGCTATCCATTTACCCGCGCTTCGAGTCGACCTCCTGTTGTCGTTCAGACAGACGGGGTTGAGCTCATCCTCGAAGATGGTGGACGAGTAATCGATGCCGCTGGCGGTGCCGTGGTGACAAATATCGGACATGGGCGCACCGAGATTGCTGATGCCGTTGCCGCAGCGATGCGATCGATTGATTATGTCGTTCCAACGTGGGCGACCCCCAACCGCGTGGCACTTGTCGACAAACTCGTCAACAACTGGCTGCCTGAGGGCTTCGGGCATGTGTACTTTGCGGGAGGTGGTTCTGAAGCGACCGATACAGCGGTTCGTGTTGCGCGGCAATACCACCTCAGCCGAGGAGATGATCAGAGGTACAAGGTCATCGCCCGTTTGCCGAGTTACCACGGTGCAACGATCGCAACGCTTGGGATTGGCGGACATATGGCTCGTCGGTCGGGTCTTGACCCCCTGCTTGCCGAGTGGCCAAAGGTCCCGTGGAATGATGCATCTGCCCTTGCTGCGGCTATCGAAGCAGCGGGCCCTGAGACGGTCTCGGCATTCATGGCAGAACCAATTATTGGTGCATCTGCAGGCGCTCTTGTAGCGAATGAGGATTACTGGCAGCAGGTAATGGAGGTCTGTCAGCACTATGGGGTGCTCTTCATTGCAGATGAAGTCATGACCGGATTTGGCCGAACCGGCCTGACCTGGGGGCATCAACACGACCCCGTGCAGCCTGACATCCTTGTGTCAGCGAAGGGTCTTGGGGGCGGTTATGTGCCGATGTCGATGGTGACAGCCTCTGACGAGGTCACCGGCTCTATTTCAGATGCAGGTGGCAATGTGATGTTCTTTACCTATTCGGGTCCAGATGCGATGTGTGCTGGGGCGCTTGCGGTGCTGGACATCATGGAGCGCGAACAACTGGTCGACCGAACAAGGGTGATGGGGGACCGGATGCAGGCAGCTCTGTCAAGTGCTCTGAGCGGTCATTCACGAGTCACTGAAATACGTGGTCGAGGCCTCATGATTGGAGTTGAACTTGCAGGTGTGTCTGCCGTGCAAGCGGTGGAGGCCTGCGTGCAACGAGGAATGTGGGTGTACCCGGCGGGCTCGGGCCCTGCAGTCGCAGATGCGCTGCTGTTCGCTCCGCCAATGGTGGTGACCGATGAGCACATTGACCGCATCGTCGATATCACCGTTGATGCTCTCAACTCATTTGGCTGAGGTTGACCAGCATCTTGAGTTGAGATCCATCAGATTGCCAGAAGGTTTCTCAGGGGCGCCTCATCCAAACGGTCGTATTTGCAGCGATCGTCGTCGTATCTGCTGAATTGTCTGACGCAAGCAGGAGATCGCCATCGGGAAGTTGAATCTCGCTCTCACCGAAGTTGGTGATACAGAGGTAGCCGTTGCGCTCAAATGCGATTGCGTACGGGTCGAGTTCAACCCAGGTGAGGTCGCCACTGTTGACCCACGACGATGCACGCAACGCGAGAGCAGATCTGTAGAGCTCGAGGACCGAACCTGGTACACCGTCTTGTGCTTCGACAGATTGTGCACCCCAGTCACTTGGTTGTGGGAGCCACGAGCCACCGCTCCCGAACCCGAACGAGGAACCAGCTGTCATCCAAGGAATTGGCACTCGGCACCCGTCGCGTCCTTTCCGGGTGTGTTCTGAACGCCGCCACACCGGGTCATCGAGTACCTCGTGCGGGAGACCATGCACTTCGTGCAGACCAAGTTCTTCACCCTGATAGATGTAGGTCGAACCCGGAAGGGCAAGCAGCATCATCGTGACGGCCCGGGCACGCTGTACCCCAAGCGTGTGATCACAGAGTTCAGGAGAACCGTGCATGAGCCATTCTTGATAGTCGGTGCCTCCTGGAAGTCCATAACGGGTTGCATGGCGCACGACATCGTGGTTCGACAGCACCCACGTCGCTGATGAACCGACAGAGGCTGCATCGACAAGAGCACGATTGATCGAAGCACGCATTTGACCGACATCCCAAGGGCAACCAAGGAAGTCAAAGTTAAATGACTGGTGGTACTCATCGGGCCTGAGGTAGAGCGGGACACTTTCGGGCTTTACCCAGGCCTCTGCCACCATCATGAGTTCACGTCCGAGTTCAACTTCTTTTTCGTCGAGGACGGCTCGCCACTCGCGATTGATCTCGTGAACTTCATCTCGATCCCAGTGGGGATGATTATCGATGTGACCAATCGTGAGAATCTCGCTGGCAAGATCGAGATCGGGAAAATCGGGGTCCTTGATGAGTCCGTGAGAAACGTCAACTCTGAAACCATCGGCGCCAAGGTCGACCCAGAACCGGAAAATGTCGCAGAACTCGGCACGAACTTCTGGGTTGGTCCAGTTGAGATCAGGCTGGCTGATATCGAACAGATGGAGGTACCACTGTCCGTCGTCGCATCGGCTCCACGCAGGGCCACCAAACACTGACGACCAGTTCGTTGGCGGCAACTCCCCATGTTCGCCTTTGCCATCCCTAAAGATGTAACGGTCTCGCGCGGCGCTCCCCGGAGCCGCAGCGCAGGCTTCAACGAACCATTTGTGGTCCCATGATGTGTGATTAGGAACGAGATCGACAATTACTCGAATACCTGCCTCATGCGCATCGGCAATCAGTCGTTTCGCGTCGTCAAGAGTCCCAAACATCGGAGCGATGGATCGATAATCAGCGACGTCGTAGCCGCCATCGAGCAGCGGTGACGGGTACCACGGATTCATCCAGATCGCGTTCACCCCTAGTTGAGCGAGATAAGGAATCCGAGATCGGATTCCTTCGACATCGCCAGTACCGTCTCCATTGGCGTCAGCGAAGGACCGTGGGTACACCTGATAGACGACAGCATTTCGCCACCATTCGTTTCCTGCTGCGACATGAATTGTTTCGCTCATTGCCCGTCAGGATACGGGCGAGTATCGGTGGGTGTCGAAACCCCCAAAGGTTTATTGAGCGGACACGGTCGGTACGGTGTGCCGCGTGACCGACATCGTGCGCATCCTCCTCGACATCCTCGGTCCTGTGCTCATCTTGGTGGTCGCCGGTGTCGGAATTGGTCGATGGCTTCAAATCCCGGCCCAGCCGCTTGCAAAACTTGCGTACTGGTTAATCGGCCCGGCATTCGTGTTTGATGCCCTGAGCGAGGCCAGCCTTGCCCCACAATTACTTGGCCGTCTCTCATTAGCGGCCGCTGCTGCGTTTTCGGTCTCAGCACTGATCGCGTATGCGATGTCGTGGAAAATTCCCCGTGACCGTCGTGCGGCAGTGGTGACAACCGGGGCGTATGGCAACGTTGGCAACTTCGGTTTAGCAATCGTCTTATTTAGCTTTGATGACTCGGCGCGACCATTTGCCGCTGTTGCAATGGTGGTCGTCAACGGTCTTGGTCTCATTCTCGCGGTGACCTTGGCTGAAGGTGGTCTTTCAGGTTTCGGCCGAGCGCTTCGATCACCGATGACGTTGATGATTCCACCCGCCCTGCTGGTGAATTCCTTGGATCTCGATATGCCATTAGTTGTCGACCGACCAGTTGGCCTGCTCGCAGGAGCAATCATCCCGGTCATGCTTGTGACACTTGGGATTCAACTCAACACGATTGGCCGACCCAAGTTTGATATCGATGTGCTCAGATCACTCACGGCGAAATTGCTGGTGCAACCTCTCGTGGCAATTCCGATAGTCGCAGGGCTTGGGCTCACCGGTGATGCGGCTGGAGCGATTGTGCTTCAAGCGGCGATGCCGACAGCAGTCTTTGCTGCAGTGATTGCGATCGAACTTGATGCACGCCCTGATGAGACCGCAACGATGGTGATGGCAGGAACGCTGCTGTCGGTGCTCACGCTGCCGTGGTTCATTCTTTACGTGACGTGATGACGTGTTACTCACCCGATTTCGGGTAGTCGGCATATGACGCCTTGAACACGCCTTGGTGAAGGAGAACATCGGCAATGGCCTCACCGTGTTCATCCACAATCGATGAACGCGTCCAATATGACTCGACCCGCTTGCTTTGACCGGTTGCGACAACCTCATGAGTCACCGAATACGTGCTTCCGACGAGAACTGGCTGATATCGCAATACCTCGAGGTCAATGAATAATCCGACAGACGGGCCCCGCACTGGTAGGTGGGAGCCACTGCGATGCCCCATGACGCTCAACATCTCTGATGGGACAACCGGATGGCCCCACGGACTTGATGTACCGTCGGAGTACCACTCACAAGGCTCAGTGATACTGCTGAGTTTCTCTTGGAGAGAGAAGGGATATAGGTCTCCGTTTCGATCGGACATTGTGAGAGTCGCATCATCGGGACCAGTCACCATTCCAATTTCAAGTCGGTCGATGATGAACAGATCTCCGGGTGCCTTTGCTTGGTTGGAGGCAAGCCGGTCTGACAGCAGGGTTGCCGCTCCTTTGATGGTCAGTGATGCAGTCAGAACGCGGTCGCCATTTTCTTTTTCTGCCCAAGCCTCCGCGGTATGTGCGCCAGTTTGTCGAGCAGATGCCTTGACGCGTTCACCCTCAATGACCATGTTTTCGAAATGGGAACTCACGCATCCGGTTGCAAACCACTCAT
>JBMTDQ010000101.1:0-5447 GCA_049432165.1 Ilumatobacteraceae bacterium
GACCCAACCGGACGGCACCAACACCGCTACTGGGATGGCACGGCATGGACATCACACGTCTCAGATAACGGAATTCAAGGAACCGACGACATCGCAAATGCAAGCTCGGCGATGACGCAACAAACTGCTCCGTCGGGCCTTGACCGTCTCGACGAGGGCCTCTCTCTCGGCAATGAGGGTGCAAAGGTTGACGAGCAACTGCATGGCGGCGGTCGTCGAGGAATCGGGCTCGAAGGAACAGTCGAGGGTGGTGGAGGCGGAATCCTCACTGAGCCAATTCTTGTCGTCAATCAGAAGGCAAAACTCATTGAACTCAACAACCAGTACACGGTGTTTGACCAACACGGTGCTGCAATTGCAATGGTCAATCAGGTCGGGCAGTCGACGGCACGAAAGGTGTTGCGACTCGTATCGAGTCTCGATCAGTTCCTCACCACCCGACTCGATATCACCGACTCCGATGGACGTGTCATTCTTCGATTAACCCGCCCCGGCAAGATTCTGAAGTCAACGATCATCGTGAGCGATGGCAACGACGTTGAGCTCGGGCGCATCGTCCAACAGAATGCAATTGGCAAAATCAACTTTTCGCTCGAGGCTGGCGGTCAACGGCTCGGCATGATCAAGGCCGAAAACTGGCGAGCATGGAACTTCTCGATTACCGACGCCGCAGACCGTGAAATCGCTCGAGTCACCAAAACCTGGGAGGGTCTCGCGAAGACCATGTTCACAACGGCCGATAACTACGTGCTCCAGATTTCAGAGAGAGCTGCTGAACCGTTGAATTCGCTCATTGTTGCCAGCGCGTTGAGTATTGACACGGCTCTCAAACAAGACAGCCGCGGACTCGGCTGATCCAGTATGTGCAGGTCACTCGAGGTGGCCAGCAACCATGTAGAACCAGAACGGGAATGGAGCTTCTTGCGCCTTTAAGGCGCGACGCGCCTCAAGAATTGTCTTACCCGCTTCGGTGACCTCATAAAACCACGCGTCAAACGATCTACTTCCGGGAGCCAAGTCGCCAACAAGTTCAAGCGCGGCTTCGAGATAGTAAGAACGAATGTCGTGACAGACCGCAACGGTGTTTTTGCCTGGCAGTTCGACATCTTTCCAGGCAGCGCCGTTTGCCCACTGATGAAGAGTGTCAAGAGCTGCTGGAATCTGCTCTGGTTCGATTGCTCGACCGACTGCCGTCACACCTTTTCGTTCAACAGCACGCCGGTATGCAGAGATCAGTCCTCGCGATTCGTCGACCGCTGGTGGAGCGTTCGGGTCATCTCGAGGCGGTAACGCACACGCCATTGGCATTTCGTCTGACTCAATAACTTCAGGGAAATTCTCGAAGATCGGCTCGTCTGCCTCAAGCAGGTTGAACGCCTGCCGCAGCACTTGGTGCTGAAACTCTGCGTCCCCGGGTTTTCCGAGAGGCCGGCCGAGCGGGAACTCGCAGGCAAGCACTCGAGGAGGACCGACTTTCTTTGCAACGTCTGCCATCGAGGCGAGCACAACCGTCGCGATTCCGGCGGCTTCAAACACGTGGGCGAGCGTACTCACGGTACGCGTGCAGAGTGGTCAAACAGGTGTGAGTAACACGACGTCAACAGCATCAGCGTTCAGTTGAGCTGCGCACTGGGGCCCCGTATCAAGCCTGATCTCACTCACAGTGTCGGGCTGATTGCCGGCGAATGCGAAGTGGCGGGGGGCAACCTCACCAATCACACCGTCGTTTGAGAGTTCTTGTAAGCGGTCAATCGGGTAAACGACATTGAGATCGAGTTGAAAGCCCGAGTGATCAAAGTTGGGGCTCCAGTGACCCATGATGAGGTTGCGGTCATCACGGTCGAATGCGCGGAAACCGGTGTCACCTTGCGAGAAACGCTCCTGGTCAGGACGATGTAGGGAGGCACTCGTCACGATCGCAACACGACACTCAGACAATGGCTTGTTGAGTTTCGTAAAACTTGTCGAGCTGAATTCAGGTGCATCCATTGTCGAGGCGAGAGCACGCATTGCATCATCACCACGGGTTGCTGATCGATCGTTCGTCATGTCGACCTCCTGATGGAGAACCTAACCACTCGCGCTCATCTCGTGCGAGACATGAACGTGAACAAATAACAGTGGCTCATCTTTGACATCGCCTTCGGTCATCGGTCGTGAGCTCATCGAACGATAAAACGCTCTGGCTACGGCTCCATCACGACCCAGCCTCGACGTTGTAGTTCAGCGGCGAGAACTCCGGTCGGCAATGCTTGGGCGGCACGCTCGTCGTTTGTCAACCTGGCTGGGGGCTCGGTTTGAGAGGGAGCGGTCGGGTCGTGCGCGTCGCCTTCTAGTTCGGCAATGAGAGCTTCTGCTTCATCTCGGGTGAACTTGCCGTTTCCTTGGCGCTGGGTGAACCCCATTGGACCTCGGGCATCTCGAAACCCATCGTGGCCAGCTGCCTCAAGGAGCTCGAGCAGGCGAGCAATCTGCTGTCGGCTGGCCGGTGGGCCCGCTGGTTGGTTGAACGCCATAGTTTCAGTGTGCCAGATCGGTGTGTCGGGCGAAGGCTGCAGTTCATCTCGACAAGAGCCGTAAAACAGAAAGAGGCCCGCTGGCAAACCAGCGAGCCTCTTTATGATGGTGGCGGGGGCAGGATTTGAACCTGCGACCTTCGGGTTATGAGCCCGACGAGCTACCGGACTGCTCCACCCCGCGGCGATCAGTCGCTCACGATGCTACGGACATCACCCGCAGATACCAACCGAATGGTGTTTCAGTTCGCACCGTCAAGCACACCGCTGAACCCACTCGGCTCATGTGGCCCGATGACAAGTTGCTCGAGCACCGCAACCCCCTCGCCTTCTCGTGACTTCACTCGACACAAATGCTGAACGTGAATCACGGTCGGGTCGAGAGGGTTCAGCGCATCCAACTGAAGCTCATCTCGCGACTCGTCGAGGTCACCCCTCCACTGACCGTGACCCCACTCAGGATGCTGGTATCCAACTCCACTCATCTGGAATCGCGCGTACGGCTCGTAGCTGATCACCAATGGTTCCGATTGCCACATCTCAATTGTTGCCGTCATTGAGGACGCCCAACGCGTTCCGCTCACCCAGTCGATCACCGTCGACACGTTGTCCGCCCGACGTACCCTCGTTGTATCGAGCACCCGATCGATCGAACCGTCACCGGCATTGAACCGCTCAACAACCGCACCACTTCGATGCCACGACTTACCGCTCGCCTCCTCGTTAATTGCGACATGCGCACACATGTCGTCGAGCAACGTTGGTGCCCACGTCCAGAAAAATTGCGGGACTGTTGCCGGCCCCGGCAACCCACGCGTGCCACCTCGGATTCCCCACGATCGATCACGACACCCCTGCACACGACCGAGATCAGCAAGTTCGATACGTTCACCATCGAGTGAGATCCATCCAGACCACTCAACAAACTGGGTGATTCGCGTGTAGTCCATCACCACTCGACCATTGACCCGGTGAACAAATGCCGGTTCTTCGATCACCGGAGACACCACTCGCAGCGTGAGATCTGCCGACACTCCGTGATGGTCATCGACCACGATGCGGTGCTCCAACATCGGGCTTGTGACCTCAAGCGAAATGGAGCCAACCACGGTGTGGGCACGGTCGGTTGCACACATTCGGCTCGACCTGCAGTTGTGCTGAACGCCACCACGCACCACCGCGAACGCCGCATCCATCACCTGACGATTCGGATACACACCCATCGCAAGCGCAAACATCAACTCACCGTTCGTATCAAAACCATTGAAGAAATAACGGTCGTAGAGGCCCAGTGAATCGCTCGACGGGTGTAACAGTGGCGCCGACGATTGATGCAATGGCAGATCGTCATACGGGTGAATCATTCGGAGCCTCCTCCGGCCAGGGTGAACACATCGTTATCAATCATCTGTTGTGCATGACGCTCAGCCATCACTGCGAACATTTCATCTCCCCGTTCCGTTGCGGTCACCACCTGCGAAGCAATGACCGCCATCACAAACCCGGTCACCGTGCCGATCCTGTAGTCGTGACGCACATCATCAAACGAGCACGTCACCCCTGCCGCATCAAGCCCACTCCAATATCTCTCGACAAGCGAAGACTCATGTGAACGACGATCATTCAGCAGCAACCCCGAGCCAATTCCATAAGCGATGTCATTTGGCCCCCGACTGAACGCCGCCGTCTGCCAATCAAGCACAGTGACCACACTTGTGTCGCCTGAACGATCAAACAACATGTTGTCGAGGCGATAGTCACCGTGCGCCACGCACAACGGCAACCGGTACGACGAGAGCAGTTGATCAAGGTTGCTGCCCAGCGAGCGCGCCACATCTAACACCTCGGTCGACAATCGACTGCTAAAGCGATCAAGAAAACCTTGAAGCAGCATCGAGTAAATCGACTCACGCATTGCCGCACCTGATGGATCGGGCAATGGCAACCACCTGTCATTGGTGAGTTCATGGCTGCGGCCCCATGTCGGGGCGTGCAATCCAACGGCAGCATCGACCATGGCATACGCATCTGCAACCGAACAACCAGCAAGTTGATCTCCCACCTCACCTCGGGCCTGATCCATCAAAATCGTGAAGTCACCCGATTCGGCATCAATGGCCGCATACCGATGCTGGGGGTGAGGCACGCTCACCAGACCAGCAACGTCGCAATAGAACCCGACCTCTTTGTGATAGGTGAGATGCATCCGTGCTGCCTCACGACTCTCAGCATCAGGAGACGGAATCTTCGCAATGAGAGTTGTGGGCAGATCATCCTTGGCATCGTCGGCAATATCAAGATCGAGGCGGAGGCTCAGCGCAACCTGCCCGGTACCGATTCGCGTCGCCGACACCGCACGTATTGCGCCGTCAACATCGAGCGCGTGCGAGATGAACTCAGGCGTGAGATCGTCGGCGACAGTTGCAAGCAGGGCCATGACCAACGGTAGCCCGATCTCTTGAAGCGATTGTCAGACGGGCAATGGCGCACGATCGGCGTTCTGGCGAATCGCCCCAGCGATCTCGTTCCAACGTCCTTCAGGAAGGTCGTGACCCATTTCTGGGAACATCAGTAGGCGTGCGTCAGGGATTGCTCGGGCAGTGGCCTCACCACCAGAAGGTCGCACGAGAGGGTCAACTAGACCATGGACCACCAGTGTTGGTGTGCGAACAAGTCGGAGAGCGGCAGTGCGATCCCTACTTGCAAAAATCGCCGCTGTCTGACGCTCAGTGCCCTCGACACGAATCGCGCGATCGATACCAGCAGTGGTGAATTCACGAGCTTCTGCTTCGTTAAATGTGGGCCCCGAAATCCATTTCCACAGCTCAAGCGAATGCTCAATCATCGCTTCACGATCGTTCGGATTCGGATCACCCTGACGCCGAAGCTTCAACGCCAGCTTTGGATCAATCATCCCGTTCTTGCGGTCGC
>JBMTDQ010000102.1:0-5395 GCA_049432165.1 Ilumatobacteraceae bacterium
CATCAAACCCGTCTCCGCTGTTGCACTACTGGTCGCTCGCAGTTGAAGAGCAGTTTTACCTTGTGTGGCCGTTGCTACTTGTTGCCGCGACCCGCGGCAAAGCCGACATTCGTCATGCGGCTGGCAGGGCAGTGCTCGTCATCATTGGGCTATCAGTTGTGCTTTCGGTGGTGATGACGAGGTCGTACCCAACCGCAGCCTTCTATTTGCTTCCGGCTCGAATGGGGGAGCTCGCTGTCGGTGCTGCTGTTGCAATTTGGGCGCCGATGTTCAGAGCCGCGCCGCAACAGTTGCGATCACTCGGAGGATGGGTCGGTCTTGTGATGATCATCGTTGTCGCTCTCGACATTGATGAGTCGTATGCCTTCCCTGGGTTGTTAGCAATGGTGCCGGTGCTGGCAACTGCCCTCGTCATCGCTGGGGGAGAGGGGCGCCCCAGCTACTGGCCAGCTAGTCGCCTGCTTCGGATGAGACCCCTGCAGTGGTTGGGCGAACGTTCATACGGCTTGTACCTATGGCATTGGCCGCTGCTCGTGCTCGCTCAGGCTCGATGGGGGGCGTTGGGGTTCTTCCAGACGGTCGTTGTCGTTGCGCTTGCGATCGTGCTGTCGTCGGCCTCATTGCGCCTGATCGAAAATCCTGTGCGTCACTCGGCCTGGGTTGCTGCCCGACCGCAGCGCGGCTTACGCATTGGCGGTGGGATCATCGCCGCCAGCATCGTCTTCGCCGTGGTTGTCCGAGTTGCGCTTCCGAGTCTCGACACCGGTGTGAGTGCAACCGCGCCAACCTTGCTTGTCGACCAAGTTGTTTCAGTGACGACTACAACCACGCCTGAAGTGGCCGGACAGGTAGTAGCAGGTGATCAACCCGCTGAGGGGGAGAGCGGTAGCTCATCAACCATTCCCGCAGAGACGACAACGGTGGCTACGACAACGATGATGCCGCTCACTCTCGACACCCTCATCGACTCGGTGCACGAGGTGCTGGAAGCTGGAGCCGCTGTCGACACCGTGCCCAACAATCTTCGACCATCAATTGCTGCAGCAGTCGATGACAAAGCAAAGATCTACGAGGACGGATGCGTCAACATTGGCGTCGATCCAGAAGTGCACGACTGCCGATACGGCGCCACCGGCAGCGAATTCACCATGGTGCTGTACGGCGACTCGCACGCTGCGCACTGGTTCCCTGCACTAGAAGCGATCGCCGATGACCGAGGTCTCAACTTTGTCGTGCTCACCAAAGGCGGATGCCCGACTGCAAACGTTGGAATACCAACAGCAATCCTCTCCCAGCAATGTCCGATCTGGCGAGACGCAGCAATTGAACGCATGAACGCACTGCAGCCCGACCTCGTCGTGATGACCGCTTCACACGACTACCCGAACTCCAGTGAAGAGTGGAGCGCCGGAATGGCCGAGACCGTCGACCGGGTGCTGCCAACGACGTCGCGTCTAGTGCTGCTCGGTGACAATCCGAACGCCAAAGATCTGCCATCAAATTGCTTGTCGCGAAACCTGTTCTCGGCAAGCGCATGCTCGAACACCCGCGAGGCCGCAATTTCGACCGATCGGATCGACATCGAATATGCGATCGCAACGACCCGCAGCATGGAATTCATTGACACCACCGACTGGTTCTGCACCGAGACAACCTGTCCGATGATGATTGGCGACATCTTGCTCTATCGCGATGCCACCCACCTCAGCACCACAGCCTCAGAGTTCATGAGGCCCATGCTTGAACTTGCGCTCTTCGGCGACCTCAGTTCGTAGGTCGTGCCGTTAGCGAAGACGCAACCTGATCGGACCCTTTGCTGTCGACGGGTCAACCACCACACCCTTCTGCACGATGTCGATCGAACCGTTGACGACAAGGCGACGCGCAGCACAGCGCGTGTCCTCCATGATGTTCTCCCAACCGTCAGGGTGAGCAGAGCGTGCGGCTTCACTCGGACAAATGGTTGCGGCACGCGATCGCTGCTGAAGGAGGTCAAGAATGGCTCGTTCGAGCGTGCGGTCGAGATCGGTGAGGCCTCTCCGTCGGCACTCTGAAGAACACCACTTCACCGAATCCCAATCGCGTTCCCATTTCTTACGCCATTCGATCTCACGCCCGCATCGAGTGCACCACTTTGTCTCATGAGCAGAGGTGGACGATCGAGCCATAGTGGGGCAGGCTAAGCCCAACGCAAGGAGCATGCAGGACTGTGGTCATCTCACTCATTCATCTCATCGCGACAGGCATCATGACCGGAATCATCTGGTTCACCCAGATCGTGCACTATCCATTGTTTGCTCGAATTCCCGCAGAACTGTCGCCAACGCACGCGGAAGAAAATCAGCGCCGCACCTCATGGGTGGTCGGGTTGCCGATGTTGGCAGAAGGTCTCTGCGCGATCGCACTATTTCTCAGCCCACCAGATGGTGTATCGAGATGGCTTCCGTTCGTTGGGGGAGTGCTGCTCTCAGTCGTGCTCATCAGCACCGTTGCCTTGCAGGTTCCGCGCCACGCACAACTTGCAACTCGGCTCAATCAGGATGAAATCGACAGCGTTGTCATCAAGCTTGTTCGATCAAATTGGATCCGAACAGTCGGATGGAGCGCTCGGACCGTGCTGGCGGCAGTGATTGTCAGTCAGATCACGACAAGCTGAGCGAGGCCTGTTGAGGGGCTGCGATGAATCTCAGGTTGCTGCAGATGGTCGTGGGCAGCCGCCACACAATTCACTGACCAACTTCGCAAAGTGCAGCGCAGTTCGGTCCTCAAGGTAGGGGGCAACAATCTGTACTCCGATCGGAAGACCAGCCTCTGACATGCCAACCGGGACCACCGTCGCTGGAAGATACGCAACACCAGCTGGCCCAACCCAGGTGAACAAATCTGTGTACGGCCGCTGCACGCCATCGATCATCACGGTGCGATCAAACTGCGGTTCAGTGTGATCGTGCTCGATCGCGTCACGCGGTTGAACCGGCATCAACATGATGTCGAAATCGAAGAAGAACTCTTCCCACTGCTTTCGAATTTGCAGCCGTCGTTCGTGGTTGCTCAACCAATCACGATGGCGCATCGCTGTGTTGCGCTTCACAAACCCCAGCGGAGTATCTGATGTATCGGCTGCCATGTGATCAAGCTTCTCCCGAGGGTGTCCGCCAGATAACGCCCCATACAGCAGACGTTGGAAGACATCGACGGCCTTCTCGAGGGTGAAACCAGGTCGAGCACCATCATCAACCGACACCCCATTTGAAGTGAGTGTCGATACGAGGGCCGACAGCACCCGGTTCGTGTCGGCGTCAACCGGGCTTGACGGGTCATCAATCCATGCAGCAACACGAAGGTCACGTGCTGATTCTTGTCGAGGAGCAGGCAGATCAATCCTCCACGCCGGGGCATTCCAGCGGTCGGGTCCGGTGAGCACGTTCATTGCAAGTTCAAGGTCCTCGACATGGCGCGCCATTGGGCCCGTCACAGCGATATCAGCCTGGCTGTACGTTCCAGGCATCCCAGGAATCTGGCCATGGGATGGGACAATGCCGAACGACGGTTTGTGGCCGACAACCCCCGAATAGTGCGCAGGGACACGAATGGAACCACCGATGTCGCTACCCACCTCGAGCGAGGTAAACCCCATAGCAAGTGAGGCCGCTGAACCACCCGATGAACCACCGCAGGTTCGGTCGGGGTGAAAAGGATTCAACGTCGTTCCGTACACCTCGTTATACGACTGAATATCGCCAGCCCAAATCGGCAGGTTTGTCTTGCCCCAGATCACCGCACCCGCATCACGCAGGCGCCTCACAGGGTCGGCATCTTCCGTTGGAACAAATTCAGCGAGCTCGGGAGCACCCGAGGTCGTGATGCAACCTTCGGTCTGGAATGAGTCTTTGACCGTCATCGGTAGACCGTGGAACGGCCCAAGTTCTTGGCCTGACATGACGGCCGCATCGGCAGCGTCTGCAGTTGCTCTTGCACGATCGAGGTCTCGGCGAACAATTGCATTGATCGGTCCGTCGAGTCGATCGGCCCGGGCAACCATATGTTCCAGCACCTCTCGGCTTGACACTTCTTTGGCTGCAATCCGTTGCGCCGTTTCGGTCGCCGACCACCAATGCATCTCGGAATCTGACATTGCGAACCCCCTGTCGCTCGTTGTCGCTCTGACAAGTCTTACTGCGCAGTGATCCAATCGACGAGTTCTGCGGAAAGCACCGGCGTGAACCACTCGACGAACGTGTTTGACAGGTGATGGCTGTCTCGATACACAAGGATGTCGCCAACGACGACCGGGCAACGGGTGGTGTCAGAGTCGTCATCGGGGAATACGTCGACGCACAGCCAGACATGTGGGTCAATTAACCCGACCGACATTTCGTCAGCGATCGAGGTCGCAACCTCACGCACGGAGCGTTCGGTATTTCTAAACACACCGGGTTCACACGAGGTGAGATCAGTCTTGTGAGAAACGGCGCATGCCGGCACAGAGTCGTAGGGGTCTGGCGAGTCGAGAAAGAGGATGGGCTCAATGTCGACCGAACGAAGCCGATTAAAAAGTGCCGGGAGATCGCGCTCCCACACGTTGGCTGGCACTGCTTCACGAGTTGATGCCTCAAGGAGGCCCCAGTGCTGCGACACGATGACGACGTCTACCCCTTCTTGCTGCAGGTCGTCAATAACTGCGTCTCGCCAGGATGCACAGTGGCTGAACACAGCATCTGCGCCTCTGTTCCAGGTGACGACATCGAGGAGAGGGCAACCACCCTGGGTGTGCGCAATCAGACGCCACTTGTTGTCCATCGCAATCGTGTTGATCGCCGCAAACCATTGGGCAGCGTGGCTGTCACCGATGAGCCCAATGGTGAAATCACCCTCAGTGTCGCCGAATACACAGTCCTTCGTCACGACCGGCGTCATGAATTGATGGCAGTTCGTGTCGTAGAGCGTGCTGGTGTCATTCACAGCGTTATAGACATCAGGCCTGACATTTTCAGGCAGAACGGTGTTGTCAAGCGCTGCAAGTATTGCAGCGAGTGGCTCAGCATCACGGTTGTCAACAAGGGGCGGAAGCGTCGTAGAGGTTGGTGCCGGTGCCGTGGTCGCTGAACCATTGGTCGAGGCTGACGAGTCGGTTGGGGTGATCGTCGTGTCTGGCGCAACTGTCGTCGTGGTCGAAGTGTTGAGCGATGGGGCTTCAGCGACGACGCCGGTTGACGCCTGAGGCCGATATTGCGACACACCAACGCCCACGAGAGCAGTGACACCGATGAGTGCGGCGCCAAGCGAATAATTAAGGGTCGGCCGTTGAATGAGTCGAGCTGAGCGGCGCAACACGATCATCATGGCGTTACCGTGTACCTTGTCCTGTTCCTACTTGGCGTGTCAAGGAAGAGTA
>JBMTDQ010000103.1:0-5179 GCA_049432165.1 Ilumatobacteraceae bacterium
CCTGATCCGTCGGAGGGTGAATCGACGGCGCCTACGGAGAGCACGAGCCCGTAGGTTGAGTTGACACCTGTCCAACGGCTGTCGTGCCGTTGTTGGGCGGGTCGTGCGAATTGGCACGGTAAGTGATCTTGGGGCAATTCCCCTGAGATCTGTAGTTAGGAGGACATCACAAGATGTCTATCAAAAATAAGTTCGTGACTGCGATCACGACGGCGGGCTTGCTCGCAGGGCTGTTTGGCTCTGCGTTCGTTCCGTCGGCGTCCGCAGCTACGGCGCTTGATCAAGACGACACGTACATGTTCGTCGAAAACAGCGGCGATGCCGAGGACGGCTACGTCGACTATATGACCACTGGTTCTGACAGCAATGGAGAAGACAGCGCCGGTGTTGATCGGTACTGGAATCTCGAGCTCGCTTCGTGGGCGGAGTATGGTACGCCAGGATCGAAATTCTGCGGTCGATATTACGCGCAGTATGACGAGTGCGATCAGCAAGACAATTCCGTAGGTTTCTATATTGAAACCCGTGGAGACAACGGTCTGACAGAGGCTGACCTGACCGCAACCGCGACTGGCGGCAAGGTGAAGTTCACCTGGCCAAAGAGCGGAAACGACGGTACGCGAAGGTGCTGGGACAACGAGAATGACTGGAGCACAACAAGTTCTTCAGTCACCATGAACAGCTCGGATCACGATTACGGCGACGGCTATTACTTCCTGTGCATCTCGCCAGTAAGTAAGAACACCCTCGGCACCTCCACGATCACCGTGAAGGCCGAGAACGTTACGATCGCTGTCTTCACCGTGCGTGTGCTCGGCGATCTTCACAGCATCGCTCTTTCGACGACGGATGGGCAGAACCGTGTTGCTGCGGACAACGCTGAATACGGTTACTTCTGGACGATCGTCGGCAAGGACGCTGCTGGCCAGGCGATCAATGCAGTGGGTGACAAGTTCAACCACGACATTGAAGATTGGACCGGAGACACCCTGATTCAGGGCGTTGAGAGCGTTTACAACGAGAACGACGACGAAATCGACTTCTTCGATGACGATGATCTTGGTGACCATCAGAGTGGTCGAAGCGGGCTGGAGTCTGACGTCTGCCTCGAGGACGATGCAGGTGAGACCTACGGCGCCTATGTCCAGATGGAAGCGCGTGGTGGTGGGGTGATCGAGTCGAACACCTTCAACATCACATGCACCGGCTCGGCAGACGATTATGAAGTTGTCGATGTGCAGCACGAAACCGGCTACGCAGACACCCTGTCGGGTGAGGCTGACTGGGCCGAGAGCGATGCTGCCGACGACGACGGTGGCGTTGTCGAGGGTGCAATTGAGATCTGGGCGAAGCTTGTTGACGCTGATGGCAGGGTCCTCGGTGTCGACGGCTCCTCAGGTTTTAATTTCGCCTACGACGAGGTCTCGATTGATGCAATCGGCGCCATCGAGGGCGCAGGCGATTTGACAGGCGGAGACGGACTGAGCCAGGTGCTCGGTGGGGGATACGTGCTGATCGGGTACTACATTCCTGATGTTGACGCCGCGAAGAAGTACGAGATCGAGGTAACGATCTCCCAGAGCGACTCCGACCTCGACGATTTCGTCGGCTCGGTCTTCTATCTGGTCACGTCCATCGATTCCGACTACACGTTGACCCGAGTTCGAAACGCTTCGAAGACGAAGGCAACATGGACCGCGGATTGGGGACTTGAGTGCAGCAACTCAGTCGTGTACTTCGACTGGGTGAACAAGAACGGCACCAAGGGAACCTTGGCGACGGGCGTGAGCCCAATCGCTCGCCGAGCGAACTTTGACGGTGTCGCAACCTTCACGCTGAAGAAGCGCAATATGACCATCTTCGTGACGGCATATGCATGCGACGACTTCAGCGACAGCCCAGATGAGCTTGGGCCGGTGAAGGCTCGCTTCCGCTAAGGAGCGAATTTGCTCTGAAGAGCACGATCTAAGAGCTGCGAAGGCCCCGAGGGAAACCTCGGGGCCTTCGTTTTTTAGGGCGGACATTAGAATCAGCGATATATGAGGCTACTGACGATTCTTGTTACATTTGGCCTGCTCCTCGGCGCCTATCCATCATCTGTCGGGCGGGCTGAGAATTCTGCGATCTACGAGATCCCCGGGGTTACCCTGCCGTCGACGAGTCTTGATTCAAGTATCGGAGGGCCAACCTACGATCACGTCTATTCCCTGAATGTAGTAGCAGGGACGGTACTCCTGGTCACGCTTCGAGGTGAGATTGGCGCGGAGCTTGGGCTCTATCTGTTTGACGACCAAGCCACCTCAATCTACGAGGCCACTCCATTTGCCGTTTCGGCAAAACCAGGATCCGTCCAGTCTGTTTCAACTCAGTTCTTCAGGGAGGCCACGATCTACATCAATGTCAATGGCAGGAACGAAGATCGCGCATACCGGTATCAACTATTTGTGTCCAAGGTGGTCGATCGTACGCCGCCTGTTATCCGAAATGCTGAGGTCCTTCCATATGTACGTCCTGATTCTGTCTGCGCAACAATCGACGCAGTCGATGGAATCTCTGGAGTGCAGTCAGTTCGCTTCGCATCAGGTGATGCAAGCGAGGTCTCCGATTGGTTGCCGTACAGTGGAGTAAAGCGATATTGTGGTCAGCTTTCACTCCCCGAAGGAAGACATGAGGTCGTCGTTGCCGCCCGCAATCGAATCGGCATGGTGACGGTCAAGAGCGCGGGATACGCGCAGTTTGACAGCGACTCCCCCCGAGTCACGCGAGTGGATCCACCTCAAAGCGTTTCGTATAGTGCTCGCCCAATTGCTTCCTGGGAATTCAACGAGCCTGTTCGCTCGTCGGCTAGTCGCACCTCTCGAGTCCTTGCATATGCGCAGAGCGGCGCACTGATCCCAGGAAGAACGTGGTTCAGCTCGTCACGAAGGCAGATGTATTGGCAGCCGAATGAGGCGCTTGAGATCGGAACCTTGCTCAGCGCGGTCCCTGCTGGGGTGCTCGATCGAGCTGGAAATGCATTGACGCTCGTAGAGCCGATTGTGCTCTGGAGGAAGGCACCAACCTTGCTCTCCCTCAAGGTCGAAGCGGTCGGGCCGAAGTGGCTTAGGCTTAGATTGAGCGCCTCGCAAAACTTGGTCGGAAAACAAGTGGTTCTGTCTACACGACTCAATGGCGCGTGGATGCAAACCTCTACATTCAACATCAGTTCGCGCTCGACCCTGATCAAGCTACCAAGAGACGAAGCGACGAGGTATCGTGTTGAGTGGGGTGGGTCTGATCGACTTGATGTGGCCCGGAGCGTCACCGTAGGCCGGCCCGCAGTCGCACCGTGAGAAATTCGCTATCCTCTGACTTCGCCAAAACCTGGCGTTCGGTCGGGGCGTAGCGCAGCTTGGTAGCGCGCGTCGTTCGGGACGACGAGGTCGGAGGTTCAAATCCTCTCGCCCCGACCAGCGCTCTCTGGTGAGGGTAGGCTTGCACTGCACATGCGCCCGTAGCTCAGCGGATTAGAGCATCTGGCTTCGGACCAGAGGGTCGGGGGTTCGAGTCCCTCCGGGCGCACCACCTATCATTTGTCCATGCGTGCGCGTGTACGTTTGAGTAGGTTTGCCTCAGCTCTGGCGAGTCTTTGCCTCGCCCTGGCTGCGTCTCCGGTTGGTTCAAGCTACGCCGTTGAAGTTTCTGTGACGGCACCGAATGACCCACGATGGTTGCAACAGTGGGCGCTCGCTGCAGAGCCAGGGATAGGGATCGGTGTTCTTGAGGCGTGGCAGTTCAGTCGTGGGGAGACTGCGGTGATCGCAGTTGTGGACAGCGGCGTCATCGCCCATCCAGAGTTTGATGAGCGCGTGCTTCCAGGCTACGACTTCGTCTCTTCGGTGCGTGTTGCGAACGATGGGGATGGTCGAGACTCCGATGCGTCAGATCCAGGGAGCTGGGTGACCGAGGATGACGTGGCAAGTGGTGACTTTCCCGAAGATTGCAAGGCGGAAAACTCTGACTGGCACGGCACACACGTAGCTGGCATCGCGCTCGCCGCGGCCGGGAATGGCAAGGGTGTCGCTGGCGTAGCCCCGCGCGCGGAACTGCTCCCGGTGCGCGTGGTTGGGAAGTGCGGCGGGACGGAGCGCGACCTCATCGACGGGATGCGCTGGGCGGCAGGGCTGAAGGTTGCGGGGGTGCCGAAAAACAGTCGGCCCGCCGACGTGATCAACCTCTCGCTCGGCGCCGAGCGTGACTGTTCGCCAGCCCTTCAGGCCGTGGTCGACGAGATCACCGCACTTGACATTGCGATCGTTGCGGCCGTTGGAAATGCAGCCACGGACGCCTCGCGCCAGTCTCCCGCAAACTGCTTCGGCACCGTGACGGTGAGTGCGCTCACCGCGCAAGGCACGCTCGCCGTCTATTCAAATTACGGAACCTTTGTGGATCTTGCCGCACCGGGTGGCGACCAGGCCGCAGGGATCATCAGCACCGTTGATCGCGGCACGCGAAGACCGATCGGCCCCGGATTTGCTTCTTATCAGGGGACGAGCATGGCGGCACCGCACCTGAGTGGGGTGCTCGCGCTGGCACGCTCCTACGACTCGTTAACCCCGTTTGACGCGATCTATGAAGTGCTGTTTGCGAACCTCGCGGCGTTCAGGAGTTCCAGCAGTGCATATGCATGCAATATCAATCTGTGTGGTGTTGGGGCACTGGATGCAGGGGCGTTGCTTCGAGCGCTGGATTCCCGAGAGGTGCTCGAGGTGGAACGCACGTTGCCAAGCAGCGTGACGCTTGAAGAGAGTCTGGAGGGTACCTTTACGCTGGCTGGCGAACGTGCCCAGGATGTGCAGGTGGCCACCCCAGCGACATGCAGTTATGACGGAGAGGTGATGGCAGCCTTGGCTCGTGGCGAGTGCATCTTGACGCTCGAGCGGCCCGGAACCGCCACGGCGAAGCCGGTTTCGTACTCAGCGAGCATCCAAGTCACTGGCCGTACTCCGGTGATTGAGCACAGTCTCCCTGCGGAGCTTCGCATTGGAGCGGGTACGAAGCTCAACGCGATCGCTGACAGCGAGGGGTCGCTGACGTACAAGAGCCGCACACCTGAAGTCTGCACCGTGGGCCGAAAGGGGAAGGTGACAGGGACGAAGCGTGGCACCTGCCGCATCAGAATCAGCGTGGCGGCGAGCGG
>JBMTDQ010000104.1:0-5070 GCA_049432165.1 Ilumatobacteraceae bacterium
CGTTCACGCCGCGCGGAGTCGCGCGGCGGATTGCCGGCCTGGCGACCCGGCTGCGATAACGACCCGATTACTCGACGACGGTGATTTCCAACGGAGTTGCTTTCGTAAGGGTCGTGTAGGGCATCGCGTTGAACACGAGTTGATAGCTGCCGGGCCGCAGGTTCTTGGGGATTTCCAACGTCATTGGAACCTCTCGGAAAAAGGTGGTGCGCACGACGTCGATCCGGGCCGGGTTGTTGTTGGTGAGCACGTCCCCGCACTCCGTGGCGCGATTACCCACGACGACGAGCTGGGTGTATCCACCCGCGAATGCACTGGTGCCCGCGAGTGATACCGAAACGCTCGTGGTCCAGCCCGGGGTTGGTGGCACCGTAAGGTCGACCCCGATGATGGATTGACATGCGGCAACGAGGTCGGGGAGGGTGTTGATTCCTCCCCGATCGAAGGGGTTGATGAAGACCGCGGAGATCCGCACGTTCACATTGAGAGACCTGCCCCGTTTCACTCGGAGCCGATCTACGCTCACATCGGCACGAATATCGTTCGCCGTGATGTATTGACTCGGGAGGGTGAAGTTGACACCCCCGGTTGGCAGCAATGTCGTGGCCGGTGAATTCGAATTACGAGGCGGCTTCGTGGTACTCGTTGCCGGAACCGAGGTCTCGGCGGGAAGGGTGGTGTCCACCACGGGGATGGTCGTCGAAGTCGCGGGAATCGTGCTGCTGGACGACGTGGTGACGGGAGCCGATGTGGAAGTTGCCGACGCGACGGTGGTGGACGTGATTCGATCCGGAGCAACTACCGTGTTCGTCGCATCGTCGGATCCAATCAATGCGAGACCGCCCAAGATCAGCAGAGTAGTGACCCCTGACGCAACCAGCCCGGTGATCCATGCTGCGCGATTGCCGCGAATCACCTCGGCCACGAGCGAACTTGCCGGCGCGGGGAGTCCGTAGTGAAGTTCTGCGGTGTGAACTCCGCCTGATCGGTGAAGCGCGCCGAGGGCAATGAGTTCGGGGCGACCCCGTCGGCGTACCGTCACCCATGGACGTAGGAACGCAGCCCACCAGGGCAGGCGCATCGACACCCGAATGATGCCATTCGATCGGTCTTCAACAATGGAAATGTCGCGGGCACGTGCATTCACGGATCCGAGAACCGGAAACAGCACCTCGTCGTCTTGGATTGCGACCATTGATGTCGAGATCGGCACGACCGCGCTGGCCGAATCGCCGGAGGAAGGAGACGAGACTGCACGGTGCACCTCATCGCCGAACAATTCGGAGATTTGTCGCAGCGACGTGGTGAAGTCCGGACTGTCGGCGTCGAAATCGAAGATGAACCCTGCAAGATCGCCTCGCGCATCTCGCGCGATGGTGAGCAGCGATGTGACGTCCTGCAATCGACTCCATTGATCGGCGGGCACCACGAATCCCTCCCACCGTTGGCCGAGGAGATCGTACGAGAGGCGGATATCAGCCACGTCGAACCCCCATGTGTGCAAGAGATGCCTGCAGCAGTTCCATGACGCACCGCTTGCAGCGCGATCGACGCTGACGTTGTGCCGCGCTTGACTTACTCATTCCACCTTCGTAACGGTCGACGACCGAGTAGATGACATCGTCGAACCATGTTTCGCCCACCGCAGCATCGCTACCTTCGAGAAGGGCCAAATGAAGGACTTCCGTTGCTGCGGCATACGTGACCCTGTCGTTGCACGTGCTGCAGGTGAATCCATTCGACGTCACCTGATGCAACGCAGTGAACAATTCTTCGATGAACACCTGGGAAGTGACGGATTGATCGGGTCCGTGTGGAACCGGCGTGATGCGAGCCAGGCTGACCAGTGCATTGGATTCGCTGCGTTGTCGCCGAGCGAGGTCGATGGCAAGATTGGCCATCGAGCGGTAGGCGTACCGAATGGCACCCTCGTCGCTGACGACGTTGGGGAGCCTCTCTGTTCGACGGCTGAAGGCGGCGGTGAGTTTCTCGGTTGTCATCGCAACCAGATCGTGGGAATCCTCCGAGATGCCGTATTTCCGAGCCAGCCGAATGGCTGCCTCCAACCCGGATTGCGAGCGCGACCAGCGCATCATTGCCTCAAATTGTTGCTGGGTGGTCCAGGTGCTCATCGGGCCGAGACGGTAAGACTAAGCGTCGGCCTATACCTTGTCACATCGGGCCTTGGACTCCGTTTGTAGACCGATGAAACGTCTCCTATCCGCAGCAGTCATTGGCCTCATCGTTGCCGGACACCTGGCCATCCCAGCCGATGCACGAGTGGTACCGGACATCCGCGGTACGAAGTGCACCAAGTTGGGGGTATCGCGCACGGTGAAGCGCGTGTCGTATACGTGCTCCAAATCGGGCCGGGGGCTTGTTTGGCGACCTGCACGACCAGCTCGAGGTAGCGCATCGACCACTACGACGGCGGTTACGACGACTAGCAGCATCGTGCCTCGTCGCACGGCCGCGCAAGTTGTTGCCGAAAAAATCAATACGCACGTCGCATCCATGCGCAAGCGAAATCAGACTGTGCCACTCATCGAGTATCGGTTCGGCGCCAGCGTCGGCGAGACTGATCGTGCACTTACACGCCAACTTGCAGAAGCATTCTTCAAGTACGGTTCGTTTCCCCAGCTTGCCAACTATCGGAACGCAATATCAGTATCGCTTAGTGATGAGGAGGCTGTCGTTACGACGGCGCCTTGGCAAAACATCGCAGATTGGGGGCCAATCGCCGGTGGATACACAGGTACGGGCACGTATTCATTGGTCGTACAGAACTTCACTTCACACCGATGTGGGCGGGGTGCGACAGTTGACGCATGCACTGCACGTTCAAATGGTGGGGATCTGGGGCACTATCGAGTTCGTGTCAACGTTCTTCACGAGTTCTCGCATGGCGGAAAAGTTGCTCTAATGGGCTTCAACCCCACTCAAGTCAATCGAAATCTTGAACGAATGCCGTATTGGTTCGCTTCGGGAATTAGCAATATTCAAGGGGCAATGCTGCTCGCTGTTATCGACGACCGCCCATACTCCAATCCCAATATCTCTGCAAGCGAAGGCAATCGTTGCCTAACTTCCCCAATCTCGCTGACCAGTATTCAGGACCAAACTACGGGTGGAGGAAGTTGTCGAGGTACGGGAACAGGGGATTTTGCAAACGAGTTACTCGTTGCGCGATTTGGCCTTGAGCACGTGCTTGAGTTTGTCCGCGAGTCCGGACAAATAGCGACAAAGGATCAGTGGTCCAATTGGTATAGCGCATGGAGCCCGACGTTCATCAGGTTGTTCTTGCAGAGCCCTCAATCGTTCGAGCGCGACGTAGAGACGTATCGTACTGCAGTCATTGCCGGCACCTCACTACCAGATGATTTTCTCGATGCAAAAGAGCGGACATGAGGATTTCAAAACAGCTACTCGTCGCTATTCTGCTCTTCACCGCCGTCGATTCTTCGGACGTCGTCGGTGTGCATGCGGCGACACCCCAATTGGTGGGCAAGAGCTGCAAGGTCCTAGGCACGACTCGCGTTGTAAAGAACGCTTCGTACCTCTGCGTGAAGTCGGGTCGGTCACTGAAGTGGCGGCGCGCAAAGCGAAGCTCTGGGTCGACAGCGAGTGGTTCGAAGACCACCAGCACAGTGCCAGCGAGTACCACGACGGGGGTCGCGTCGAAACCATGTCGAAGTATCTCCCAGATAACTGGACGACTGCCCAATGAGTTGCAGAAACGTGAGTGGGCACTGGTCGTTGAGCAATTGCAGCCCATTCTCGCCACTGCCGATCGGACCGGTCGAACCACGGCCGAAATTGACACCTACGACGATCCGCAAACGGGAACCCTGAACTACGGGCGGTACTACCCGATGACGTACCCGGCAGCAGTTGATGAAACCCAGGGTGGAAGATGTGCCTACCTGGCGCTCGTCTTTGGAGTCATGGTTCGGTTCACAGGATCTGACACTTCCGATGCGGTGGCGAAAGCCGGTATTCAGGCAGCGGTGAAGTCGCTGTTGGAGGAGTCGCTGACCAAACATACGAAAGTGGATGGATACGACGTTGATGTCATCCTCGTCGAGCCCGTCCTGGAACACTGTCCTGGTCGAGAGATCCAAGGGTCACGGCTTCAGTGTCCTTGGAATGACTACGGATTCCTTTATTTCCGTACTGCAGCATTGAAGGCAGCACAAGTTGCAGCTACACCAGAGAGTGAAATTTTCTCGTTGTCCGTAAAGGGTGCGACGTTTCCGCCTCGGCCGTTCGAACAGATCGTCGGGATTGGTCCATCGACAAGGTCCGTGGAAGCGGGATCTACTCGCGACATCGTTCCAGCGACGAACAAGAGTCATCAAGCCAGCACCTACGTTGAATTCTCGGCGCAGACCTTCGAGCTGGGCCAATCAATCTCAACCGACACTCCACTCCCAGTTGACTCGATAACTGCGCGAACAGTCGGGCACGTGAGCATCATCGACGGTCGACCTACAACCGGCGTTGGTGCTGGGGTTGCGGCGACCATTCGAACTCGCATCCTCAGATACAACGGCACGGGTGACATTCCTCTCGCGACACGTCGAAGCGATTTTTCACTACATGTTGATACTTCTCAGGCGGTGGTTTTCCCTCACTACTCCTCGGTCACCTTCAGCCTCCCGAGAGGTACCATCCTCAGTCCGGGTAAGTACCTGATGACGTTCACCGTTTCAGGATGGAACCCAGTTGGCTCGTACATTCGGCTGGAAAGTTTTGCCGAGGGCAATACGGGTCAGACAGACGTCTATCCACCGGGTAGGGCTTATCGGTCGTGCAACTTGCGGGAGCGAATTGGCTATCGACTGACCGATAATCCCCGGATTTCATCGATTGGCGATGAAGCGACTGGTTCCAGTTGCGAGTTGTTCTATGCAGAAGTGTCGAAGGGTGAGAATCCCGCACGGGGACTACAGCACACCTTTGTCTGGTCTGATATGGCGCTGACGCTCAATGCCCCCTGAGTCCAGCCGGCAATACGGCTAGATCTTTAGGTAGATAGCCCCGTCTCGCTCACTTACTTTGTATGAAGTA
>JBMTDQ010000105.1:0-4996 GCA_049432165.1 Ilumatobacteraceae bacterium
TTCTCTGTGGCAGCCTCAAATATGTCGTTTGAAAGGACTATGTCAACCGAATTGGTTGGGGTTGAGCGAGGGGATGTGCCGGCTGGATTCGCTGCTTCGACAACAAACGTCCACGAGCCGGGAGCGAGCCCGACGATAGAGCATTCGAACGTGCCGCCAGACCAAGTACAGCCGTCGGTTTCAACTTCATCGGCATCGATCGCAATCACCGAATAGGTGGTCACACCAGCGGTCTCTGCATTTTCAGAAGCTTCCCACGTGACAGTTGCGATGCTGCCCGACGATGTTGCAACAGGATTCAGCGGGGCAGTTGGGATGACCTCTGCTGATCCAAGGTGCAGTAGTCGGTTTGGTGAGCCCGTTCCAGAATCAGAGATTTTCCCAACGACGTGTGAATTGTCGAGAATGTCGGCCACATCTGACGATGATGCGGTCAGGTCCTCGCTCCAGATGACCGCAGCCGCCCCGGCGACATGAGGACTTGCCATCGAGGTACCTGAGATTGTTCTGTTCTCGGTGAACGGAGATACATCGTTCGGCCATGCTGACTGAATGCCAAGGCCAGGGGCAAAGAGGTCAACGCAGGATCCGAAGTTTGAAAACGATGCACGTCTATCGCTCGAGGTGCTTGCGGCAACAGTGAAGGCTGATGATTCTCTGGCAGGCGAGGAGTAACACGCGTTCTGGTTTGAGTTGCCGGCTGCAACAGCAACAACGATGCCGTCATTCACCATCGCTCGAACCGCCGCGTCAAGTGCTGACGACGGGCCGCCGCCAAGACTCAGGTTTGCGACGGCGGGTACGCCAGAGCGGTGGTGTGCGACGACCCAATCGATTGCTTCAACAATGATTGAGGTCGATGTGCTGCCGTTACACCCAAACACCCGAACCGGGATGATGTCAGCATTTTTTGCGACTCCGTAGGTCGTTCCGGCAATTGTGCCGGCGACGTGTGTTCCGTGACCGTTGCAGTCGTCAGTATTGGTGTCGTAGGTGATCCATGGGAGCCAATCCCATCCGGCGTTGTAATAACGCCGTCCACTTTTTAAGCGATCGCCAAATTCAGAATGATCAGTGACTCCGGTGTCGATGACGTACGCGGTGACTCCGGTGCCATCGGCATCATAGGAGTATGACTGGTCGAGAGGTAGCGCAGTCTGGTCGAGCCGGTCAAGCCCCCAGAGACCGGTCGGAAGGTCGATTTGAGTGGCGAGAGGGGCGAGATCAGATGAGGTGTCGAGGGTGATAATCGCGTCGTTTTCCACTGACTGCACGCCAGGCAAACTTTTGATCGCTTTTGCCTCAGCATCTGTGAGCTCAACGGCGTATCCACGAAAAACGTTCTCGTAAGTCGCAATCACCGAGTCTCCCAGAGCGGACACAATTGAGGCTCGGGTGGTGGCATTTGCTGATCGATTGACGGTGACGATATATCGGCCAGGTATCGGGCCGGGTTCGGGCGTTCCCTGTTCGTCATCGCTCGCCGGTTCGGGAGAGTCGACAGACAGTACTGAATCAGGTTCAATGCTGTCGATAGCCACATGGTTCTCAAGAACGGCAACCTGATCGTCGGAGACCCAAGCAACAACAGTGTTGAAGTCATCGAAAATGTCGACGACGGATGCCCCCGCGTTCAGGAGTGATGCCTCAAGAGATTGAATGCCAGTCAGCGTTGGGTCGATTGAGATGAGGTATCGAGATAGCGGCTGGTTTCCTAAGAATGCGGGGAGCGTAATGGGTGGAGAGGTTTGAGGATCAGGGTCATCCAGTGCTGAAGCGCTTCCCTCAGATATCGCAAACGACGCACTTGCAATGACCGCTAATGATGCAATGACGCGCAGAAAGAGTGACGATCGGTGGTCGGCACCTGTTGAAGCGTGTTTGAGGGACGTCGCCACTTGCTCTCCTTGATATTTAACGTACGCAGTTCTGTCATCGTTCGCAATGCCGGGATTGTTACACGGGGCCCTTCAGCCGTGTCGGCGAATTTCGTCAAGTTGGCTCCTCTGACACTGTGATCGGGTTGCCGGTCTGCTGAGATGAGAACCAAACCAGTGGTACTTCGAAAGAGGGGAATATGTCAGAAGAACCCGGTGATCTCAGCAACCTTCGACGTTGGGGTGTTGTTGGAGCCGCATTTCTCTCATGCTTCACCTGTTTCGGCGTGGCGTATTCATTTGGCGCCTTCTTCGATTCGATGTCTGAGGAATTCGGATCAGGAAAGGGCATGACCGCTCTCATGTTCTCGCTGACGACGTGTTTCTACTTCCTCGGAGGAGTTATCACAGGAAGGCTTGCCGATCGGTTCGGACCGCGTCGGGTCGTCATGGTCGGTGCGGTAAGCATGGGTGTTGGACTGTTCCTGACCTCGTTAGTTCAGGCAATTTGGGTTGGCTTCATCACCTACGGGGTTGGTGTGGGAACAGCAACCGCCTGCGGGTACGTGCCCATGGTCGCCACGGTTGGAGGGTGGTTCAATAAGCGACGAACCGTTGCACTTGGCCTTGCGGTTGCTGGAATTGGCGCCGGAACGCTCATTTGTGCACCCCTAGCGGCGTCGCTCATTGATCGGTACGGATGGCGGACAACCTACGTCATCTTTGCGATTGGCGGAATGGCGGCACTGTTTGTTGCGTCTATCGGTGCAGTGAAGCCCCCGATCGTCGGTGACGGAGGGGCCGTTGACCTGCGGGCTCTCACTCGAGATCGTCGTTTTTTGACGTTGTATAGCGCCTCGCTCATCACGACGATGGCGCTCTTCACGCCGTTCGTATTTGTGAAGACCTATGCGACGGATCGAGGCATCCCGTCGGGGCGAGCAGCCGCACTTATCGGTCTGATCGGTGCCTCATCAATCGTGGGTCGACTAGGGCTCGGTGCGCTCGGTGCCAAGGTCGGACCTGTTCGACTCATGCAGGCATCGTTTGGCGTGATGGCAGGTTCGTATGCGATTTGGCTAGTTGCTGATGGGCGATATTCGGTACTTGTGACATTCGCAATTGTTCTTGGGGTTGGTTACGGCGGATTTATTGCACTGTCACCAGCAGCGGTTGCCGTCATGTTTGGTACAAATGGAATGGCGACCATTCTTGGTGCGACGTATACCGGTGCAGGAATCGGGGGACTAGTTGGTCCCCCGCTTGCAGGAGCAATTATCGATGGTGCCGGGTTTAACGCAGGAATTTCTTATGCGTTGATTACTGCTGCAATTTCCACTGTCGTGCTGTACACCTTGCCGGTGAGCCGAAGTGCTGCAGTGTAGAACAGGGGTCTATAGACGACCGGCTGCCTGAGCGGCCTCGGTGGCTCGAACGAGTTGCTGTTCGACGATGTCGAGGCCGGCTGACCAGAATCCTGGATCGGTGAGGTCGCAGTCAACCATCGCCGTGAGTTGCTCGGGTTTCATTGACCCTCCGGCCCGAAGCATGTTGAGATAGTTCGGAACGAATGAGTCGCCTTGTGCCTCGAATTTTGCGTACACACTGAGTGCAAGAAGTTGACCGTAGGCGTAGGCGTAGACGTACCCAGGGGTGGCGATGAAATGTGGGATGTAGCTCCACCAGTTGCGGTAGCCCTCGGTGATCTCAACCGAGTCACCAAGCATTGCGTGTTGGGTTGAGGCCCAGAGGTCACCAAAACGTTCAACCGAAAGTTCACCAACCTCTCGACGTTCTGTGTGGCATGCGTCTTCAAATCGATTCATTGCAACCTGCCGAAACACGGTGGCAATCGAATCCTCCAAGGTTGATGCGAGAAGCGCGAATCGCTCACCCGGGTCATCAAGCATCGCCAAAAGCCGATTGTTCGTAACTGTTTCACCGAAAACTGATGCAGTCTCTGCGAGGGTGAGCGGCGTCGATTGATGGAAGATGCCTTGCTCGCGAGCAAGGTAGCCGTGAACCCCGTGGCCAAGTTCGTGGGCGAGTGTGGCAACGTCGCGCGGTGTCGACGTCCAATTCAGCAGAACGTACGGGTGGTGAGAAGGAACGGCATATGCGCAGAACGCTCCACCGCGTTTGCCTGGACGCACCGGGGCGTCGATCCATTGTTCATCGATGAAGCGTCCAACAATTCCTGCGAGTTCGGGAGAAAAGCTGGCGTATGCCTCACGCACGACTGCGCTGCCTTCTTGCCATCCGATTGAGGTATCGCTCTCAGCAACCGATGCCATACGATCAAAATCTCGAAGCCGTGGCACCCCAAGAACCTGTGCTTTCAATGAGTACCACCGCTGCGGAATGTCAAAGCGAGAGACGACCGCATCGATCAGCGCCTGGACGCTCTCGTCGCTTGCCTCATTCGCCATATTTCTGCTCGTGATCCAGGTTGGGTATTTGCGGATTCGATCATCAATCGATTTATCGAGGAGCAGAGTGTTGTAAATAAAGGCACGGGTGCGAAGGCCGGGTTCCAGTGCTGCTGAAACCGCAGCAGCAGATTGCTCGCGGGTCGAAGTGTTTGGAGCATGCAGGTGAGAAAGCGCGCTCATCAAACTGACAGTCCCGCCGAGGGATTCTGGCAGGTGAACCTCGATTGCTGATGTGTGTTCTTCGAACAATCGAACCCATGCACTCGCTCCGGCGAGCGAAGTCTCCGACAGAACTGTTTCTTCGGCCTCCGAGAGTTGGTGAGGTTGGTAGCGACGAAGGTTCTCGAGGTGATGTCGACAGAAATCAAACCTCGATTCAGCGAGCAACTCGCGTGAGCGCTCATCTGAAACCTCTGCCCATTCAAGGTCGATGAACAGAAGTTTTGTGCCGACCGAGTTCGACTGCTCATTGATTGACTGCATCTCGGCTGCAATTTCAGGATCAGCGGTGTTTTCCGAGAACTTCAGAGTGGTGTAGTGGCCTGCCCGGCTGAGGAGTTCTGACGCTTCTGACAGCATGCTCATCATTTCGAACAGATCGTCGCTGGTGATGTTGGCGATGGTTCCCTTGAACTGCTGCAGGTCATTAGCGAGCGTTTGTGCTCGATCGATTAATTCACGGGGCGA
>JBMTDQ010000106.1:0-4731 GCA_049432165.1 Ilumatobacteraceae bacterium
GAGCCGTAAATGTCGTCAACCCGAAGTGGGTCCACCAACTATCTTGTTGGTGAAGTCATGAACTTCATTCCACCCTCCGAACACCAAGTACTTGTGTTCTTGGTTCAAATTGCGTTGCTGTTGACCCTCGCTCGCCTACTTGGTCAGGCCTGCCGGCGTATTGGTCAGCCGAGTGTGGTTGGCGAACTGTTAGCTGGCGTGTTGTTAGGGCCGTCAATCTTCGGTCGACTAGCACCGTCGGCGTTTGAGTGGCTCTTCCCTGATGATGCAGTTCAGTCGGGGATGCTGTTTACCATCGGCTGGCTTGGTGTCATGTTGTTGCTTGTTGCGACCGGATTCGAGACCGACCTCGCTCTGATAGGGCGTTTAGGCAAAGCAGCGGTTCTCGTCAGTATCGGGTCGCTTGTGCTGCCATTTGCGTTTGGTGGAGCGGTCGGGTCGGTGATCCCTGACAAGTTCCTCTTCTCAGGCGAAGATCGGGTGCTGTTCAGCTTGTTCCTTGCCACAGGACTCGCGATCTCGTCGCTACCCGTCATTGCGGTGATCTTGTCGGAGCTCAAGCTGCTTCGACGCAACTTTGGTCAGCTCACGATTGCTGCTGGTATGGCCAATGATGTTGTTGGTTGGGTCGTGCTCGGTCTTATCGCTGGCTTGGTGTCAACCGGTCGATTCGTACTCACTGAATTTCTGCAGACCCTTCTCGGACTCTTCGTCTTTCTTGCGATCGCTGCGGCTCTCGGCCAGCGGATTGTTGATGCGGTGTTGAGGGCTCTTCGACGTCGCGAGGTTGGAATTGGCGGCTGGGTCACAATGTGTATCGCAATTGCCGTTGGACTTGGAGCGGTCACTCAGGCCCTCGGAGTTGAGGCGGTGCTCGGGGCGTTCATTGGCGGACTGCTACTCGGCAGAAGTCGGTACACCCACCATCGAGTTGAGGAGCAAATCGAAACCCTGACCTCCTCGCTTCTTGCCCCGATTTTCTTCGCAACAGCCGGACTACGAATTGACCTGTCGTTACTTGCCGACGGCTCGGTCATCGTCTGGTCAGTTATTTTGTTTGCGGCCGCAACAGCATCAAAGTTTGTTGGATCGTGGGCAGGGGCGAGAGCAGCTGGGCTGACTAATCGTGAGGGATTCACTCTTGGCATGGCTCTCAATGCTCGGGGTGCTCTCGGCATCATCATTGCGGCAGTTGGACTTGACCTCGGAGTCTTTAACCCAGCCTCGTATGTCGTGATCGTGGTGATGGCAATCGCAACGTCGGTGGTGGCGCCACCGGCCATTCGCTGGTTGGTTTCAGGTTGGTCGGGGACCGAAGAGGAGCAAGCACGACTCAAACGAGAGGAACAGCTCGCAGGCAACCTTGTTGTTCGTCCCGGGCATTTGCTGTGGCCGATGACGAGCGAAACCCGATGTCGGGCGGTCGCTGCATTTGTTGGGAAGACGTTTCCGGTTGAGTCAACTGTCACGTTGTTGAACTTGTCAGCAGACGACGTTGACGTGCACGCAAACCCCTGCATTGATCTCTTGGGTGACCGTCGGGTTGAGGTAGTCGAGGATGATGCTGAGTGTGAAGAGGCGCTCGCAAGTCAGCTGAAGCTTGGGTTCGACCTCATCATCGACAGTGTGTCTCCTGATGTCGAGTGGCCAGATGCAGGGCCGCTGACATCTGCGGTGCTCCACCAGCAAGAGTTGCCAGTGCTGCTGGTGCGGCCGGGACGTGCCGAGATCGACTCTGAATCAATTGTGATGCCGTTCAGGCGAATTTTGCTGCCTGTCTCTGCGACGCGACCGTCTCGGGCGGCCGCCGAACTAGCGATTTCATTTGCAGCAGCAACAGGGTCCGTCATCAAACTTCTCCATGTCAACCCGAGCGAAGCGCCGAATACGGTCCAACGATTCATCCGAACAACGTTCCGAACCCATGAGCGGGCAATTGGTTCATACGCCGACCCTGTTGGCGTGAAGCTACTCGATGAAACCGAGTCATTGGCCCGTGAAGCCGGAGTTCGCTGTGACCGCATTTTCTCAAATCACCATTCGAGGGTGGAGGCCATTCTCGAGGCTGCAGATCAGCACTTCTGCGACCTTGTGCTGCTTGGCGCCGAGTCTCAAGAAGTTGGTGGTGTCGCGTTTTTAGGACACACCGCTCGTTCAGTAATGCAGCGGTCAGAAATTGGTGTGGCAGTCATTGCGTTGCGACAAGGATCTCACTCGGGCTGATGACAACAATCGCTGTCATTTTTGCCATGCGGGCCGAGGCGGCTCCCCTCATTTCCGAACTCGATGCAACTGCAGAGCAGATGTTGAACCGTCCCACTCAGCTGTACTCGGCTCAGCAGGGGGATACAAAGGTTGTCATTGGGGTCAATGGAGTTGACCCCGTGTATGGAGTCGATCTTGTCGGAACTGAACCTGCCGTTTTGACCACGATGTCCGTCATAGATAGGTGGAAGCCCGATGTTGTTATTTCGGCCGGTACCGCCGGGGGTTGGAGCCGAGCGGAGGCAAACATCGGCGACGTATTCGTCGCCTGGCCACACGTTGTCCGTCACGACCGTCGGATTGGAATTGAACGATTTCACGAATATGGAATTGGAAGTCACCCGGTTTGGAATCGCAGCAATGACCTCGCAACTGCGCTTGGGGCCCGCAAAGGAATTGTGACCACGAGCAACTCACTTGATGAGAGTGAAACTGATCGTGAGTGGATTCTCTCGCTCAACGGAGAGGTGAAAGAGATGGAAGCTGCCGCAGTGGCCTGGGTCTGTTCCCTGAGTGGTATTCCATTCGTTGCGGTGAAGACGATCACCGACCTTGTTGATCACCCCACACCAACTGCAGAGCAATTTTTAGCCAATCTGGCGACTGCATCGCACCGGCTATCTGAGGTCTTACCGCCAGCGATCCGATGGTGCGCAGAGAGCGTGCGCTCGGAGTCGCATTAAGGTCGGTCACATGATCGAAACCGCACCATTCGGAAGTACGGGGCACCTCTCATCTCGCGTGATTTTTGGTGGAGCTGCTCTTGGGGCAATGTCAGAAGAACGCGCAGCTGAGACTCTTGACTTGGCTCTCGCAGCAGGCGTCAATCATCTCGACACCGCACACTCTTACGGGCATGCAGAGGTTGTGATGAATCCGTGGTTAGTAGAACATCGCAACGAGGTCTTTTTGGCGACAAAAACTCGTGAACGAAGCGGTGAGGCAGCCCGGGCCGGACTCGAAGACTCATTGCAGCGGCTCGGTGTTGAGCAAGTTGATCTCATCCAATTGCACAACCTTGTCGAAGAGGATGAATGGCAAGAAGCTTTTTCTCGAGGCGGAGCAGTTGAGGCACTGGCAACAGCACGAGATGAGGGTCTTGTTCGATTTATTGGCGTCACGGGACACGGGCTTCGAATCCCAGGTATGCACCTTCGGAGTCTCGATGAATTCGCGTTTGATTCTGTGCTGTTTCCATTGAACTACTCATTGCTGCGCTCTGAGGCATTTTCGTCTGACGTTGAGCAGTTGATCGCTCGTTGTGTTGACAATGGAATTGCGATTCAGACTATTAAGTCGGTGGCGAAGTCAAGGTGGGAAGCTAGGTATGACGGCCCGAAATTCTCGTGGTACGAGCCACTTCGTGATGCTGAGGCGATTGAACGGGCAGTGAGGTTCGTACTCGGTAGAGAGCACGTCTTTCTAAATTCAACAAGCGATGCGCGGGTGTTACCGATGGTGCTTGATGCTGCTGGTCGGGCAACGGTGGGTGATCTGCCGTCGGACGCAGAGATGGAGCGCGACTGCGAGCGATTTGAAATCTCGCCTTTGTTCGACGGCGCAGAACTCGAGCGAATTTAGCTAGCTCCTAAACGTGACGACGAGGGGCGCGTGGTCACTCCACCGCTCGGCATAACTTGGAGCGCGGTCGACTGTTGAGCTGGTCGCCATCGCAGCGAGTTCGGGAGTGGCGATTTGGTAGTCGATTCGCCAACCAACGTTCTTGTCGAATGCTTGTCCTCTGAAACTCCACCATGTATAGGGGCCCTCAACTTCGCCGGCAAGCGTTCGTGCAAGGTCGACCCACCCGAGTTCTTGAAACCAGCGGTCAAACCATGCCCGTTCGGTTTCAAGAAATCCAGCCTTGTTTCGGTTGCCTTTCCAATTCTTGATGTCGAGTTCTGTATGTCCAACGTTGAAATCGCCGGTGACAAGAACGTGCGATCCCGATGATCGAAGGGTTTCCATTCGTTTTGTCATGGCTGCAAAGAAGGCAAGCTTTTCTTCCATCCGGTCTTCGTCCTCGGCATCTCCGGTATGGACGTACGCAGAAATAACGACAAGCGGTTGATCGAGAAACGGGACATCAAGTGTTGCTTCGACCCAACGGCCGGTGTCATTGAAGCGTTGGGCAGGCCTTCCAATATCGATTTTTGTATCGGTCATCGGAATCGAGCTGACGACAGCAACTCCCGCACGACCTTTCGCAGCACTTTCAGCGTGCACACGCTGCCACTTCTCGCCCCAGAGACGATCAACGTGTTCATTCAAAATTTCGTCAGGAGCTCGTACCTCTTGAAGGGTGACGACATCTGGTTTCCGTTCTGAAATCCAGCCAGCAATTCCATTTCGGTCAGCGGCTCGAATGCCGTTCACATTGACGCTTGCGATGGTGATGGAGCGACCTCGAGGCATCTCACGATTGAAACACACTTATGGGGATGAAAGCGAGGCTCTCATCGATGA
>JBMTDQ010000107.1:0-4601 GCA_049432165.1 Ilumatobacteraceae bacterium
CGATGCCGCATCTGCCGCAGCGTTTCTTGCCGAGAACAGTCCGACCATCATTGATGTTCGGACTCAGGAAGAGTTCGCCGCTGGGTACATTTCGGGGGCAACGCTCATCGATATCTCCAGCCCCGTGTTTGCTGACGCAATCTCTGCGCTAGATCGCTCGGCGACATATTTTGTCTACTGCCGATCAGGAAATCGCTCGGCAACAGCCACAAGCAAAATGATCGAACTCGGCTTTACCTCGGTATTTGAACTCGACGGTGGCATCGTCTCCTGGGCTGCTGCTGGAAATGACATTCAAACTTGACGAATCGGCGCAGCGTTCTCAAGCAGCGGTGCCTTGCCGCCTCAGCCGTGCCACCTCAGCCCAGTTCGGACCGGACGATTTCTGCACCTTCGACCATTGCGGCGAGCTTCGCCTGTGCAATCGATCGGGGTAGATATTTCATTCCGCAGTCCGGTGAGACGGCCAAATTCTCAGGAGCGATGTGTTCCAGCGCATTCCTGATTCTGGTGGCGACCTCATCAGGGGTTTCAACGGTCTCTCGGCCAAGATCGATGACACCCAAGACGACCTTTCGGGGAGCAAGTCGGGCAACGGTTGATCCAGGCAGGTCAGGTTGGGCGGATTCGATTGCCACCCAGTCGACTGGTGCATCACGTAGCGGGTCAAGGAACGGGTACCCGGTCGACTTATTCGCAACGTAGGCGGCGTACCCGTAGCAGGTGTGAAGGCATGTGGTTGCTGAAATACCCTTAGTTGCGACAGCGAGTGCCTCGAGTGCAATATCGGCGGCTGCCTCAGGATTCGCTTGGAGGTATGGCTCGTCAAGTTGTAGTACGTCGATACCTGCGGCTTCAAGATCGCGTAACTCTTGATTCACTGCCTCCGCGTAGGCGATTGCAAGCGCTTTTTGGTCGGAGTAGTAACGGTTGTCGGCGAGTTGGCTGAGGGTGAACGGTCCAGGAACCGTGACCTTCACGCGCCGGCTTGTCTGCTGCCGGATAAAGGTTGCTGACGCGAGTTCAATTGGGTGCTCCCTCGAGATTTCGCCTGTCACGAGAGGAACTTCAGCTGTTCCTCCACGGCGATTCACTCCAACACCAATCTCGTCCTTTGAGACTCCGCCAAGCGAGTTCGCAAAATGATTGAAATATGACTCGCGGCCGACTTCACCGTCGGTGATGATGTCGACTCCGGCACGTTCCTGATCGGCGATTGCAAGCAACGTTGCAGCCTCAATGGCCTCGTCAAGTTCAGATTCAGGAACGGACCACAGTTCTGCATTTCGTACTCGTGGTACGCCATCGCCAAGGAGTCGCTCATGGTTCACCAACCATTTTGGCTGGGGGTAGCTGCCCATCACGGTGGTATCGATCATGTGAAGTCCAATCTGTTCGTCTTGAATGTAGTTGCTCAGGCAGTCGCATTGCCTACAACGCCGGGTTCTGCGACATACTGATGCCCACATCCGAACCAAGGAGACTGAGATGAAAATTGCTTCCGCAAGACGAGGTGCAGACACCCTGTTTGGTGTCGTGATCGATGGTGCGCTCGCAGATCTCAGCGCCATGTTTGTGTCGCCACAAGCGCTAGTTGCCGAGGTGCATTCAGCCGAGGGTCGGGAGCGGGTGCAAGCGATGGTCGCGACTGCTCCTGCCGTGGATCTTTCTGCCGTGACGCTGCTCCCACCAGTGCCTCTGGCACGCAGAATCCTTTGCGTCGGCACAAACTATGCCGACCATATTGCAGAATCTGATCGGGTAAACGAGGCTCCTCCTCACCCGGTGATATTCACGCGATTCCCGAGTTCGCTCGTCGGGCATGGTGACCACCTCGAGCGCTCACGGGCGAGCACCAGTTACGACTACGAGGGAGAGCTTGCGGTCATCATCGGGCAATCGACACGGTATGCCACCCGTGAGAACGCCCTCGACGCAATCGCCGGCTACGCCTGCTTCATGGATGGCACGATGCGAGACTTTCAACGTCATACGTCGCAGTTTGTCCCCGGTAAGTCGTTTGATCGTTCAGGGGCATGTGGCCCTTGGATGGTGACTGCTGATGAAATCGAAGATCCGTATGCATTGATGTTGACCACTCGTGTTGATGGCAACGTCGTACAACAGGCATCGACGAGTTTGCTCATCCACGACCTCCAAGCGATCATTCAGTATTGCTCGACATTTACGACCCTCGAGCCCGGTGACATCATTGCAACAGGAACCCCGGGTGGTGTTGGGTACGTGAAAGATCCACCGCTGTGGCTCGAGCCCGGTCGTGAGGTTTCTGTAGATGTCACTGGAGTTGGCACGCTCGTCAACACCGTGATCGACGAGCCAGCCTGACACTCCAACTGTCTGAGGCGATCACACCTCAGATCTTCGAGTTGAACTCGTCCCAGTACGGTTGGCGCAACTCTCGCTTGAGGATCTTTCCTGATCCTGTCTTCGGAAGTTCATCAGACCACGAGAAACTTCTCGGCACCTTGTAACTCGCGAGCGTTACGCGTGAGTGTGCATTGAGGATGTCGTCGTTTACTTCAGCGTTGCCGTTTCGGACAACAACTGCGTGGACGGTCTCACCCCAGTCTTCGCTTGGAATGCCAAACACGGCAGCCTCAAGCACTCCAGGATGCTGCTCGAGAGCAGCCTCAATTTCCGCCGGGTAGATGTTCATGCCACCCGAGATGATCATGTCTTTCTTTCGGTCGCAGATAAAGACGAATCCCTCTTCATCGATGTAGGCGATGTCACCAACGGTTTGGTACCCGTCGCGATGATCTTCCATGAACTTGTCGTTCTGTTTGTAGTAGTCGCTGAACACAGAAGGTGAACGCACGAACAGTTCACCGGTGTGCTCGGGCCCTGTGCCTTCGACGATATTTCCGTCGTCGTCGTACAACCTGATTTCAACCATTGGTGAGGGCTTTCCACACGAACCGGGTTTGCGGAGTTGGTCTTCGGGTCGAAGAATCGTATTGACCCCAAGTTCGGTCGACCCGTACACCTCAAAGAGCGATTCAGATGGAAAGTGTGAGAGGTACTGCTGCTTCAGAGCGAAACTCCACGGCGCAGCATTCGCAATCATGACGCGCATTGATGAAACGTCGTACTTCGCAATAGTTTCCTCAGGAAGATTGCAGATCATTCGAATTGGAGTCGGTGCCGAGAACGTGGATGAGCACCGGTACTTGTCAACCAGTCGAAGCCAATCCTCTGCATTGAATTTTCGCTGAACCACGATCGTTTGCCCCATATTGATCGCGATGCCCATGAAGCCACCCGGTCCAGAGTGGTAGAGAGGTCCTGTCGTGAGGTACACATCATCTGCTCGATATCCAATGTGCTCGAGCATCGCAATCATCTGCGTCGGCTCTGTAGCCCTGCGCCGGAACGCGCCTTTTGGTTTTCCAGTCGTGCCGGATGTGTAGATCATCGTGGCGCCATCGGCGGTCTCAGCCGGTGGTTCAGGTGGTGCAGAGTCAGGCATCGAACCAACTTCAGCATCCACCGAGACAAACCAAGTGTCATCTGACGGCGGAGCACCATCAAACACAAGCACCTCACGAACCTTCGGGACGCTGTCGCGAACTCGTTCAAGCATTGGAGCGAAGTCGGCATCGACATAGACAAGTTCGGCATCGCAGTGATCGATGACGTATGCCGCTTCGTCATCTGACAACCGGTAGTTCAAGGGAACTGCGGTTGCACCCACCTTGCGTGCTGCCGACATCAGTGACACCACACCAATTGAATTTTGGCCGCACCACACCACACGATCTCCGGGGTTCACACCATGGTTGACGAGAAGGTGTCCAAGTTGATTAGTGAACAGGTCGAGCTCGCCGTAGGTGATCGAAAAGTGATCTCCGCTCGGGCGATCATCGATCACGGCAAGTCGATCCGCGAAGTTGGCGGCGTGTGCGTTAAGGATGTCTGCCATGTCTTAACAATGGCACATTTGGAATGCGGAAAATTCCGTCGGACAACCGAGCGGTAGTTAACAGTGTCTAATGTCGGACCATGCTCGATCACATCGTTCTCGCCACCCCCGATATTGCTGCAACCGCTGAATGGCTTGCGGACCTGACCGGAGTTGTTGCCAGCGAAGGTGGGCCACATGTGAACAAGGGGACACGCAACCGGCTGTGTTCGTTTGGCGACACTTATCTCGAAATCATCGGCCCCGACCCAGAACAGGGCGACCCAGGGGAACCACGATCATTTGGTATCGACGAGCTGACGAGTCATCGCATTGTGACCTGGTGTGCCCGACAGCATGACTTGTCGACTGTTGTGGCGGCAGGGGCAACTGTTGGGCTCGGTTACACCGAGCCAGTTGCAATGCGAAGAGTTGCACCGGACATGACCCTCGATTGGCATCTGAGTTTGCCGACGGGGGACACCGAGGGAGGAATTCTTCCATTCTTTATCGATTGGGGAACCTCAAGACATCCGTCAGAGACTGCGGCCCCTGGTCTTGCGGTGGCGACAATTCATGGATGTCACCCCGAGCCGGCACGAGTGTCCGAGTTGCTCGCGGCACTTGGCGAAACAATGGCGGTCGAGCAGAGTGACCGTGCATGCATGTTTGTTGAGTT
>JBMTDQ010000108.1:0-4504 GCA_049432165.1 Ilumatobacteraceae bacterium
CTACGAGGTCACGAATCTTTCGTACTCGTCCACCTGTCATGGTGTTTTCACCGGTGTCAGCAAGTGTCACATTTGCCGGGATACCGCTGGGAAGTTCGACCTCAACGTGTTCAACTAATTCACTGCTATCACCACCAAAATGCTCTCGAATCACACTGCCCAGGTAGCCCAAACAGAGAACAAAATTGCGATAGCCGAAATGGGCGTAATGCTCCATGATGTGCACCACGATGGGCTGCTGACCGACGGGAATCATCGGCTTGGGGACGGTGTCGTCGACCCCACGAATTCGAGTTCCTTTTCCACCGCAGAGGATGACGACATTCATGATTTACCGACCAACTTACGTTGAATGCTACTTGCCGCCCCTTCTTCGAACTGCGAGTAGCGAATTCAACAATTCGGACAGCCTCTCGTTGTTCGAGTCATATGCCATCAAGTCACTCGCAACAAACCGTGACGCAGCGACCCAATCCGTGTCTGATAGTGCCAACAACTCGTGCATCTTTGCCGTGATGTGACCAGCGTCGAGCGACCTTGTCCAGAACTCTCCCTCGTTCGGATAGGTGCCAGGAAAACCGAAAGCGAACTGCCGGGACTCTGATCCACCAAGCAGCTCTGCTCGAGCCTGGACGAAGAGTACGCGTTGACCTCGGGCGATCATTTCGTAGCCAAGGGTGCTGTCAATTGAAACTACGAGATCGGCCATATCAAGCGTTACGTACGAAGATTCTTCGGAGATTTTCGGCACAAAGGAGAATCGATTTCCGCGACAGGCCTCCTCGAAAAATCTCCGTTCTGGTCCAAACGAAGCATCCCTACGACCAACAACCGTGAAGTCCCAACCCTCACGTTCGCAAATCCGAGACAATGTCGATGCAACGTGAGCATCCGCAGAAAAATACTCGCGGGCGGTAACTGGACGTTCGCCGAGGTACATGGCCATCTCGTCAACGGTCCCGTCATCGAACACCCCGACATGCGGCAAACCACTGAAGTTTGAGATAAGGGCGATACGAATCGGAATCGTCGTCGCGGGTTTCTCCGAGATCGGAATGGCATTACTGCGGGTACTTCCGACTTCGATGGTCTGGCAGTCGATATGTTCTCGGAATTGGTTGGAATGTGCGGTGCCAAATGTTGCAACGACATCCACGGATGGGCGATGTGCACCGTGAGATGCGAGTGCCGTCCAGAGGTCACCAACTTTTACCGGAGAACCGGTCCCCCGGATGCCATTCTGAACCGCAACGAAAGAAACTCCGGGGAGCCGGTGCTTCAGTCGGTAGAAGAGTGGATTCGAGTCGACACCGGTGACAACTACCGAGGCACCAGTGAGTTGAAGGTAGGCAATGCAATAGTCGATCCAAGAGCAGCGAAGTCGGGCAAACATTCTCACGAGTGCCCACAAGTGAAGTTGAGTGCGTCGATTTTCGAAGATCACATGGCGAATCTCCGGGAGTAATGGAAGGATGCCCTGGGTTGCATACCTATCGAATACCACCAAGTCGCACCTAGCTGGCCGCTTCAACGAGACGCTAGGCACGCTGCGTCACCTCGGGGAGTGGCACAATTTCGTCAGCCTCGTCGTTGTAGAAGGAGCTGCGCCAGCATGAGGTCATTCGCGCTGTCAATATCGAGAGAGTCTTCACGCGACATCTCCAACGCATGGGCGTGTGGCGGCACGAGTGAACCAGTTTGGATGGTGACGCTGAGCGGAGCCAAGTACAGGGCGCCGTTCGGTCGAAAGATTCTGGGCAGGTCTTGGCGTGACGCTTCAAGGAAGCGATGTTCATTCGTTGGAACAATTCGTTGATTTTCGATCCGGACCGTCTTGAGCGGGTGGTGTTCACACTCCACCACGCTGACAACGGCCGATGAATCCTGACCGTGAAGCAGACCCGCGGCTTCTCGAATGTGGTGCCCCGTGCGAAACGGAGACGTCGGTTGAAGCACCATGATGAGTGTCGAGGCTTCGAGTTGTCGGCTATTCGCAACGTCGAGTACCGAATCCACAACCCGGCTGCTGTCCGTAGCCAAGTGATGAGGACGGTGGTGCACCGAGCAGCCAGCGTTCGTGGAGAACTCTGCCGTCTCGGGATCATCGGTGGAGACGATGATGTCGTCGAAGACGTCGGCCAACTTGGCAGCACGGAGCGTGTAGTCGATGAGCGGTTTCCCGGCGAGCAGCGACATATTTTTGCGGGGGATTCCCTTGGAACCTCCCCTGGCCGGTACGATTGCGACGAGACGTGCGACGCTCATGTTCGGTGGAAGACCTTCTGGATCGGCGTACTCCAGAGCTCGTTCGAGTGAAGCGATTGAACGAAACGCTGAGCGGATTTTCCATCACCAAACACCATTGAGGGTGCTCGTTTCATCAGGGGTACTTCTCGTAGCGCATCACGAATGGCTGCAAAGTTGGCCGGAACATCGATGATGAGGGGATGCGAGTTTCGTCCCGATTGACGTGAACCAACGTTGATTGACGGAGTCCCATGCACTCCCGCCTCCCGCACCCCACTGCTGGAGTTTCCGATGATGAATTGAGCGTGCTTGAGCAGTGTTTGAAACGCCTCGAAGCGCACTGATGGAATGATGCGGACGTTGTTGAGAGTCTGTAGAGACATGAGTTCGTCGAGAATCACTTGGGATCCGTGATCGTTGTTCGGATAAATGACGACGAAGTTCAGCTCACTCTCTTTGACTGCCGATACGAGGGCGGAGATCTGCAGGCGAAGATTGTCCATCTCGGTGGTAACGGGATGAAAGGCGAGAATGGCAAACGAGGAGAACGGTATGCCGTAGTAGTTACGAACGCTCATCAGGTCGGGTAAGTCGGGACTCAGCATGACATCAACTTCGGGTGACCCGATCATCCATACAGAAGAAGGATTCTCACCGAGTTGCAGGACGACATCTCGTGCAGACTCGTTGGCGACATAGTGAACGTGGGCGAGCTTGGTGATGGAATGCCGCATCAGTTCGTCGACGGTGCCAGAAAACTCGCCACCCTCGACGTGTGCGACCAGCGTGTTGTTGAGCGCACCGGTAATTGCCCCGGCGAGCGCCTCGATCCGGTCACCGTGAACGACGAGGAGATCGGGTGAATGGCCGGCCAAGATCGGGGAAAGACCCTGGATCGTACGTGCAAGGGTGAGATCCATTGCATCATCGACACTCGTGTTGGAAAACGAGACCACCTGGTTGAACCCAGACTTCGTTATCTCGATTTCCGTTCGCCCGTAACGATCGTCGAGGTGCATCCCGGTTGCGACGACGAGGTAATCGAGAGCAGAATCTTCGGCAACGCCGCGAATGAGCGGTTTGAGTTTTCCGAAGTCAGCCCGCGTTCCTGTGAGGAACAAGATCTTCTTCACGAAGAGATATCATCCCAGGACAACTGAGCATGTTTCTTGACTGATCGAGTTGCGGTTTGCCCGACGACGCGCGGATAGTCCACCGCCAGGATCTGTCCGGTACCAGGACGTTTCACCCAGATGTTGTCCTCGGTGAACGTTTCTCCCGGTTTGATGTCTGCAATTGCCACGACGCAGGCATAGGCGAAGTCGATGGTCGGCTGCTCTTCGGCCAGGACTTCCTTCGTTCCACCCAGAGCACTATGGATTGCCCGGCTACCCGCTATCAGATCGGCGAGTTCTGCCGGGTTCATGGAGATGTTGATGTCGGGACCCGGCCACGTCTTGTCACTCGTGAAGTGTCGCTCCAATATCGACGCGCCGAGTGCGACTGCGGCGAGGCTCGTGTAGTTGGTGAGGGTGTGGTCGCTGAGACCGATGACAGCGTCGGGAAACTCGTTCTGTAGTTGTGAGATGGCACCGAGGCGCACCTTGTCGTATGGGGTTGGATACATCGATGTGCAGTGGAGCAAGGCAAACGGGACTTTGTGTCTACGAAAAATCTCGACGGCAGGTCGAACCGACGCCACATCATTCATCCCCGTGCTCAGAATGATTGGTTTACCAAATCGTGCAATGTGCTCGATAAGTGGATAGTTGTTGCACTCGCCTGAGCCGATCTTGTAGGCAGGGACATCCATCTGATGCAGACGGTCGGCGGCTGCTCGAGAAAACGGGGTGGAGAGGAAGATCATCCCCTTGCTCTCCACGTATTCCTTTACCCTGCGCTCCTCGGCCTCCGACAGCGCACATCGCTCCATGATGTTCCAGATGGATTCGGTTGCGTTGCCCGGAATCACGTCATTGGGAATCATTTCGTCTTCAATCACGTGAGACTGGAACTTTGCACATTCGCAGCCTGCTGCTTGTGCGTCGTCGATCATCCGAAATGCCTTGTGGATGTCGCCCTCGTGGTTGATGCCGATCTCGGCGATGACGAGTGGTGGATGCTCCCGTCCGATGGAACGGTCAGAAATTGCGAAAGTCGTGGGCCCGCTATTTGTCATTTCTCACCTTGAGCATCGCATCGGCGATCTCGCGAATTGCACCGCGGCCGCCCGGTTTTTTCGTGACCACGTCTGCGA
>JBMTDQ010000109.1:0-4436 GCA_049432165.1 Ilumatobacteraceae bacterium
CAGTAGTCACCACCACTCAATTCTGGATGTACTTGATCACCCAATGGCATGCTGCGGGGCAATGTCATCTGAACCCCGTTACACCCCCTGATTATCATTTCTCTTCCCCAAGACAAAGGAGAACAGATTGAACGACATCGAGCTCACGTGGATACTGCTGGTGGCCAAGGTGCGATGGCTTGAGAGACAGCCGCACCTCGACCAGCACCACTACCTGGAGATGACGCGCTTCCTCGCTGATCTCCGGCTCGTTCAACCGTTCGATTGGATGCACTGGCCCGCGCCGAATCTGCTCGATATTGACATGGAGCAACTCGACATTGACGACTGTGTTCGCTACATCACTCGCCACATTCGTGGTGAGCGATTCTTCGAGAACTCGATTGGGCCGTGGATCAGGGGTGGTGCATTCGGCGACCTCTGCGAAGTTGCCAAGCGGAAGGCCAACGGGCAGAAGGCTCCGTTGCTGCCCAAAGCGGCATAGTGGCACTGGGCTGGCTGTATCTCTACTCGAGATACCGCCGGGCGAAGCGCGAACTTCGCGAGATCGAGGCTGCCGAAGACGCGGCCAATGAAATATGCGTGCACTGCGGGCATCCGCGGTACCGGCACGCCGACAACCAAGAAGAAACGTGCCCGACGTACCTCGGGCTTGACAACAACGAGGAGAATTGAAACATGTGGGTATTCACCGAAACCGGATTCGTCAGCGCAATCGTGCACTTCAACGACAAAAACGTCATCGTAGTGCGTTCACGTGAGCGTGAGTCGCTCGACGGCATCGCCGCCCTGGCCGATGTCGAGATTGTCTCGACGCCAAAGAACGACTACCCGTGGCGCGTGCACGTGCCACGAGCCAAGTTTCAAGAGTGGCTGTCGGCGTCTGCCGAAGACATGACGTACACCAACTTCAAGAACCGCATCCACGACACCCGCGGCGATGAGTTCTACTCAGCGCTCAGCGAAGTGTGGAGCGTCATGCACGCAGTAGAGGAGCGCGGGAACTAGCAGCGCACCGTGAATTTCAAAGGCGACTATCGTTCATCTACAACCATGAAAGGGGTTACGTGCATCTATGGAATCTGGCAACGCACCTGAGAACAATCAGGACAAGTACTACTGCTACCTGTACCGAGACTCGAAGACACACAAGGTGCTCTATGTGGGCTACGCAACCTACGCCGATCGTGCCCTTACGCCAGGACATAACGAAGATGTCTTGGCTCTCAGCAAGGGCAAGCGCCAGTTTGACACTTGGATCGCTGGGCCCTACGAGAGTGAGGAGGCTGCACGAAACGTCGAGTCAGCACTCGTATCGGCGATTAGCCCCGAGTTGAATCGGATTGAGCAGCCGGGAATCAAGTTCGGGCCACTTGGATTGCCCGGCGACCTAGTCGGGCGTCGTACGATGCCGGAGCTCAATGTACACGAGATCGGTCGCATCTGTGGTGGTGCAATCGTCGTCTATTGCAACTTCACTTCCGAGTTGAAGTCAGGTAAGCCAAAACTCACCTTGACGAATTTCTCTGACCTGGTACGTCAAGAAGTTTCTCAAGCAATGGATTGCAAATTCTGAGACATCACCACGTGCCTTGGTGGCGGTGCAAGGGCCCACGTCGGATCGAATGATTGCGGCGTCTGCACAAATCGATGTTGCTGGTTGGGCTACGACGCCGGTTGCCAAATGGGACAAGTCGGTTCACCGCGTACCTCTTCACTCCGGTCGGGGCCTAGACCAGCACGAGTTGCGCGGTCGTCGTGCCAACGTGAAATTCGGGGCAGGGAAAGCCAACTACGTCATGATCGTTGACAAAAATGGCCGTGTCCTCCATGGCTATCGCATGAAAGGGAAGATCAAGTAATTGACGGCAGCCTTGCACATCTTGTGTTAACCCACCCGGGGTGCGAGACAATCGGTCAGGCAGTCCCTCAGTAGTTGCAGCGCTGCTTCCCGCCGTTCAGTTGGGCTCCACGAGTGGTGTACGTAGAAGATCTTCCATTCGGAGTGCTCGTTGCATAGACCGCCTTGTTCGCTGGGTAACCCCACTCGCACGCCGCGGATGTCCTCGCACACTGCGCAGTGCACGAGCCCGCCAACCTTCAGGGCCCACGTCGATTCAGTCACCACTCTGATGGGTGGATTGCAGTTCTGAATGATCTCGTCGATGAGATCTTCTGCTTCTGTGTCGAGCGTGCCGGGGAAGAGCGCTTCCAATGTGCACCGCGAAGCTTCGAGCTCACCGTCGGTCGACTTGCCGACCGGTCGATTCGGGTTCTGGCTGGTCATATTGTCTCCTTGGTGTTGTTGGAGACGCAACGAGCACCATTGGTTTTGCGCTCGATGCGCCGCATCCCCCTCGCGAGAGGCACCGTGGCTTGGATGCTCGGTTGCCAGGTCCCCGTACGGGGACCACTCATGATGCGCTCCTCACGATAGGCGAGGGGTGTATGGAAGTCCACCGTCATGTCACACCCGTATGTCACACTGATGCCTCCGCCACCACTCAAGGAGCAGTCACAATGTCAACCGTCACCGCAACCATCCTCATCGGATCCAACCACCCGAACGACAACGGCGTGAATCCGCACGTTCTCCTCAAACTCTGGGAGGGGGACCGGGCGGAGTGGACTGCCCACTCGCTCGCCGACCCTGCGTTCGAACGACGAGTACAGCCGAAGGCCCCGGAGGACATTGCGGTTGACGGAGCGCAGCTCGTGACGACCCTTGCACGGGAGTTCGGTCTGAATGCCGTGACGGTCTGTCTCCTCGGGAAGTCGTCGCTTCTGGCAGACGTGAAGCCATTCGCGGCCGAACTCACGGAATTGGACGTGCACGTGCTTACCTCGTCGGGCAGCCGAACGTACTCACAATGGTCGAAGGAATGGACGGCGACGGGAGTGCTCGCATGAGCGACGAAACCTTCCTGCCACCGGAGCCCGAAACCAAGCCGAACGTCGTCGACGATCATCGGCAGCCTGCGCGCCGGGCATTCATCTTCTTTGGTGGGCTGTTGGTGATGTTGCTACTCGGCATGTTCGGACTGGTGACTCAACTCAACGACTCGAATGCACGAATCCAACTGTTGGAGACACAGATGAAAACCGAGCCGACGCCTGTCGGCAGCAAGGGCAGGGGATCAACCACGTTCAACGACGAACCTGGTGCCGATTCAGACTTGTTCGCACCACCAACCGATGTAGAGGGACTCATTGATTGGGTGGGTCGATCCGTGGTCGATATCAGGTGTGCTGGCGGCGGTGGGACGGGATTTGCGATGGACCTCATGACGCGCAGCGCCGGAGCAAATTCGGTGCTCGTCACCAACTTTCATGTGATCGACGAGTGTTGGGAGGATGAGTCGGCGGTTTCAGTGCTCTACGGCCCTTCGTTTACCGCCGAGACGTCGGGAACGATCGTCGCCGCTGATGAGGAGAACGACCTGGCACTCATAGAAATTGGTCCGGAACTGCCCTGGTTGAGCGAGAGTGAGACGTTCGCCAAACGCGGATGGTGGACCATGGCCATGGGGAATCCAGGCGATCCCGGCTTGGAGGTATCGCTTGACCGGTATGTAACCTTCGGTCACATCGGCTACGTGCTCGACGAGTACTGGAACTACACCTCGGCAACCCTGAATCGGGGTAATTCCGGCGGCCCACTGGTGAACAGTCGTGGTGAACTCATTGGAATCAACACGCTCGGGTCGTCCAACGACGAATCCGGCGTGTGGAACATCGCCGTGGATTCGGCGGTGTTGTGCGAGCGTCTCGTCGCTTGTGAGGACGAGTAGCTCACATCAACGGTGTTGGCTCGGATGTATCGGCGTCGACCAAATCCCAATTGTGCAACGAGCGATCCCGATACTCGATGAATTGTACGTAGTTGTGACTAGCCGCTCTACAGCTGATGTGAGCGGTACTCAACTTCATGGATGCACTGTGGATTGCGAGCGCGATCTCGAACCGCGACATCCCCGTGGCGAGTATCCCCATGTCGATCCATGGCTCATCTTCGATGGAGTTGCGCGGGATTGAGTTAGCCCGTTCGGCTATCGGAGTTATTGTGACCGAGCGCTCAGCGCACGTAGGTGAGTGCGTCGGCACTAAAGCCCATGAAACCTGCGGCTTTCTTGCCGGGTCGCTTCTCCACCAGCGTCACGTGCGTGCCCACCATGGCATCAAGCGGCTCCGCATCGCTCCATTGAGCGGAATCGCCTCGGAGCCGCCGGAGCCCCCGCCACACGCGGTGGCGATGAGCGTCAGTGCGATTGCTGCTGCAGTCGATGCGATGCTTCGCAAATGCGAGAGTGCAGCCAGGATTAGCCTCGGGGCAGCATGGCAAACGATGATCTGATGGACCGTGCGGCCAACGGTGACCTCGTGGCTCGAGCCGCACGCAATGCGGCATTGCTGCGTCGACTGAATGTGGTGGTGCT
>JBMTDQ010000110.1:0-4416 GCA_049432165.1 Ilumatobacteraceae bacterium
TCTTCGACTTGTTCAACAACTTCGTCGATGGTGTCTTCGACTTGTTCAACAACTTCGTCGATGGCGTCTTCGACTTGTTCGACGACTTCAGCCACGACTTCTTCAATTTCGTCAATAGCGTTGTGTCCCTGGTCGATGGCATTGTCTCTTCGTCGGTTGGCATTACGACGTGCCTCATTGGCAAGTAGGTCAGCCGAGACATTGGGTGGATTCACAATTATTCGCCACATCGTGCCGATCTCATCTTCAATCGCGATTGAATCACGTCCGGCAGGAATGGTGCCATCCTCGCTGATCCAACCGTCTTTCCAGACTTCGTTGGCCTGGGCCGATCCGGTTGATGTTTCTGTGATAGCCGCAGTGGTTTCAGTCGGCGCGAAGTAAGTCGATGGGTCATACCCAGTGGGATATTGGCCCTCAAGTTGCTCGAGGTGGGCAACCTCCCTCAGCAACTCCAACTTGTCGGATGTGAGAACTTCGCCGAATCGCATGAGGTCTGAGATGATTGGGTCGAAGAGGTGATCAAGCGTGGGGAAGCGAGCCTTTACTCGCCGGATCGTGAGAATCACGTTGCCGACCTGATTGAGTGCACCTTCGGTGTACTGCGCTTGTTCGCGAAGATGCTCGGTTTCAACCAGGATTTTCTCGGGCATTTTTTAGGCGTCTTTCGCGCCGAGTGCTTCTGCGAGAAACAGAATGAGTGCGATTCCACCCGAGACAGATTGCAGCGAAGCGGCTATGCGCCGTGCTTCAGTACGTCTGCCAGTCATCGAGTCGCGGTAGCGGTTTGCCTTTGCGCACTCCCACGTAATTGCGTGCGCACGTTGCTCGAGCAACTGCCCGAGGCCAAGGAGGTCTTCGCCGGCCTGCGCGAGTTGAGCAACTGCGGTTCGAGCTGATGCAAGGTCGTGCACGACCGCCTGAGGCGGTACTTGTGGGTTTGCCCCCGTCATCGATCAGGAGCCGGCTTGGCGCAGTGCGTCGCGACGACGGCTGATCTCGGTAGCCGACTCATTGAGCGAAGTTTGGAGTCGCTGCAACATCGGTTCGAAGTCACTCTGCCACGACTCCCTGAAGCGCGATGCAGCAGGTCCTTCCCAGTAAGTGTTGGTGAGTTGATTGCGAATGGACGACAACATGTCAGTGACCATTGTTGACTGTCGGTCAAATGTCGATTTCAACGCTGCGAGCTGGTCGAGCTCGCCTCCAATGCGTGCCATGGTTCTCCCCTTTTGGTAGTAACGCGATTCTGGCAGGAAGGTGGATAGAGAACAAAACCTCGTTTAGTTCGTTGTCTGGATTGCTATACGGAGTGCATCACTCGGCCGTATTGGTGAAAAGGTTGCTCGGCGACGGACCAAGTCAGAATCCGTTCCGAATCGACCCCCGTCATCCAGGACCCACGCTCCTCCCGGTGCAGCAATCCACGACAGCTCAGATCCCCGCCATCGACCTTTTCCTCGAAACGTCAATATTCGCGCATCGTGACGGAGTCGATAGTGCTTGGCGAGGTGGGCCGCAGTTGCAGCCCCATCGTCATCGCAGCCGTCAAGTTGTGCCATTCGGGCGAGTTGACCATCGTTCGCGAATCTCGCCTGAGCAACCATGTCGTGCCATGTGTGGCCCGGAAGCGAGAAAGCTACACCAATACCAGAGTCGATTGCCGACAACATTGCAGAAATTCCATCATTGACGGGTGTTATCACATCAAGGTCACCCGTTGACTCGTGCACTGCGTGAGTCAGTGTTTGGACGGCAATTACGAATGGTGTCGAACTGTGAGGTGTGATTTCGATTCGATGACGCGGTCGTGCGAGAACGGCGAGCAACGTCGCGACTTGAGTGGATACTCGTTTGGCATTTGCATCAACAATGCGACGCCGCACGAGTGATTCGAGTGCATCTGCGCGCGTGGTGCGGGAATCCGACAGCGGTGCAATGCGCATACCGAGGAGTGCGGCGAGCACGTTCAGCTCGGTGGCGTTAAGCCGCAGTGATCGGCTCATCAGTTGTATGCTGGCATAACGCGCCGAAGGCAATCAGCGTCGAGAGTCATTGTTCTTTTTGGAGTCTCAAGCCAACGCACGCGAATCTCTCAATGGTTTTGACTTTATTGCTCGTGACGACGGCACCCTGCCAGTCGCATTCAAAATCCAAGTAGCAGCTTGGTTTGTCAACTTGAACATTTCTTTACTTTATTCTTCCAGATCACTAAGGCATCTTGCTGCATTCGTAGGTCCTGCATCGAGTTGTTCGGACGGTTCAGCCACCAACCTTTTATGTAAGTCGATGCAAAGAGTTGCCGCAGGCTCTAATGCCATCGAGCTGAATGGTTCAGTAACTGATTGCGGGTCATCTTCGTTGACTGTGAAATTTCGACAACATACCAGTAGGAGTGCTGTAAACCAGTTTGACTTAAGCGATACAAATCCGCCGGCTTATTGGTACCGAATTGTCTCACCTTGATCGAAATCAACGCACTGTGTATTCGTGGATCGCGTGCCTTGGGTTTGATTCAGTCTGGGGCACAGCATTTGAGATTCCGTGCACCAGTACTAGACGTTGATTGTGAAGTAGGTTCTTGACCCATGGAAGTTGTCGGACGTGACAGAAAGCCAGTCGTTGGATTAATTGGTTTAGGAAATCTTGGGAAGCCGATGGCATTCAGTCTCATCGCTTCTAGCTATCAGTTAGTCGTCAACAGCCTGCAGAAGTCTGAGGCCGATGACCTCCTGCAACAAGGAGCGGTTTGGGCGGAAAGCGCTGGAGATGTTGCGTCTCAGGTTGACGTTCTAATTACGGTCCTGCCTGGTCCCGCACAAGTTCAAGAGGTCATGATCGGCTCGGGTGGGGCACTTTCACGGATGAAGTCAGGCAGCACCTTCATTGACATGAGTACATCTTCGGTGGTGATTGCAGATGAGATTCGTGCACTTGCTGATCCTCGAGGCGTTGCGGTGATGGAAGCCCCTGTTTCATTCTTGGCCAAGGCTCCAATCGGCGAGTCGCGTACATCTGCGGCGTTGCAGATCTTTGTCGGCGGAGACAAGGCGCTTTACGAGGAGTACTTGCCACTCTTTCAGGCCCTTGGTGGACTACCTGATCAGATCTATTACGCGGGTTCGAACGGTGCGGGTTATGGAATCAAGGTGCTCCTCAACCTGCTGTGGTTCATCTACGCCACTGGCACGGCAGAGGTACTTGCACTGAGCTCGAAACTCGGCATTGACCTCCGTCTGTTGCAAAAAGCTCTGTGTGCGTCACCGACGCAGTCGAACTTCCTGCAATACGACATCAACAGTGTCTTTGAAGCGGGGAACTACGACGACGGATTCACCCTTGATCTCGTCTGTAAGGACATCCGGCTCGGGCTTGAGCTTGGAGAGCGGACCGGAGTGGATATTGCGGTTGCCAGGCTCGTTGAGCAACTACACCAGCGAGCGTTGGACAAGTACGGACCAAAGTCGGGCGAGATGTCGGTCGTGAAGTTGTATGAGGAAGCGGCCGGTGCGCCATTTCGGGCGCCATAAGTCAGAGATGTCGACTATTGAATTTGTGGAACGAGAGTCCTCTTTATGTCTCTCGCGCCACTGCAAAGTGAGCCAACATCGTCCTGACGAATTGGAAAACAAGCAATTCCGCGACCATCACGCACGATGAAAAGATGATCGGAGGGATGAACAGATTGATCGCGCAGAAGATCACGATCACCGAATAGACGATGACTGCGATGGTCAGTGTCGCACGATTGAGGACCGCGAGTCGTCGAGACTCCTTCGCTGCGATTGCACGCAGCGAGCTGAGCGAATTGTCAGTCAACTCAGCGGCGCCGGTCGGGGTAGATCGTGCTGCCGATACGAACCGAACGTACGCGGACCGGTCGCGGGACCCCAATCGACGGGGCGAAGAGATCGGTCATCTGGAAAAAACTAGTGGACGACCAATGGGGCTGGCGAGGGGCTCTTCGGCAATTTTCCGCTGTTTATGTCCGACCCGATCGGTGTGACTCGAGGTCACTCCTGACGGCTGGAACCTCATCGGGCATGTCGTCGGCGATCAGGCCGATCCCGAGGCGCCGTCCGATCTCGCTGTGAACCCACACTCCAGTCATGGCCGCATCGAGAGGGGCCATGCCCTGGGCGAGCAAGCTCACGATAAGGCCCGCAAGGATGTCGCCGGATCCCGCGGTGGCGAGGTGCGGGGACGCCGTTGGGTTCTCAACAATGGTTCCGTTCTGATGGGCGATCAGTGTCTCGGAACCTTTGAGGACGATGATCGCCCCCGACTGTCGCGCGGCAGCAGTTGCTCTGTCCAGTCGCGAACCCGTCGTTGAGAAGAGTCGCGCAAACTCTCCTTCGTGCGGGGTGAGCACGCATTGAGGAGAGAGTCGTTCGAACAGTTTCGATGGATCTTCGG
>JBMTDQ010000111.1:0-4405 GCA_049432165.1 Ilumatobacteraceae bacterium
CGTGTGTGGATGGATGACGACCCTGACCGCATCACCGCAACTGCTCAAGGCACCTACGCCATCCCAATTCCCAAGTGAACGAGATACACCCGATACCAGTCGACACATCTGATGACCCTCGGCTTGGGGACTACCGAAACCTCATAGATATTCCAGGGCGCAGAAAACTCGAGGGAGACGAGTTCTTTATCTGTGAGGGCCCAGTCGCCATCGAGCGTCTGTTCGCAAGCGGTCACCGCATTCGTTCGGCCCTTGTACTCAAAGAAAAAGCGCCTCGACTGCAGCAACTCTTTGCTAAATACGGCACCAGCGCCCCGCTATACACATGCAACCGAGATGTCATGCTCGCCGTCACTGGCTTCGACCTTCATCGTGGGGTGATTGCGGCCGCCGACCGTAAACCCATTCCTCAAGGAATCGCACGACACGACGTGCTTGCAGGCCTCGACAAAATCGCAGTTCTCGAAGGCCTCAACGACCCAGAAAACCTTGGTGCGATTGCACGCAGTGCCCATGCCCTTGGCGTTCAAGCACTCGTTCTAGACGAACGCTGCATCGACCCTTACACGCGACGCAGCGTGCGGGTGTCGATGGGAGAAGTACTTCACCTGCCAACCATGCGGTTCGACAGCCGCAACGACCTGCGAAACCTGTTACGCGACTGGACAGTCTGGGCACTCACTCCTCACCCGCTGGCTGACAACATTTGGACACTCGACATCCCTGAGCGTCTTGCGCTGATGCTCGGAGAAGAAGGACCCGGGTTGCACGAAGCAACAATGGCAGTGGCAAATCAGCGAGTTCGCATTCCGCTCAACGACAATGTTGACTCGCTCAACGTGGGCAACGCCGCCGCCGCTGCGTTTGCAATTGTCAGTCGCCCTTCAACTTCTTGAGTGAAATCTGCAAACATCAGGACATGAGCGCAAGCGACATCAGTAGATTCCATGTACCCACCCTTGATGAGATGCCCGACGACATTCGGGAACTCATTGAGTCAGTCGCTGAAAAGTCTGGGTTTGTTCCGAACGTGTTCGTTGCCCTCGCCGCACGTCCAGAAGAGTTCCGGGCGTTCTTCGCGATGCACGACACATTGATGGACAAATCAGAGGGTCTATCGAAAGCCGAACGCGAACTCATTGTCGTTGCAACCTCAGCGGTCAACGAATGCATGTACTGCGTCATCGCCCATGGAGCAATCTTGCGGATCCGCTCAAAGAACCCACTCATCGCCGACCAAGTTGCCATCAACTCAGCAAAAGCAACCCTCACTCAACGCGAACGAGACATCGTCGATTTCGCGCTTCATGTTGCGACCGATTCAGCCACGGTCACCGACGCAGAGATTGACGAGATGCGAGCGAAGGGATTCACCGATGACGAAATTTGGGACATTGGTGCAATCACTGCGTTCTTCGCGCTTTCGAACCGTCTCGCGAACTTCGCTGGCATTTCACCGAATGCTGAGTTTTACGCGATGGGTCGATGAACAACAGGTTCATCTGACTCGCCCTAACATCACATCGTGAACGACAGCCGCCCCAACCGCTCGCTGGTCGAGTTCTCGCGGCTACTCGCAGACGACGACAACTTCGATCGCAGCGAACGCATCGAAGTTCTCAAACGCCTCATCCCTGACCAAGACCGAAGGTGGCTCACTCGGTTCTTCTTAATGCTTACCCTCTCGGTGACGATCGCTGTCATGGGATTGGCCGCCAACTCGGTTGCCGTAGTGATCGGAGCCATGCTCATTGCGCCACTCATGACACCAATCATGAGCTTCTCGGCCGCAGTCGGACTCGGGCTTGGTCGACGAGCAGTACAGGCGGCGTTCGTTGTCGCCATCGGGTCGTTGTGGTCTCTGTTGTTCTCCATCGTGTTGTCACGGCTGTTACCCAGCCTTGACCTCGGAAGTGAAATTCTTGGGCGGACAAGTCCTGACATTCGTGACCTTGTGGTTGCGATCGCAGCAGGGGCGGCAGGCGCATATGCCATTGCGCACGAAGACGTCTCGGCAACCCTTCCAGGCGTGGCTGTTGCGGTAGCTCTCGTTCCACCGCTCGCAGCTACAGGAATTCTCGTCGGAGCAGGAGAGGGAGTGCTCGCTGAGGGGTCAGCCTTGCTCTACGCAACAAACCTGTTCGCCATTGCGTTCAGTGCCCTCGCATCATTGCTCATCACTGGGGTTATACCCACCGCTCGATTCTTTTTCCGAGATTCACGCATGGCGGCTGTCGTTGTCGGCATCTTTATCGCCACCGTCGCCATCGCGATTCCGCTCACCTCTCGATCGCTCAACGCTGCGGAATCATCACGCCAGCAAAGTGAGATCCTTACCGAGATCGAATCGTGGCTCGGCGGACGAGACCTTGACGTGACCACACTCGATGTGATCGGAACCACGGTCACTGTCGAACTCACCGGCCTTGATGAGCCACCAGAGGCCTACGCTCTCGCAACACGTCTCGTCCCTGTGCTCGGCGCGGATGCTGAAGTCACCGTGCGATGGGATGCACGGGCACAGGGTTCTGCATCGGCAGGGACTCCACCCGCTGCAGATCCGACTGAAGTCGCAACAGCCGTGCTCAACGAATGGATTGCGGGCATTGCGAATAACGGAATCATTCTCGAGTTACTTGAAGTGACCGTTACAGATGGACAGGTCGACGTAGTGGTGAGCGGCCCTGCTGCTCCACCAAGCTCGCCGGAACTTGCAAACGATGTTGCTGAGGCCGTTGGAGCAACCGTCACACTTGATATTCGGTGGATCCAATCGTTTGATCCCACGTTGGCTGACGAGCCACCGGCAGACCGAGTTGAACGCCTCGTGACTGCATGGGTCGGTCGTCGCAGCAGCGTCAGAGTGCTCTCGACCACGGTGAACGGCTCATCAACAGGTGGTTGGAGCGTTCTCGTTGATCTTGCAGCCGCTGGTCAACCAGTTGGGCTTGATGCACTCCGTGCAGTGCTCATCGATTCGCTGCCAGGAAATGTGAGCGTTTCCGTGCGCACCACCCCGCTGGATGTTGTCGACCAACCTGACACGCCAGTTGCTGTTCCTTCGATGGGGTAGCGACCTCTCCGCTCCTACGGAGTGATCAAGGGCAATTCGAGTTCAAGATCGATACTTGACGACGTCACGACCGACAACACGATGTCGCCATCGAGAGGGGTGTCAGGAAACACGAGCAGCATCTCCCCTGATTGTCCAGCAGCAATCTCTTCTGCACCCCACGCACCACCTGTCTCGACTGGTGCCGAGTTCTCAGCGGTGAACGGACGCTGAATCGCGGCGAATCCGAATGTGGTTAACGCCTCATCGCCAGCGGTCACCGACACAATGAGCGCAGTTACTCCAGAAGGGGCTCGATAACCAGAAACCACCCGCGCTTGCACCGATTCGACGACAACAAGCGGGCCAGGCCCGATGAGTATCTGCTCGAGTGGCGTTCCGTTCACCGCGAACGACCGAAGGTTGCCCTCGTTGTCGAAGATCGGTGTCTCGTAGACCGTGCAGGAGTTCGTCCACTCACAGCCAAGCTCAACCGTCGTACTTGTCGTTGACGCATCTGTGGTGTCAACGACAACCGTGGTTGATGTGGTCGTCGGCAGTGCAGCAATTTCTGCATCAGCCTCTGCCGCAAACCCCGCGACGCTGAGTTGGTGACGAACCAAAATGTCAGCTGGCGAACCTGGTGTGACCAGTTCGGTCACATTGGCGAGCGCCGCAATGGAACCATCACTCAGCGCGCCGAAGACTGCCTCGCTAATGGCCGTTGGCAGCGCCGTCGTTGTCGTCTCATCTGGTGGCGAAACGATGGTGATCACCGACTCAGTTGTTGAGGGAACCGCCTCATCGCCGGTCCCACCACACGCAATCAACAGCGATACAACACCGAAAAGAAATGTTGCTTGTTTGGCACGACCCACAGTGAGCACGTTAGGCGACGAAGACATCTCTCGCACCGCGTACACCACTGCTGTTCATCAAGTTGATTGTGATTGAGGAAACAACGGCGCAGACTCATGGAGTCATGTCGACCAGCCACATTCTCACGCTCATCACAGATGACGAACCCGGCATCGTTCACGCGGTATCTGCCGGGCTGCTTGATGTTGGCGGAAACATCACCGAAAACGCTCAATTCGGTGACCCCGGCTCCAACCTGTTCTGTCTTCGAACGGTTGTCGCAACTCCAACCGACAATCCAACAGAGGTCGCTGATGCAGTAGCACGCCAACTCGCTGAAGCCGGCCACGCCCAGCCATCACGGCTACGTGTTCGCCGTGTTGATGAGCGACCACGCGTGCTCATCATGGTTTCAAAGTTCGACCACTGTCTGGTTGACCTGCTCTATCGCTGGCGAAACGGACTTTTGCACATCGATATTCCAGCAATCGTGTC
>JBMTDQ010000112.1:0-4354 GCA_049432165.1 Ilumatobacteraceae bacterium
TGTTACAAGCGGTTGCACTGCAAAACCTCGGAATGACCGGCTCGACGATCGGCGGCATTTTCCTCGGCGGAGCGGTCATCCAAGCATTCGGACTTGAAGCCGGACTGTGGCTGCTGGCAATTGCCGCACTCGCCGGCATCATCATTCATCGCCGCACGCCGCTACCACCCCATACGGCGGTCGGTACTCGAAAGGGTGCAATTAGAAGTGCTGCCAAAGTGGCCTTGCGAACTGAGCCACTGCGCTCGCTGCTCGCACTCACCACTGTGCTTGGTGTCGTCATCACTGCAAGCACACTTCTTCTCCCTGAAATTGCGCGGGATGTGCTCGGCACCAAGTCGCTTGCTGCAAGCGCACTCAACGTCGCCATGAGCCTCGGGATGATCACCACGTCGATGATCGTTGCGACCCGTTGGCAACCGGCCCGACGCGGAAGAGCCCTTGCGCTGGCTGCTGGAAGTGCAATGGGAACTGGGCTCGTCGCACTCGGCCTCTCGAAGGTCTATGTGCTGACCCTGCTCATTTGTGTCTGCTGGGGGCTCACCGGCGGCATCGCAATGACGATGCTCAGAACACTGATGCAAACACATACACCTCCCGAGCTCATGGGACGGGTGATGGGGTTGGCTTCGACTGCTCAGAACGGAGCATTCCCGATCGCTGCGGCAGTGCTCTTTGCGCTGGTCTCGGCGACATCGGTTCCAACTGCGATGGTGATCATCGGCGTTATCTGCTCAATCGGAGTGTGGTCAATCGTCGGTCGTCGCACCATACGAGAGCTCTAACAATTTCTTAACAGCGCCCCCCACCGTTCGCACCTCCGGTGAACGACCACTAATGTGACCAACGACACACAAAAGGGGGGCACATGTCCATTGTTACTGACACGCAATTGTCTACTCGTTTCCCGATTTACACACGGGCAAACGTCGGCGAGGTTTTCCCAGATCCGGTTGCTCCAGCAACACGTTCGCTCTTGCTGTACGAATCAGAACTGGGTTGGCGCGACGCATATATACGGATGGGCGCCTTCGAAGCTGATGAGTTCCCCGAAAACGAATTCTGCATTCTTGGCGTGGCTGGTGGCTACTGCTATCTCAACGCATCGGTCATGCGCATCTTCGGCGAGCGCGCACCAGGCCTCACCTGGAAAGCGATCGACGAACAATTCTTTGGTGCTCAACCAGGAATTCCCGACTATGTGGAGCAACCTGGCGACAACCGACCTGATCTCACCGCCAAACTTGAGCAGACCTTCGGATGGGTGTTCAGCATCACCAATGTCGATCAACTTGACCAGTTGAATGCCCATAAAGCTCGGACCATCGAACTTCGTGCATCTCGGCCCGACTTTTCTTCAATGTCGGATCTCGAGCTTTGGGAATATGCCGAAGCGCTCTTTCCAGTTCACCGAGAACTGTTCCAAGAACATCTCTTCGTCACAACGTTGACGACGGTGCCGGTGGGTGTGATCCAAACGGTGGCCACAGCGGTCGGGCGACCCGACCTCATCATGCCCCTGATCGCCGGTGTCGGCCAGGTTGACTCAGCCGAACCGAGTTATGCGATGTGGGCGCTCTCGCGCCTTGATCCCGCGAGCGAAGAATTCGCATCTGGTTTTGAGCAGTTCCGACTCGACTTCGGAAGCCGCGGCCCAAATGAATGGGAGGCTCGTTCCCCAACATGGGATACGAACCCCAACATCGCTCTTGCTGCAATCGACCGGATGCGTCTGGCAGGTGATGACGCAGATCCCCGGGCTCATCAACAACAGCGAGCAGAGGAACGTGCCGAGGCTGCAGCAACCTTGCTTGCGATGGTCGAAGCCGACCCGGCCACTCACGGTCAGCTTGCCGCAGCAATCGCTGCCAGTGGAGCCTGGTTGCCAGCACGCGAGAGAACGAAGACCAACAACATCAGACTCATTCAAGAGCTGCGAATGCCGCTTCGTGAATTGGGCCGTCGCTATGTCGAGCGTCAGGTCTTCGATGAAATCGAGGATTTCGGGCTTGTCCTTCACAGCGAAATGGAAGAGATGCTTGGCGCAACGCCCGAGCGACTCACCGAACGCATTCGTGAACGTCGTTCGACCCATGCTCAACTCAGCAACCGTGAACCTGAGTTTGTGTTCGTTGGATCACCAAGCGACCCAGAAACGTGGCCGACACGTGACGCCGTAGAGGTCGAACCGCTTGAGGTTGGAGACAGCATTCAGGGCATGCCTGGATGTCCTGGCGTGTCAGAAGGAATCGCTCGAGTTGTCCTTGATTCGAGCGACCCGACAGCGCTTGGCCCTGGAGATGTTCTTGTTGCCCCGAGCACTGACCCGTCGTGGACTCCGTTGTTTGTTCCTGCCGGTGGAGTGATCGTCGATGTCGGCGCTGCACTGAGTCACGCAATCATTGTGAGTCGAGAACTTGGTATTCCATGTGTTGTTTCAGCGACACATGCAACGCGCAGAATTCGCGACGGGGCACGTGTTCGTGTCGACGGCAATACCGGCATCGTCACTGTGCTCGAGTAATCCTTCCGAAAAAAGTGCGAGATATGCCTCGCTGACATCTCTCTTCCTACAACGACAAGGAGGAGAGATGTCACTGTTTATGTCAACCAGACGGCGCCTAGGTTGGGTCGCGGTCGGAATTTGTATTGCGGCCTTGAGCGGAATGAGTGAACTGCGACGTGCAGATGCAGCCGCTACAGCGGACCCAACCTCATTTGTGGCGATCGAACCAGTACGGGTGCTTGATACCCGTGTCACTAACACGCGGGTGACCGATCGGACTGGGTTACTGGAAATGCGCCTCACCGGGCAGATTGCACTTCCAAGCGGTCGTATTGTTGACCTCGTTCCGGCGACAGCCACAACAGTAAGCCTGAACGTTACTGCCGTCCAAGGAATCGCTCGTAATGGTGTGGGGTTCGTCACTGTGCATCCATGCGATGTTCCGACACCCAACACCTCCAACATCAACTTCAGGACCGGGCAGACCGTTCCAAACGCAGTCATTGCGCCACTGTCCCCCGATGGCCGTGTGTGCTTTGCGGTGTACGGATCAGCGCATTTGCTTGCAGACCTCAACGGATACTTCATTCCTCTTTCTGACAGCTCGAGAGAGGCGTCGCCGAGCTCTCGGTACTCAGATAACGACATCGACAGCCTCCTCGCTAGCAAGGCAGATGCCGACCTGTTGGCAACGCTGTCTGAACGGGTGGACGACATCTCACTAGATGCAGCCACCATCGAACGCGTCGAGGCGGTTGAGACCGATCTCAGTGAACTGAGTGAATCACTCGATGCGCTCACATCAGAGTCAGCTGATCAATCATCAACCCTCTCCAGTCTTGCGTCAGACCTCGCCACCGTCGAAACGACACTTGCGGAACAAGCCGCACAACTTGAGCGTGGCCAGAACACCACTGCCTCACCCCACCGAATTTCGGCACCCTCATCGGTCACCATGAGCGAGGTTGTCTCAAATGGCAGCGATATTGCTCTCCGGCTGTCAGGCCTTCCCGTCATCGTGATCGGAAGTGCTGGAGGCGATCTCGTGATCGTTGACTGCGCCGATCGCCTATGCGCCACTTCGACATCAACGACGATCAGCGACCAAGATGGCGACTCCATCGGCAATTCGCCATCGGTGACGATTGGAATTGATGGCAACCCGGTGATCGCTCATCGCAACCTCTCCAATGCTGATCTCATGGTGACAGCCTGCAACGACGACGCATGCACGTCGTCAACGACAACAGCAATCACTACCCCAGATGCCGATGGGATCACTCCCGACATCATCATCGGACGTAATGGCTTTCCGGTGGTTGCCCACCAATCACACGACGAAAACAACCTGCCGCTGGTTGGGCACCTGCGCGTGCTCACCTGCAACGACCGTGCGTGTGCCGGAACTGAAACCTTGAGTCCGACGCATTCAAGTGCTGCTGTCGGCGACGCATCATCTGAGATCGCAGCAGGCTTTATGCCATCGATCGCGCTCGGTCTCGATGGGTTTCCAGTTCTTGCCCATCAGGTTCGAAATCATGCAGGTTCATCGGTCACAGCGAGTGAGGTGCAACTCATTTCGTGTAACGACAGCGCATGTGTCGGCGCTGATGAACGTGTTGTCGTGCTCCGATCGAGTGCGGGTGGAAATGTGGGTTGGAATCCGAAGGTCGCGATGACTCCTGCTGGCACTCCCCTTGTCGCTCACATCAACGGAGCGAGTTTGCTCATCACCGAGTGCCGGGACGCATCATGCTTCGCGCTTGAGACAATCACCGTGACAGCAGACGCTGTTCCAAGCATCGGCAGCCTTGACGTTCAACTCGGCAACGCCGGCCAGCCCATCGT
>JBMTDQ010000113.1:0-4155 GCA_049432165.1 Ilumatobacteraceae bacterium
TCGCAATGGAAAGCCGTTCTTGAGCAAGGTTTGACGAGAGATACCTAAAGGCCTCGCCCTCTTCGCCGAGGCGATTCGACACCGGAATTCGCACATCGTCAAAAAACAATTCGGCAGTGTCTTGGGAGTGATTTCCAATCTTCTCGAGGTTCCGGCCTCGCTCAAACCCCTCCATCCCCCGCTCTGCGACCAGCAAAGTCATTCCAGAGTGCCGTGCGTTCGGGTCGGTCTTCACGACAACAATGACAAGGTCAGAGTTGATGCCATTCGTAATGAATGTCTTCGACCCGTTTACGACGTATACGTCGCCATCTCGTACAGCTGTCGTTCCGACGCTCGCAAGGTCTGAACCCGTTCCTGGTTCGGTCATCGCGATAGCGGTGATCAATTCACCTGACGCAATGCCGGGCAGCCAGCGTTGGCGTTGCTCCTCATTGGCGAGTTCTAGATAGTACGGAATGGTGATGTCGTTGTGCAGCGTGATTCCAAGGCCTGCACCTCCGATGCCGGCGTAGGCAAATTCTTCCGCAACGATCTGATTGAAGCGAAAGTCGTCCGACCCTCCTCCACCAAACTCCTCAGGAATCTGCATACCCAGGAAGCCGTTGGAGCCAGCGGACGTAAAAATCTCACGCGGAGCGATGCCAGCTTCTTCCCAGAGCATGTAGTCAGGGGCAATTTCTTTTGCCACCCATGAGGAAAAGGAACGCCGAAACTCGTCGTGGACATCATCAAAAATTGCACGCATCTCCTTAGCCTACGAATTTGGGCCGGCTGACGGAAAGTCGTCCTCAATGGCCGCTTCTTCCCGCATACTGTTGTGGTGAGTAACGGGGCAGACCAACCTCTGGACGATTTTGTTCGAGAGCTCGTTCGAGATGATGTGGCGAATGAACGATTTGGTGGGCGTGTGCAAACAAGGTTCCCTCCTGAGCCCAATGGCTACCTCCACATCGGTCATGCGAAGGCAATCACACTTGACTTTGAACTCGCAAAAGAATTTGATGGCGTCTGCAATCTTCGCTTTGACGACACCAACCCCGATACCGAAGACACAGCATTCGTTGAGGGAATCCTTGAGGATCTCGACTGGCTCGGATATCAGCCCAACGGTGAGCCGCTCTACGCAAGCGACTATTTCGAGCAGTTGTACGACTGGGCGGAACACCTCATCTCACAGGGACTTGCGTACGTCGATGACCAAGATGCCGAGACCATCTCTCAACAACGTGGTGGATTCGGGCAACCCGGTACCGAAAGCCCCTTTCGATCACGGACCGTCGAAGAAAATCTTGAGCTCTTCCGAAAGATGCGCGACGGAGTATTCGACGAAGGGTCTCGGGTGTTACGCGCCAAAATCGACATGCAGCATGAAAACATGCAACTACGCGACCCTGTCATGTACCGCATCCGCCATGAACCGCACCACCGCACGGGAGACCGTTGGCACATCTACCCGACCTACGACTGGGCTCACGGGCAAAGTGATGCAATCGAGGGTGTTACACACTCGCTTTGTACGCTCGAGTTTGACAGTCACCGCCCGCTGTACGACTGGTATCTGGCTCAGCTTCCGCTCCCCGGTGACACCCCACGACAGACAGAATTTGCTCGTCTTGAACTGACCCATACCGTTACCTCAAAGCGGCGACTCGCGGCTCTCGTGCAGGATGGGATCGTCGACGGGTGGGATGACCCACGCATGCCAACACTGCGCGGGCTACGGCGTCGGGGTTATCCAGCAGCGGCGATCAAAGAATTCTGTTCCTTCATTGGCGTGTCACGAGCGAATAGTCGACACCAGATTGAACTTCTCGAGTCGTTTGTCCGTCAGCACCTCAATGCAACTGCTCAACGCAAAATGGCAGTTCTCGAGCCCCTGCGTCTCGTCATTACCAACTGGCCCGAGGGTCAGATTGACGAGGTAGAGGTCGTCAACAATCCCGAGAATGCTGACGATGGAACACGACTTGTTCCATTCACCGGCGAACTCTTTATCGAACAAGACGACTTTCGCGCAGACCCACCGCCGAAATACTTCCGCTTAACTCCTGGCCGAGAGGTTCGACTCCGAGGTGCCTATTTTGTGACTTGCACCGGATTTGATGTCGACGAGGCCGGAAATCCCGTGACGGTTTACGCAACCTACGACCCTGAGACTCGCGGTGGTAACGCTCCTGACGGACGAAAAGTGAAATCAACGATGCACTGGGTCTCCGCCCAACACGCGGTCTCCGGATCAGCGGCACTTTACGAGCGCTTATTTGCAGCAGAAGTCCCTGGCAACGAGACCGGGGATCCAATGGATGATCTCGAACCAAACTCGGTGACAAGGCTCGAGAATTGCATGTTCGAGCCGTCGATGGCTGAACTCGCGCCGGGAGAAGTTGTCCAATTCGAACGGCTCGGCTACTTCGCTCACGACCCTCGTACACCGCTGCTCTTTCACCGGACAGTCGGCTTACGAGATGAATGGGCACGCATTCAGCAGCGCAACTGACCCGGGTTGCACCAGCAGCAATCGCCGTTCAACTTCGACAACTACGCCTCAATGTGACCCCAGGGAAATGCCCGTTCCAATTGCGCTGCAAGGCTGATAAGTAGGTCATCTCGGCCATAGTCTGCAACGAACTGGACACCGACGGGTAAACCATTCCTCGCCATGTGAAGTGGCAAACTGATCGCGGGCTGCCCAGTGGTGTTAAACGGAGGGGTAAACGGGATCCACTCCGCAGCCCTGCGCATTGGGTCCATCGGCCTCTCCGGGTTGTTGTCGTGCTCACCAATCTTCGGCGGGGTCTCACCGAGCGTTGGGGTGACCAGAATGTCAAAACCATCCGCCCACCACTGCAGACATTCACGTCGATAGTTCGCGACTCCGGCAAGTGCGCTTGCATAGTCAACGCCGGACATGTTCTGTGCAAACTCTGCCTGCACCCAGTTCATGAGCTCGATATCTGAAGATGTGATTTCTCGGCCAAGCATCTCCGAAAAACTCTTCACATTCATCGCAGCACCAACCGCCCATAACGCCATGAAGCGAGAAACCGTATTTGGGTCGGTTAGCACCTCTGGGAATGCGTACTCAACCGAGTGCCCCAAGCTCTCAAGCATCCGCCCAGCAGATTCTGCCGCCGCAATGCAATCATCGCTGATTGTTCCGCCCCGAGGGTGATGCGCCAGTACGCCAACACGAAGCACACCCGGGTCACGGGTCAGCGCCTCTTCGTAGGTGCATGGTGATGGAGGAGCAATAACCGAGTCGCCGATACCTGGCCCGGCGACAGCGTCGAGAAGCCTTGCTGTGTCGCGAACCGAATGGGAAACCGCAAGTTCGACTCCGAGGCCAGTTTCTGCACGATGCGGACCGGTCGAAATTCGACCCTGAGACGTCTTCAGTCCCACCAGCCCCGAGCAAGCGGCTGGAATTCTGATTGACCCACCACCGTCAGAGGCATGAGCCATTGGCACCATCCCTGACGCAACTGCGGCAGCCGCTCCACCCGATGATCCTCCAGGCGTGTGATCGGTGTTCCAAGGGTTTCGCGTTGGGCCCCAAGCAGTTGGCTCAGTGACTGGCACGGTACCCATCTCGGGGCTATTTGTTCGACCGCAGATGACGAGACCGGCTGCCTTAAAGCGACTCACGATTGTCGTGTCAACCGTCGAGTGATAATTCGCATCCTTCAATGCCGACGACCCATTCGACATTGGCATGCCAGCCATGTGCGAGTGAAGGTCCTTCAACAAGAATGGGACACCTGTAAAGGGCCCGTCTGGAAGGTCGGGTGATGACGCAATTTCACGGGCCGTATCGAACCAGGTGTAGGTGAGAGCGTTGAGATCACCATCGAGCGCCTCCATACGCTCAATGGCCGCATCGACAAGCTCAACTGCCGATACCTCGCCGCGAGCGACAAGTTCTGCCTGAGCGGTTGCATCCATCCAACGGGTTTGCTGCGCAAGATCCTTCATCTACTTTGCATATCACATTGACGGCAGAGCAGTGTTCAGTGGGGCAACCCAAAATGAAAACCGAAACTGGGCCACCCTGAGGTGACCCAGCAACATCTTCGGCAAACGCCGACTTGGCAGCCCGTACGGGATTCGAACCCGTGCCGCCACCTTGAGAGGGTGGTGTCCTAGGCCACTAGA
>JBMTDQ010000114.1:0-4146 GCA_049432165.1 Ilumatobacteraceae bacterium
ACCGAGATCTACGCGACCTCTCTCGTCGAGCCGCTCAGGGCTTCCTCGAGGCAGGCGTCAATGAACAAGACCGAGTTGCGTTCTTAGATCGAAGTTCTAGGGAGTACTTCCCGTTCTTGTTCGGTGCCGGCATGATCAACGCCGTCACCGTCGCAGTCAATTGGCGACTTGCAGCACCCGAGATGGAATACATCTTGAACAATGCCGAAGCAAAGGTGCTACTTATCGGCGAGGAGTTTCTCGGGCATCTCGCCCAGATGAAGCTTCCATCGACGACTACCGTCATCGTGTTAGGCGATCCCGGGTCGAGCGGCTACCCCAGATGGGAAGACTGGGTGCACACTTTCGAGCCAGAACTCCCGGGCATCTCCGTAGCGCCGGATGACACCTGCTACCAGCTCTACACCTCTGGCACGACAGGCCTCCCAAAGGGAGTCGAACTCTCTAACCGAAACTTCTTCGGGATGCTCGATGTCGCTGGCGACGACTGGTCATTCGATAGCGATTCGGTCAACTTGGTGTCGATGCCGCTCTTCCACATCGCTGGCAGCGGGTGGGGAGTCTGTGGCTTCTTCTTTGGTGGCACCAACGTTTTGCTGCGCGATGTTGATCCAGCAGAAATTCTTCGACTCATCGATGCCCATGGCATCACCAACATTCTGTTGGTACCAGCCGTCCTGCAATTCATCCAGGCTGTTCCCGGAGCGGAGAACACCAACTTCTCGTCAGTTAGATCAGTTGTCTACGGGGCCTCTCCAATCACCGAAGAGGTGCTTGTTGGCGCAATGAACCTCATGAAGTGCGACTTCATTCAGGTCTACGGCCTCACCGAGACCACCGGTGCGGTGACTTCGCTACCATCAAGCGATCATGATCCGGGTGGCCCGAAAGCGCACCTGTTGCGATCAGCGGGCAAACCTTGGGGTGATGTTGAAATCAGAATCGTCGATGATGAGACGATGACTGACCTCCCCGATGGCGAAGTCGGAGAAATCTGGATCAAGAGCCGCCAAAACATGGAGGGATATTGGGCCAACCCGGAAGCGAATGCACTTGCGTTCCCTGAGGGTAAAGATGCGGATGGCATCGGCTGGTTCCGCAGCGGTGACGCCGGATACCTACAAGATGGCTACGTCTTCATTCACGACCGGGTGAAAGACATGATCATTTCGGGTGGAGAAAACATCTATCCGGCCGAGGTTGAAAACGCCTTGATGAGTCACCCCGACATCGATGATGTTGCCGTCATTGGTGTTCCAAGTGAGAAGTGGGGCGAAACAGTGAAAGCGATCGTTGTTGTTCGGCCGGGATCAGATCCGAGTGAGTCAGACATCATCAACTATGCACGTTCGCGAATCGCTCATTACAAGTGCCCCACCTCGGTTGATCGCATTGAGATTCTCCCGAGGAATCCTTCTGGGAAGATCCTGAAGACTGAACTCCGGATTCCGTACTGGGGAGATAAAACCCGAGCAGTGAACTAGCGGTAATTCTCCGCAAGTTCGGTCTCATCGCTGCCAGCGATGCGCGTATGCCAAATTCGGCGAGGATTCGATAGGTCGAATTCGGTGGCGCGGTGCATCAGCCGTCGGTTATCCCACACGACAACATCGCCAACTTCCCACTGGTGGTAATGCACGCGGTCATCGGTGCACGCGGCGTCATTGATTCGATCGACAAGTGCCTCAGACTCTTCTGCCGAGAGCCCGCTCACATCGTGTGCATGACGCCCGACAAGCAAGTTCTCGATACCGGTTTCGGGGTGCACCTTGACCATTGGGCGCACCGGCACCGGCTTGTCGTGATAGCCGTACATCGCATAACTGCCATCGTCTTGTTGCGTTGGCAGGTAACCCGAGCGGCCTTGTGAGTAATACAGTGAGTGTTTCGCCGTGAGACCTCTCAACAGATTTTTAGTGTCGTCATCAAGATCGGCAAACGCTGCACGCATATCTGCGAACCCCGTAGGGGCCTTGTCGGGTGGTACGACCTCTGCTGATACGACGGCACCAAACGCCTGAACTGGCATGGACGTCGAGTCGTGATGCCAACCCTCATTCCCTCGGATGGATTTCACCGTGTCATGACCCTGATCGCTCAAAACGTTTCCGTTGTCGTCAATGTTTGTGATCGCTGCAGCAGGAAATTCGAGTTTGCCGAACATCGCTGCAAAGGCGTTCTGCTCATCAAGAGAGATGTGCTGACCGGGAAACACCAAGAGCCCATATTCGAGAAGTGCCTCTCGAATTGAACCGAACGTTCCAGCACTGAGCGCCCCAAGAGCAACATCGTGCACGTGAGCCCCAAAGTTCACGTCAAGTTCTTCAATACGTATTGATTCCCCCATAGGCAAAACATAGCCGCGGCAGATAGCGGCCAGTGACGCTGGAGAGACCCTGCTGCAGCCAGCAGCCCAAGGGGTTACAGAATTTCTGCAGCCAATGTTTCGGCGTTATCGAGTGCGATACCGATACGGGTGTGAAGCAAGTCCATATCGACCCCTTCGGTACTCTTCTTGCCGGCTCGGTAGCGGGCATAGACACCGTGAATAATGCACGCTGTCTTAAACCAGTTGAACGCTCGGTAGTACGGCATGAGCGACAGATCTGCTCCTGTTGCCGCTGCGTATCGTTCCATGAGCGTTTGACGGCTTGGGAAGCCATCGAGCACCGTTGGGGCATCAACACCTTCAGCGATGTTGTCACCCGGTTCTGTCCATGCATTGATCGAGTAGGCGATATCAGCCAGCGGATCACCAAGGGTGGCGATTTCCCAGTCGAGCACCGCTGAGAGTGTGCCGTCTGAAAGAAACAGACAGTTGTGAGGACCAAAGTCGCCGTGGACAACACGGCCTTGGCCTTGCTGAGGAATTCTCGATGACAGCAACTCATGCAGTTTGTGTGTTCGTGGGTCGTCGTAGTCGGCATCAACGACCGAAGCAGTCCACGATCCGTACCAGGTCTTCAACTGTCGAGCGACATATCCGTCAGGACGGCCAAGGTCTTGAAGGCCAACATCTTCAGGGGCAATCGAGTGCAACGCTGCAAGGGTGTCAACGAATGACTCCCCGGCTCGCTTGCGAGCGGCCGGATCAAGAAGCTTCGATACCTCTTCTCCCGTGTAGAGCGCATTGCCGTCGACCTTGCCCATCACATAAAAATGGACATCGCAGAGCCCACGATCGTCCTGATACGAAACAGGCTCTGCCACCGGCACAGCGGTCGGCCACAATCCATCAATGATGCGGTACTCGCGCCACATGTCGTGCGCTTTTGGAAGCAGCTCCCCTTGCGGCGGACGACGGATGACGAACTCGCGTCCGTTGGAGTCTGCAATGAGATAGGTGAGATTCGAGTGGCCACCTTCGAGTCGAGTCCACGTGAAGGGACCTGCTGCATCGCTCACCGTTGGTAACCAAGCATCGATGACATCGACGTCAAATCCAGCAACTTCGTTATCCCCTACTTCCATCTCATGAGCGTGCCACGCGGCAGAGGCCAGCGACGACCCCTAGGGTGTACCTGATGAGCGGAATCCAAGTTCAAGTTGGCGGACGAACTCGGGCGTTCGGGTGCCTTATTGTGTTTCTCCCGTTGCTGATGATTCTTGGAGTCGGTTTCGCATTCTGGGCATTCGCGCGAATGATTGGGGACGCCATTTTGCCGGCAGGATCTTCGGGATTCTCTGAAGCTCTCGCAGGCATCGTGGTGATATGGCTACTGCTCAAGTTTCGACGGAGATTGAGGGCTCGTCGCCGGGCGCAGTCAATGACTGACGACAATCGCCCGACCCCACCCGGCGTCATCGACATCTGAGAAGTGTCTGCCGACGACTACGGTCTCATCCATGGCAAAGCGCAGTTGGGTCACAGTAGTCATCCCTCAATTGACGCTTTTGTTTACTCAACTCTGACCATAACAGCAGTGGGCTAACAGCGTTCGTCTCAATGGTGTTACTGCGGGATCACCGTGTGGTATCCAAAACAAGCACGAGCGATGTCTTTAGAGAGCAAGCCGTCCTGATCACTCAGACCGACGAGCATTTTGACTCGGGTCATTGGGTCTCCTTATGGGTTGAGAGTGACCCGCCCCACACTTGGCGAGGCGGGTCGAACTCAGTCAGGTGTATGACGTCAGGAAGGACGAC
>JBMTDQ010000115.1:0-3820 GCA_049432165.1 Ilumatobacteraceae bacterium
TCGTCGACGCCACCTGGGGCTGGGGCACATGGAATGTGCGGAGCAAACGCTGCTGATCGAGCGCTTGCTTGGCACAGAAATCACTGAGCCCGAAGAGCGGAACGGGAGGGATTTGAACCCCCGGACCCCGTAAGGTCTCTTGTTTTCAAGACAAGTGCATTAGGCCGCTCTGCCACCGTTCCGTCTAACAACCTATCGGGTCACCGGTAGCCCTACGACTGTCGATCTGTAGACTTTGCTGTGTTCGGAGAGGTGCCAGAGCGGCCGAATGGGGCGCCCTGCTAAGGCGTTGACCACGCGAGTGGTCCGTGGGTTCAAATCCCACCCTCTCCGCCAGAGACGTGCCGGGCCTTCGGGCTCGGCACGTTCGCGTTATCTCGTCAGCTGCGTGGGCGGCGTTTTGTTAGGGCGATGCCAGCGCCAGCGCCGATCGCGATGACCACAATCACAACGACGACAATCGTTGTTGAGGACCCTCCAGATGACGGGTTCTCATCAGCTGCCGCATTGCTTGCACCTTCGCTGTTAGAAGATGATTCCGATGAGTTGGTGGTATCTGCTGCGGTTGCTGATTCGTCTGTGTCAGCGACCACTTCTTCCTCTTGGGCGGGTTCTGGTTCACCCGCGCCAGTTGGTTCTTCGGTTATTTCAGCGACCGTTGTCGATGTCGTTTCAACAGGGATCGAGTGATACCGGGTGCGACTGAGGCACATTGATGTGTAAAACCCGCTGTCACAAGGTTGCGAGAACCAGAGGTGTTCGAGCGTGACTGCCGCATAGGGGTTATTGCTGAATGCTCCTACGGGTGTGGGGCTTCCGAAGAAATCTGAATGCACTCTTTGAGTCGTTGGGGATCCATCTTCATCAAATAGGTGCACGCATTCCATGTCGCTTGAATAGCCGGCGCATTGACCGACTGCGATCAGCATGCCGTCAAAGCGCACCAGGTCGTTGATGTTCTTCATTTCCGGAGTTTTGACAACTCCGTTAGTTCCAAAGTTTGTCGCTGGAGAACCGTCGAGATTGGTTCCAACGAGACACGAGGTTGAGCCCACACCTGGGAAGAAATTGCAGCCGCCAGTCGAAATGAGTGTGCCGTCATCTAGCGTCACGATTGATCCTCCCCGGGAGTTCTCTCCGTCAACGAACGATCGAACCCCGTTGTCTGCAAATGATGACCGTCGGGTTCCGTCTTCGTTCCAGACGATGACACACATGCTGGTGACATCAGCGTCGTCATCACTGCATGTGCCAACTCCGGCATAACCGCCGTCTGGAAGGAGGGCAAGGTCGGTGAGACCTCCGTCATCGAAGTCTGGAATCCATGAGCCACCGACTTCGTAGTCGCCGTCGCCGAATGTTTCGTCCATGATGCCGTCCTGCGTAAATCCGATGAGGCACGGTGACGACGAGCAGTAGCCGCCGACGATGATGCGGCCATCGTCAGGAAAGACCAGGGCGCTCGGGTTTTGGTAGCGGATCATTGGAGCGTTAGCGACGTGGTCCGCTGTGGTGCCGAAGCTGGTGTCGACGCTGCCGTCGGAGAGGTAACGCGTGATACAGGCGTCCATCGTGTCGTAGTCGTATTTCACGACTCCCTCGTATCGGTCACAGAAGGAAGCGACGAGAATGCGTCCTTGGGGGTCGAACTGCATGCGGTTGACGACACCGAGCGTCAGGGTGTCGGTTGGCGCATGAATGACGACGCCATTGTCACCAAATGTCGTATCAACACTGCCGTCGTCGTTGAGACCGACGAGACATACCGCCGTTGTGTCGTCATCGTCGATGCATTCTGCTCCGGCAACGATCGCGGCGCCATTAGATGACGGGTTTGCCTCGATACCAACGACAGACCAGATTCGTCCATCAAAGTATTCACCGAGTTCCATGGTCGATCCATACGCGTCATCGTCGCTGGCTTGGGCAGATACTTGTTGTGGCGCAATGGTGTGGATACCGAGTACGAGAGTGAGCGATGCAAGGAGCCGTCTGAGGTTCGAGGTTTGCATGGTGTCAGAGTACGTCGGCTCGGAAGTTCGGAGGGAGATGGGAGTTTCAAATGTTGCGAAATGATGACAAACCAGTCAGACTTTCGTCATGTGGAGTAGCCGTCGCTCTCCTCGTCGCCAGAACGACAGTGCCCGAGATCACCGCGATGAACGGTCGATTCGTCAAGATGACGATGCCCATTTCTGGAATGAAGCTGCCTCGTGGGAAGCGAAATCTCATGATGTTGACCCCGATGCGCCGACCCGACCTACAGGTATTGAGAGAATCACTACCTCACGCCAGGCCGACTTGATTCGTGAGCGTTGGTCGCTCTTTAATCTTGACCCGTTTGTCAGCCGAATAGTCCTGATCGTCGTGGGTTTCGCTCTCGTGGTGCCCGTTGCATGGACGACCCGTCGTACTGCAGATGAGTCGCTACCTGATGTTGGTGAGGCGGCATCAGCGGTAGTTCCAACCTCGAATGACATCGCTGAAGGCGGTCTGGCACCAGGCGGCACAACATCAACGGGTTTGCCTCAGAGTTCAGTTCTGGCGTCTGCGTCAGAAACCCCAACCGCGAATACATCTACTCCTGCTGTTGTCGAGCAGAACAACTCGTCTGCGGTTGAGACCACCGCACTGCCTGAAGGCGAAGCCCGTTCGGTCGCTCGTGAGACAGCAACAACGACGGCTATGACGGCGCCGGTTTGTGGTTCGTACTATGTCGTTCGGCCGGGTGACTCGTGGACGCTGATCGCAGATCGGGCATCGATGTCAACTCGAACACTGCTTGAGACCAACAGTGCGACGGCTCGCGACATGTTATATCCCGAAGATGAACTGTGTTTGCCGCCGGGGGTTCGTGTCATCATTCCGACAACAACGGTTTCAGCGCGACCAGCAACCTCTGTTGCAGTAGCGACAACCACAACCGAGGTCATTCCTCCAGCGCCCTCAACCACCGACGCCGAAGCAATTATTCGAGCGATCTGGCCTGATGATCTTGAGGATCGTGCGGTTGAAATTGCAATTCGAGAGAGCCGGTTGCAAGCAAACGCTCATAACTGGTGTTGCGTGGGCCTCTTCCAAATTCATTGGGGGGCGCACAAGAGTTGGCTGCCCTCAATTGGTGTGACAACTAAATCGCAGTTGTATGACGCGGAAACGAATGCCCGTGCCGCGTTGAAACTGTATGAGCGTGCCGGGGGCTGGGGCCCGTGGGCCCTCTAACCTCAAGCAACGTCAGAAATATTGATCAGCCTGCAGGTGGCGGAGGCGGTGGGGGTGGCATCGTGTCGCCGCCAGCACCTGCACCGTAATTGTTTGGTCCCTGGTTGCCCGCTTGAGCGAGGAACACGATCAGCAAAATGCCACCGATCAGTGGGATGAGCGAGATCAGCATCATCCACCCTGACTTACCGGTGTCATGTAGACGGCGAACACCGGCTGCGATTCCAGGAATGATGGCGGCAAGGCCGTAGAGCAACCCGATGAGCCCAATAATTCCAGCGCCGGTAATGCCGGCGATGATGAAAAGGCCGTAGGTGAGGATGAGATTGGCGAGGTAGAACCACCAGAATTCTGGTCGAGAGTCTCGCCCTTTGAAGTTGGCATAGTTGCCGAGGAATGCACGTTTCCAGTAGGTGATGAGTTTCATGCCAACCAGAATAGTCGCTTGTGCGTTTGTGAGAGTGGATCACCGTGGCATCTCGCAAAGTGCCGCATAGACTCACCTGTCACCAGCGCCAGTAGCTCAACGGATAGAGCATCTGACTACGGATCAGAAGGTTTGGGGTTCGAATCCCTACTGGCGCGCTGAGGAAACACA
>JBMTDQ010000116.1:0-3775 GCA_049432165.1 Ilumatobacteraceae bacterium
GCTTTGGTGTAGCCCATCGTGAACTTTGCCGACTCGCCCGCAACCACGAGATCAAACGCGCACATGAACGACAGACCGGCACCTCCGGCTGCTCCTCTCACACCAGCAACAAATGGCTTTGGCACACGATTCATTCGATATGTGGCGGCGTGGTAATCGACGAGCAAACCTGAAGCAGCCGCCGGTAGGCCATCGCCAAGCGAATCAAATTCTTTGAGGTCCCCACCAGCACAGAAGACCTTGCCGTCAGCAGTGACAGACACCGACTTGACCGCAGGGTCATGCTCGATCGCAATCATCACGTCTCGAATGTCCTTCGAGAAATCAAGGTTCATTGCGTTAGCTCCCTCAGGTCGGGTCAGCCGAAGGTGAGCAACTCCGTCGTTGACGCTGTAGTCCATCGTGGTGAGATTCATCTCACCATCGTGGCACCTCAGTCAAGTTCACGAAGAATGCGAACCGCGCTCACCTGCTGTGCAACACCAAGCTCTTGGGCAAATACTGCGATGCGTAACTCTTCGATGCTGAACGAGAGTTCTCTCAGGCTGTTCGGTTCGGCACCACGTGGATACTCGGCAAGCCGCTGCGCATATCGCTGTTCAACTGGCCGCACTTCAGCTATTCGGGCAAGATCACGGTCGACACGGCCAGCGAGATGCTCGAGGCGATACCGAACCCCACTCACCCAGCGTCGAAGATCACCGATACGAGCCGTTCCCACTCGTTCAAGCATTCCTGGGCCAACGAGGCGCTCAATGTGATCGTGGGCATCCGATCGAGTCCGGGCAGCTCCTGGAGCTCGCAGCCGCTCGAGCAGAACCATCACCTCCCGAGCCACATCGACAATTTCCAAACCCGCCTGCAGGATGTCAACGAATTCAACGGGTGCCTCCTGGCGCATCGCCAGACACAGCACATCAAACTCCTCGGCCGATCTGCTCACTCCGCGTTCGCAAATAATGCGATCGGCAATCGCCGTGATCGAATCATCCAACAGTGCCTCAACGCCGAGTCCCACCACCGAAAGACTGAGTTGACGATCATTATCAATCATCCGTCGAACCGCCCCACGCGCCGGACTTGCAGCAAGTAACAGCAAACGGCGGACCCCTTCGTGCAGAAGGCGCTCAGCCAGCAGTTGATCGGTCACCAAACGAAGTGAAACGCTGTCACCACGATCAAGGAGGGTCGGGTACGCCCGAAGCGTCTCATTTCCGTCAGTCCACTCGAGCACTTCAGGAAGTGTTCCTACATCCCAACTTACGATTCCGCTTCGTTCGTCGATCGGTGCAGCCGAGGCCAACATTTGGCGGGCCGCCGGACGAACGACATCGCGAATACTGTCAAGATCGTCACCGAAGGCATGAACCTCTCCGTCGGCATCACTCACAACGATGTGCATGATGAGATCTGTTGGTAGCCGACGATCATCAAATTGTTGAGCTGAAATCGAGACACCGGAGACCTCGCTCAACGCAGATGCAAGAGCCTCAACAAATGAACGGCCATCGGGCCCTCCGATCAACGTCATCGCAGCAGCCAGGGTGTCGGCCGCAGGAATGAGTTGGCGACGAAGTTCTTTTGGAAGGGAGCGAAATAATGCTTCCGCAAGATCAGGGCGGCGACCCGGAACATGCCAATCAAGGTTCGCCCCGCTGAACTGATTGACCGCAACCAGCGGCAAGTGGAGCGTCGTGCCGTCGAACGGGCTCCCTGAATCGTGCCGGTATGTGAGCATGTATTCAGCGCCGTCACCGTCGACCCACACCTCAGGTGAACCGGCGTCGAGCAATGTCATCGCCTCAGATTCTGGAAGATCTAATAACTCGGGAGCGGTTGCTCGTTGGTCACGCCACCAACGATCAAAATGCCGGATAGAGGTCACGTTCTCTGGAATCACGCTGTCATACAGGTTCCGCAGGTCTGCCACGCCGCCCGGTGAACCACGTCTGCTGCGCTCGCCGATCTGCTCCCACTCGTCAAGCCGGGCACTATTACGGGAAATGAAACGCTGGCGGCGTCGCCATCGTTGGTCGACTTCTCCCGTAATCAGGGCCCGCTCAATAAAAAGTTGACGTGCCGCTGCCCGGTCGACATTCGACAGCGCAATTCGGCGACCCTCAACGATTGTGAGGCCATATAACGACACTCGTTCAGGGATCACCGCTCGCCCAGCTTTCGCATCCCACTCAGCATCGCCATACGAACGACTCACTAAGTCGCCGGCAATTGGTTCGATCCACTCCGGCTCGATGACTGCGACACGTCGAGCCCGAAGCCGATCGGTCTCGACAACCTCGGCGGCAACTACCCATTCGCTGCCCGCTCGGCCGATTGCTGAGCCGGGCACGACCTCGAATCGTGCCCCACGAGCGCCCTGATATTCAACCCGTGTCCGTCGATCCCGCTGTGGCCGACGATCATCTCGCCGACCGATATTTGACAGAAGTCCAGAGAGCACGGCCTGGTGAACACGATCAGGATGGCCAGTTTCTGTTCCGGGGCGGATCCCAATCTGTCCTGCTACCTGGCGAAGTTGGCTGTACAGATCCCGCCATTCGCGTACCCGAAGCCAATTCAGATATTCGTCACGGCACATACGCCGAAAAGCGTTTCCTGATAGTTCACGTTGCTGGTCTTTGATGTAGTCCCACAGCGCAACAATGCTGAGCAAGTCCGAGCCCGGGACGGTGAACCGGCGATGAAATTCATCGGCGCGGTCGCGGTGTTCACGCGGACGCTCCCGAACGTCTTGTATCGACAGCGCAGCCGCAATGATGAGTACCTCACGTACACAACCATGGCGCTCCGCAGCAAGAATCATCCGCGCAATGCGTGGGTCAATTGGCAGCCGCGCAAGTTTTCGGCCAATTGAGGTCAGTCGATACGTGCCGTCGTCAGACGAGGTCAGAGCACCCAGTTCATCCAGTAGCCGATAGCCATCTCGAACCATTGATGAATCGGGAGCCTCGATAAATGGAAAATCAGAAACATCACCCAAGCGAAGATCTGTCATTTGCAAAATGACCGACGCGAGGTTTGTCCGCAAGATTTCTGGTTCGGTGAACTCGGGGCGCGATTCGTGGTTTGCTTCTTCCCACAGACGAATACAGATTCCTGGGGCAACTCGCCCGCATCGACCTGCCCGCTGTGCTGCGGATGCTTGTGAGATGTCTTCGATTGGAAGTCGCTGAACTTTCAATCGTCGCGAATATCGACTGACTCGTGCCGTACCGGTATCGATCACTGCTCGAACGCCGGGGACGGTGATCGACGTCTCGGCGACGTTCGTTGCGAGCACAATGCGACGACCTGGGTGTGAAGCAAACACTCGTTGTTGTTCGGCAGCGGATAACCGGGCGTATAACGGCAAAATTTCTGTTCGAGGAAGATTCAGATCGCGCAAGGCGTCGGCTGTGTCGTGAATCTCTCGTTCACCTGACAGGAACACGAGAATGTCGCCATCGGTTACTCTTGAAAGTTCCTCAACACCATCGATAATTGCTTGTACCTGGTCGATGTCTTCAGCAACTGGTCGATAACGAATTTCGACTGGATATGTCCGCCCCTCAACTGCGAAGACCGGAGCTGGTTCACCAGCAGCATCAGCGAAATGCTCTGCGAACCGTTCCGTGTCAATGGTTGCTGAAGTAACAATCAGATGTAAGTCGGGTCGTCTCTGGAGCAGTTGTCGAAGGTACCCAAGAATGAAGTCGATGTTGAGACTTCGCTCGTGCGCCTCGTCGACGATGATCGTGTCATAACGGCTGAGCTC
>JBMTDQ010000117.1:0-3764 GCA_049432165.1 Ilumatobacteraceae bacterium
GCGGTTGTTGGTAGTGCGACGCTGCTCGCGAAGTGAACGAATACTTCGCCACTCAGCCTCAGTTGCAAGACCGTGACCAACCGAAACAGGCTCACCAGTTGCCGGGCTTCGATAAATCTCTGAGCGGTGGTTCTCATAGATCGGCTGCAACCCTGCAAGCACAGGCGAGTCAATCCAATCGTTGAGCGTCGCCCGGGTCCAACTTTTCAACCGTGGTGACGGTATTCCTTCTTCATTGAGCCAGTCGATGACGTGTGCTACCGAACGACCAGCCAGATACATCTCAATCACCTGTCGTGCGGTTGCTGCCGTTTCTGGACAGTGCGCCAACTTCTTGTCCGTTGTCATGACGTAGCCCCACGGAACGTTCGACCCCGACAGCCACTTCCCCGCCTCACGAGCCTCGCGCTTCTGAGCTCTGATTCGGGTCGAGGAATTGGCTGACTCAGCGCGAGCCATCTCTGACAGAAGCGCCACCATGACCCGACCATTTTGCTGAGTCGTGTCCAACCCACCATCCATCACTGAGATTACTCCTCGACCAGTGCCGTCAAGACGGTCAAGAAGCGATCCGACCGCGCCCATCCCCTGACGGGTCAGACGGTCAAGTTTCCAGACGATGAGGTTGTCAAACTCGCCAGCCTCAAGAGCATTGATTGCACGCTCAAAGCTTGGGCGGTGCTTCCCAGAGAAGCCAGAGATCCCCTCGTCCACGAAGACATCAATGACCTCCAAACCCCTCATCTGAGCGAAATCCCGACACTCTTTCTCCTGGCGCTTTGTTGAGGTTGAACCCTCATTTTCATTTGAAAGCCTTGCGTAGATTGCTGCTGTTGTCATTTTCTGACCTCCTACTTCTCCAGACGGGCGTGGAGTGTCAAATGAAAGATGACTACTGTTTTCTAGATGAGTGTCAGAGCATGGGTCACAGTAGTCATTCACTGGTCATTTGAAGACCGTGAGCAATTTGAAGCGATGGCTTCAGAGATGGCGACAGCAAGTCGTGCCGAGCCAGGAACGTTGATGTATGACTGGTACGTCAACGAAGACGGCACGTCTGGAGCACTGCTTGAACAGTACGAATCACAACAGGCCCTTGATGACCACATTGCGGGACCAGTGTTCACCGACATCGCTCCTCGTTACCGAGGTGTTGCACGAGCCCAGTCGGTCCAGATGTTCGGTGCAGATGGAATGGAGCGCAATGAAATTCTCCGCGCCACCACCACCTGGTGGGGGGAGCCAGTAGCGGCAGTAACCGACCGCTAGCAACCGTCGCGTCCGAGCCGATGGCCGCACAACGCGTACCATCACACTATGACGGCACCACTTGATGACCTCACCTTCTACGACGACATTGAGGGATATTGCTCGACCCTGAGCGTTGTTGCAGGCTCACCAATTGGACTTCACGTCTCAACCAAAGTCGACGAATTTACGGTCACCGTTGAGCGTTGGGGAGCAGCACGCGAACTCGTGTGGTCGTCGCCAGAGCCGATTGCTGGCTCGTACTACCCGGCCCCAGACAATGCTGATAGTCATGGCTGCGACTGGCCAGTCATTCTCGAAATACCTACAGGCGAGGAATGGTCGAGTGGGTTCTACCTCATCACACTGACCGCCACCGGAGCTCCCGAGGGCAGAGACGTTGCCCACGCCGGGGTCGTCATCCGGTCTGCGAAGCAATCTGCTTCAGCGCTGTTTGTTCTTGGAACGAACACGTGGAATGCATACAACACCTGGGGTGGCTGTTCGCTGTACACCGGCGGCCACGAAGTCTCGTTCCGGCGTCCGTTCACTCGCGGCCTGCTGTGCCGCGAGGTCACCGAACGAGACGACAGGAAAGCACGACCGGTTCGATGGGATGAAGAACCTGACCCCGACGGCGAGATCTACCAGAAGTACAGGGGTGACAGAGCACTTCCAGCAGCGATTGGTTCGTCGGGCTGGTTCATTCACGAACGACGGTTTGTCGAGTGGGCCGAATCTGCCGGTTACACCTTCGATTACGCCATCTCCTCAGATCTTGACGAGGTTGACGGCATTCTCGATGGCTACGACCTCGTTGTCTCGGTTGGACACGACGAATACTGGTCGGCGGGCCAACGAAATGCCCTCGAAGCCTTCATCGGGCGTGGCGGCAACCTGACAAGTTTTTCTGGCAACACCATGTTCTGGCAGGTTCGATTGACCGACATCGGATCGATGGTCTGCTTCAAATACAAAGGTCACACCGAAGACCCCGTGCTCTCAGAAGGTCGTGCGGCCGAGATGTCCGGAATGTGGGCTGACCCATTGGTGAACCGCCCGGAAGCATCAGTTCTTGGGGCCGGAAGCGCCTGGGGTCTGTACCATCGATTCGGAAATTCAAATGCACGCGGAATCGGCGGCTTCATTGTCTACCGAGACGATCACTGGCTTTTCGATGGAACCGCTCTTCGCTACGGCGATGTCCTCGGCGCCCGAGATGGAGTCGTTGGATATGAGACCCTCGGCTGCCACATCGCCCTTGACGACGAGCACCTCCCTGTGAGCACAGGCCGTGACAGAACGCCAAGCGATCACACGATCGTTGCGATGTGTCCGTCGTCGAACCTTGGGGTTGGCGACTATCCGAAGTCGATCTCCGCCCTAAGCGATCAGGGTGATCTTGAATTCATCGCCGAGCGAATTCACGGTGAGGTGAACGAGGCAAATAAACGCAAAGTGCGCCACGGAAACGCAGTGATCGTTGAAACACGACCATTCGGACCTGACGGCGGAACTGTGGTCACTGTTGGCACCACCGATTGGTCGTTTGGGCTCGGCACCGATCGAGCAGTCGAAAGGGTGACGCACAATGCGCTTCGCCGCCTTGGCGCAACACAGGGCGAGTCACCATCATGACGCTCCCTCAACTTGGCCTCATGTTTGCGAGCACCATTTGGAATACTCCCGATGACATCCGGAGCGCGGTTGAGATCTGCGAGGACTCTGGAGTTGAGTCTGTCTGGGCCGTAGAGCATGTACTCACTCCGATGGAGTTGAAGTCTCCGTACCCATACAACGAGTCTGGAGAAATGCCCGGCCTCAAAGATGTGGTGCTGTGCGACCCAATGGTCTGGCTCTCATTTGTTGCCGCGATCTCAACACGACTTCAGCTTGCAACAGGAATTTTGATTTTGCCTCAACGTCATGCTGCGTACGTCGCGAAGGAGTGGTCAACACTCGACCGGCTCAGTAATGGCCGAGCCATTCTTGGCGTTGGAGTGGGTTGGCTTGAGGAGGAAATGGAAGCAGTCGACGTGTCGTTCTCTCGTCGTGGAGCACGAATGGACGAATCGATTGACGCCATCCGCTCCCTCTGGACTGACTGGCCGAGTTCAGTGAACGGTTCATTTTTTAACTGGAACGAGATGGTGTCGAATCCGCAACCATCGACACCTCGAAGCATTCCGATCGTTGTTGGTGGACACTCTGCAGCGGCTGCTCGGCGTGCGGCACGACGCGGCGATGGGTATTTCTTTCCTGGAAGTCTGAGCGCAGAGATCAATTCAGGTGGTGATGCGGCCGCTCTAGCGAAGATGCTTGACGTCATCAAGCAAGAATGCGAGGAGATCGGTCGGGACCCGGCCGAGATTGAAATCACTGTCGGCGCCTCGGGAGGCACTCAAGAGTCGATTGAGGAACTCGCAGCGCTCGGCGTTCACCGAGTGGTGATCGGTGCACCGGTCATCGACAAGCTTGAGCGCCGTCTCAGCAATTTTGAGTGGTTACTTTCAGCG
>JBMTDQ010000118.1:0-3722 GCA_049432165.1 Ilumatobacteraceae bacterium
CGGGGGAGACGATCGAGGGTTTTCGCAGTTGCGAGGTAGGTAATTCGGTCTCTGTCGGTCCATTCCCACTCTCGTTTAGAAAGGAATTCGAACGGAGACGGGAATGCATCAGTGTTAATCGTCGATTCGATCTGGAACACCTTCGGACCGTTATCCCGAAGAACTTTTCCAAGACGCCAAATGGAGTGGTGCAGTGCTGAATGATGACGATCCATCAGGCTGCGTGTGTTCTGCAACGATTCAGGATTGTGGTGATGGCTCAGGCATCGATACGACGCCACCCCTGTGACCAGCGATTTCCAGCCGCCATCCATTGCTACCTGATTCACATTGGCGTACACGACGAGATCAGAATCTGCGACACGCTTGTTGATTTCAAGAATCTCGCCGTGATCGGTCTCACCAAGAACTGTCAGGTTTTCGGGATCCTCAGCATCATGTTGGTACAAGGTGCCGTTCGGCGCGAAGGCGTCAAAAATGCGGTTTCCGAGCACATGGCGCAATTCGTAGTCATGCATCCGTCGGTGTAATCCAAGAGCGGCGATGATGTGAACATCATCGACCCCTGACTCTGCTGCGAGGTCCAGAACTGCTTCGATAATTCGTTGCCGAGAATCGGGGCGCCGCATTTTGGGAAGAGAAAGACTCGCGTCATCGAAACAGATCGTGAGCTTCATGTCGGCATGAAGAAGGGCGCGCAATGGTTCCATGTCGAGTGGATGTTCAAGAGCGTCTCGGATCGCAGCCTGCGGGTCAGTCAAACCTGGGAATGATTCGGCAGGGTAGATCACTCTGCTCCGATCGGCAGGTAGGCGCTCCAAACTGAATTTCTCGCCATGCCAAAACAGCATTGGCGGCGTTGAGCGATCAACATCTAAGACGAATCCTGGACGTGGCATTACTGGTCCTCTCTCACATCAAACGCGATTTTCACTGCACCGCGACGCCCTGCTGACGCCGCGTGTGCAAGAGCCTCGACATGCTGGTCGAGGCGATAGGTGGCAGAAAGTAGACGCTCTGCCTCGATTCTGTTGGCAAGGGTCATCGCAAGATCGAAGGTTCTGACATCGTTGCCCTCAATCTGTTCGGTGCCATATGTGTATGCGCCAAGGAGAGCGACCTCACGGTGCCATAGCGGGGTGAGGTCGAGTTTGCTTTCCCCAGGCATTCCGAGCAGCACCGTTGCACCTCTCGGTCGGGTGATATTGATGGACAATGCAAGTGATGCACTGTCGCCAACAGCGTTAATCGTTGCGTGAGCTCCCGATGACAGACCTGCTCCGATTCGGTGCGCACCCGACATCCTCCGAACGGCCCGCAACACTTCGTCTCCCGGGGCAACGACGTCAGCTCCGAAGCCCTTCGCAAACCTCATTTGATGGGGGTAACGAGCCCCGGCAACAATTCGAGCGTTAGGAACAGCGCCACGAACAGCGGCTATTGCGCCGAGACCCATCGTTCCAGCACCTAATACGGCAACAATCGGTGACTCTGTGTCGGTGAGATGATGGTTCGTGTGCTGCACCGCCATCAGCGCTGCGTGCACTGAACCAGCGAGGGGTTCGACAAGTACTGCACGCTCATCACTCATCTCGGTCGGCACGGAGTGGAGTTGTGACTCGTGCGCCCAGAACCATGGTGCCCAGCCGCCACCGGTGGAGCAGCAGAATCCGGTTTGGATACCAGGCTTTAGATGACCTCGAACGAGATGGGCGTAGTCATCGCCATCTGCCGGGGCGGCACCATCCCATGGCGGCACGGATCCTCTTGCGGCGTGACCAAGAACTGGTTCGATGACAACTCGTTCGCCAGTCTCGAGTTCGCCCACAATTTCATGTCCTGGAACGAACGGAAATGACACGAAGTCTTCAAAGTAGGTGGAGGCGTGTCCATCGATGAGAGCGAGATCCGAACCACAGATGCCCGCGAGCCGGGTACGGACCTTGATCCATCCTGCGCCGCTCGGTTCAGCCGGATCTTCAACGTTTCTGAGGTCGACTGGCGCGATTCGAGCGGATGTCTTTGGGCTCGTCACGGATAGCAGACGGGCCGCGCCAAAGCGACGCACATTGTGTCGTACTTGTAGCGCCTTCACCGAAACTGCCTTCGCTGCTCACGTTCTGACAGGATCGGTCCAATTGGTAGAAGTGTTCGAGGTCCGCCTCTTGCTTTGGACCAGTGCTCGACCAGCCACCCTCGTTTACGGGCAATCGAGGCCAATCGAGTTTCAGGGTTCACCGCAACGGGAAAACCGACTGCTTCGAAGAGTGGTAGGTCAGATGAAGAGTCTGCGTAGGCCACACATTCTTCAAGTCGCAAATTCTCAGCCTCGCAGTACTCGGCAAGAATCTGAGCACGAGCCTCGCCTGTTGGCGGAACGCTGTTCATCTCGCCTGAGAGCGTGCCGTCCGGACGAACCGTCATCTCAGCAGCAACAATTTCGTCAAACAGAGGCCGCAACCCTGCGACGTTGAATGAGAGGGCACCAGTAATAAGGACGGTGCGATGACCGGCTGCTCGATGCGCACGAACTCGACGAATGCCCTCTGGGAAACACTTCGAGAGAATGAGGCCAGTCAACATGGCATCAACATCGGTCTCTATTTGCTCAAGCGGTGCATCCGCATACCGTCGGTAGAAGTGCCGAAGGAAGTCAGTTCGGTCTCGGCGATCCATTCGCAATAGTCCCGGCGCTTCGGCGAGTGTTCGAGTCACATACTTCAACCTCTCACGACCGTCTAAACGACGAGTCGCAAGCCATGAATAGCTCTCAACCACGTTCGATGCGATCAACGTGTTCTCAAGGTCGAACGCCGCGACTTGACGTTTCGGATCGAGAACCTGGGAGCGCAGTCGCGTCATGCGGTCGGTGGTTTTCACCTTGCCAGGGGTGCTCTTGACTCGAGCGTGTTCAATGATTGACGGCAAGTGAATGTTGTGGACGTAATGCGTCCAGTCGACGACTCGCGGATCGAAGCAGAACGCATCTTGATCAGCAGTCGGCAAGTTGTTCCACAGTGACATGAGATTGTCGACCTGATAGATCGCCTCACACTCGGTGTAGAGGCCGTACAGTTCGACGTATTCGAGCGCCCGCTCTACCTCGAGGCGGCGGGTTTCTAGAGTTGCGGCAAACTCGGCCTGCCGTCCGCGGAGCGGAAGCATTTGCATCGTGCTTTCGACCCGTTCGATCGCTGTTTTGGCACGTGACAACTGACTCTGGACTTTGCCCCTACCGGGGAAACGCCACTCGGGTACCAGGATTGGCTGTCCATCATTGTCGTATAGCGGGTTCTCGGTGAACCAGCTGCTGACGTGGTTCACCAACGTGCGATAACGAAGTGGATTGATGCCTCCCGATGCAACTTGCGTGATGAATGGCGCCTTATCTGGTCCTGCAGCGGCGACAGCAATGATCGAAGCAACAACAATGTCGACGGGAATGACGTCGATTGTCCCTTCAGGTACCCCCGGGAACTCTTTCAGTAAACCGCGGGCATAACTGATGATGACAGGCTCTGCCATTCGGAATCCACGGATCCAACCCGGCCGAGGTTCTGCCCACGCTGATTCGATAATCGACGGCCGAACAATCGAGATCGGAACATTGCCCTTTGATTCCGTGAGGGCCTGTTCGCCCATCGCCTTCGTGAAGGCGTAGGCATCGGGCCAACCTACTGATGCGGCTCGAGCACGACCCGCATCCACGAGTTGGTCTCGTA
>JBMTDQ010000119.1:0-3686 GCA_049432165.1 Ilumatobacteraceae bacterium
GACCAGAAGAATCCTTTGGTCGAGGACGATGTGGGTTGTACAACGCAACCGCATCTGCTGCCTCATCAAGACTGTCAAAGCCACGCATACCGGCTCGCATGAATTCCTGGATTTTGACGCGACCTGCGGTTTCGATTCTCGGGGCGACGTCAACAAGGACAAGGCAACTTGCCAGTGGCGAACCTGCTGCGCGAGTCACCGTTGCGAGAGCAAGCATTGCTGCGAGACCACCGAGAGATGCTCCGACGAGTGCCGGCGGCGATGAGCAGGTGCGAGCAACTGCGATGAGGTCATCTGCGTAACGCTGCAAGGCATAGTCACCATCGGGAGACCAGTCACTATCGCTGTGGCCACGCAGGTCAACCGAGACCGCCCGGTATCCGGCGTTGGCAAATGCTGCGCCAGCTCCTCCCCACGCGTGTCGGGTCTGTCCCCCGCCGTGCATCAGCATGACGGTTGGAGCGTCGTCATCACCGTAGACGTCTGCTGCCAAGGTGAGCCCGCTTCCGGCAACTCTGATCGATTCTCGAGGAGCGGTTTCAGCGGCGGGGGGTGTGCTCATCCCCCCATAGTTGCAGGTAGCGTTCGCCGTCGTGCCAGCGGCCAATGCTCTTCTCTCATTCGCCGCCGCGTCGTTTGTGTTGCTCATTATCCCTGGCCCCGCGGTGCTGTACATCGTGAACCGTTCGATGTCAGATGGGCGCTCCGTTGCGCTCGCCTCGGTCGCAGGTTTAGAGATCGGAAACCTTGCTCATGGCATCGCGGCGACAGCTGGCCTTTCCGCCGTAATTGCAGCCTCTGCGACTGCATTCGGTGTTATTAAGTGGGCTGGAGCGATCTATCTGGTTGGAGTTGGTCTGGGAGCGTTACTTCGTCGTCCAGCAGCGGTCAGTCTGTCGAGTGACCACCTCTCGAGGCGTCGGGCGTTTCGGCAAGGTGTCATTGTGAATGTGCTGAATCCAAAAACAGGGCTGTTCTTTCTTTCGTACCTTCCGCATTTCATCGATCCGAACCGTGGACCTACCTGGCCGCAAGCGCTCACGTTAGGAATTCTCTTTGTCTTGATTGCCTGCGTGACCGATTCAGTCTGGGCGATCGGGACAAGCGGGTTACGTGATGTGCTTCTTCGAGGAAAGTCGCTCGCATTTATGCAACGGTGGGTGTCAGGCTCTGTGTTTGTGGTTCTCGGTGTGCTCGCTGCGCAGGCGCACCAAGCGGCATAATTCGGCAGTCTTCACTGAGTTCGAGCGCCCGATGGGCGGCCCGTCACGGTGAGCGCGACAAGACCTACTACCACGATGATGGTCGCCACGCCGCCGGTTGCAGATAGTCGTTCACCGAGCACCAAGAACGCTGCCCCCGCTGCGGTGAGCGGTTCGACGAGCGTGATCGATACCGCAGTCGACACCGGCAAGGTTCGAAGTCCCCACCCGTACAGCACATAAGCAACTCCAGCGGTGAGTACACCAAGGTGGAGAAGCATTGCGGTGCCAGGCCCTGACCAGATCCAGTTTGGAGTGGCGCTGCTCAGCACGTCGATAAGCATGAATGGCGTGAGGATGACAGCAGCAACGCTGAATTGAAGCGCAAGTGCGGTGGTTGATGAAAGCTTCAGCGCAATCAGCGAACTCGTCGTCTGTGCATACATTGCGTAGCCAAGTCCAGCAGCCAGAGCAGACAGCACTCCGGTCACCGATAGTTGGGTTGGTCCAGTGGTGTCGCGACTTGTTGCAACGAGAACTGCGACGCCGATCAGCATGGTTGCGGTCCCGAGATACCAACGAGTTCCAAGTTGTTGTTTGCGAACAACCCTGTCGATGAACCCAGCGAACATTGGCCCACTTCCGAGAGCGATGACGGTGCCGATTGCAACCCCGCATTGTTCAACCCCGGCGAAGAATGCGGGCTGGTAGATCGCCGCTCCACATCCACCTGTAGCAACGAGCATGAACGTACGTCGATTGATTGTCGCCTTCTTTTGGCGAGTCGCACGTGCGAATAACCACAAGGTGAGCGCACCGAGGGCAATCCTGATCGTGCCGACCACCCACACGGAAGTTCCATCGGGACCAAGTGCCTGGGCGGTCCCCGTTGTGCCGAACAATGCTGCTGCTGCGATCACAGCGATGATTGCTTGGCGTGGCATGGCGACATTTTGACATCGGGACATCACTGTCGACCGCCTCGGATGGCAAACTGAGCCTATGGGTGCTGACTCCGATACATCAGACGTCTTCGCAACGGTGCGAGACCTTGTGCAGTCGCGGCGCACAAACATGTTGGTAGATCGTGAGCGAGAGGTTCCTGAGACGATCATTCGGGACCTTTGCGAATTGGCGTTGTGGGCTCCGAACCATAAGCGCACATGGCCGTGGCGGTTTGCGGCATTCTCCGGCGATGGCAGGGTTCGACTTGGTGAGGCCTGCGCTCAAGATCTCATCCGCGCTGGTTCTGATGATGAGATCAAAATCAACAAAGAGCGCTCGAAGTAGACGCGGGTTCCTACAGTGCTGGAGATCGGTTCTGCTCCCGATGAGCATCCGACATTTCACGAGGAGAACCGTGACGCTGTTGCAGCTGGCATTCAGAATGCTCTGCTCGGAGCCACTGCGCTTGGACTTGCATCATTTTGGTCAACGGCTCCTGTGATCGATGGCGAGCAGACGTTGGGTCTGTGTGGTTTTGAACCAGCAACTCGCCTGATCGGAATGATCTACCTCGGGTGGCCTTCAGGAGACGCTCTTCCCGGCATGCGGCCGGATCTCGAGGTCAACATCGTTTCGTCATAGTTGAATTCTGCTTGCCGCTACAGGGGTGCGAGCATGACCCACCAACGCTGTGTGGCGAACCAACGATCAATCGACGAGTTCGATTGGTTCTTCTGAAATCTCACCCTCGACGATTCGGTAGCAACGCATCTCTGGAGCTTCTCGCTTGAGTGACACGATGATGTAATGCCAGATCGGGTCAGGGGCTTGGGTGACGTCAGTTGGGCTCGGAAATGGTTCTGAGTGGGTGTGGCTGTGCACAACTCCAATCACTTCGTGATCGATGTCGTCAACTTCGCGTTCGATGCGCAGATGGTCTTTTGGGTCGATGGTGTACACCCGGGCGGATTCTGCTGTGTTGTTGCAGCGGTGAAAGGCCACTGCAAGATCTGAGTCAGTTCCAATGGTTGGGCCCGAGATGAGGCCGCAGGCCTCAAGAGGGTACGCACGCACTGCTTCGTGCACGATGGCGTCGAGCACCTCTCGTCGAACCTGGATCACGCTGATAACGCTAGTGGCTCTACACCACAACGAGCGGGTGGATCTCAAGCACTTGGTGACGTCCGTTGCTCGAGTGAACGTCCGCGCGCACCGACCGCCTAGAACAGGCGTCCCAGCCCATCAATTCTGCAAGCAGTGGTTCGATCACACCCCATGTACCATCGGCTCCCGACCACAGCACCCGTCCGTCAGAAAGCTGACCACGGGCCGAAATGGTGAGAGTTCGACGAATTGGTGCAGATGATGGTCCGCGCCGAGCAATGGCTTCGAGCAATCGGAGTTCCGCGTCAAGATCATTTCCGCTCGCAAGCGCTACCGCATTCGCTCCGGTGCAAACGGATGTCGGTGCAGACCTGGTGGTGTTGCTAACCCGATTCACCCGTAGAGCACGAGAGGGGTGCCGATGCATTGATACGC
>JBMTDQ010000120.1:0-3587 GCA_049432165.1 Ilumatobacteraceae bacterium
CACTCTGCAGAACTCTCGGATCTATCGGGAACACGTCGTGCCAAGTACCAGCAGCTGCCCACACCTCATCGAACTTGAGGAGGTCGGGGTCGACGAAGATTCTCAGTTGGGTTGCCAAACCCAGAGGCGGCACGCCACCGATCGGGAAACCAGTCGTTGACCTCACTACATCTGCATCAACGCGCTGGCACATCGCACCACCGGCTGCGAGCGCGAGTTTCGATTCATCAAGCTGGTTGGCCCCACTCACGTAGGCAAGGACAACCTCACCATCCACCGCAAAGATGAGGCTTTTCACAATCTGGCCGACCTGCACACCAATTGCATCTGCCGCTTCTTGGGCTGTTCGGGTTCCATCTGGAAATGTTCGAGGTGTGATGTCGAGACCTAGTGCTGCTGCCGCTTCAATCACTCGCAGCACATTTGCGTGAGGCTCTGTCATCGGCCTACCTCTTCTAACTGCGTAATTGCTTCCGCAAGCGAATGGTCGAGGTCAGTAATCACCCCGCCAGCAGAGTGGGTGCAACACTCGACGACAACGGTATTCCACGAGATGGAGATATCAGGATGATGGTCATGCTCATTTGCAACCTTTGCCACCGCGTTCACAAACGACATTGCCTCGTCGAAATCGTTAAATACGAACTTTGATGAAAGTTTGCCATTCACCTCTTCAAACATGAGCCAACGGTACTTCAGAACGAATCATCACCAATGCTTCGGATTAGACCTCATGGTCCAGAATGTGACAACGTAAAAGGCTGAATCATTCGCCTAAAGGAGCATCGATGAGCACCGCCCTCTCACCCCAAGAAGCAGAAGAATTTGCAAACAACGTTCGTAGCTTCCTTGAGTCAAATACATCGCCTGGCAAGGGACGTGACCTCGGTGCAGCCCGTGAATTCCAAGGGCGGCTCGCTGAAGCCGGATTCGCTGGTATTCCGTTTCCGAAGGAGTACGGCGGGGCGGGCCTCACCCTCGAACATGAGCGCATCTTCCGACAGGTTGCACAGGGTTTCCCCATGATGACCGGCGAACTTGTCATCAGCCATGGAATGTGCCTGCCGGTGCTTAATGAGTTCGGTACCGACGAGCAGAAGCGTAAGTTCATGCCCGACAACATTTCAGCGAAGACGGTCTGGTGTCAGATGTTCTCTGAGCCCGGAGCAGGTAGTGACGTGGCCAGCCTGCAGACCAAGGCTGAGCGTGACGGTGACGAATGGATTCTCAATGGCCAAAAAGTGTGGACAACCCTCGCTCACGTATCCGATTACGGGGTGATCATTGCCCGGACCGATCCTGACCAACCGAAACACGCAGGTATCTCGATGTTCATCATTGATCTCAAGAGCCCCGGTGTTGAGATTCGTCCAATCAACCAGATCGATGGCGGTAGCCACTTCAACGAGGTGTTCTTCACTGATGTTCGTATCCCCGCTGAGAATTTGCTCGGTGAATACAACAACGGTTGGCGGCAAGCCACGGCAATGCTCATGTACGAGCGTGTTGCGATCGGCTCGATGAATGCTGGCAAGGTCACCCAGCCGATGTATGACGTGCTTGCCAAGTGGGCAACGCGCAACGGTTCTATCTCTGACCCAGTCGTCCGAGATGAACTCATGCAGGTTTATTGCATGGAGTCAACGAAATCGATGGTTGCAATGCGCAACCGCGCCGAGATGAAAGCCGGCAAGGCCCCTGGCCCTGGTGGCTCACTTGGCAAGCTTTATGGCTCAATCATTGCCCGCAAGTTCAGAGAAATTGCACAAAATATCGCCGGGCCAGCAACTGTGGCATGGGAAGGCGACGACACCGACGAAGAAGCGTTGGCAGTGAACATGATTAGCTCACTTTCAGCTGCGATTGCCGGTGGAACCGATGAGATCCAGCGCAACATCATCGGCGACCGTGTGCTCGGGCTACCGCGCGATATCTCAGTTGATACCGGAGTGCCATTCAAAGAACTCCGAGTCGGCACTCAGCGAACCTGAGGCCGCTGGTCGCACAACATCTCTAACTTTCGGTGTGGTCACTCGTATTCTCAGCAGGTCCACCAAAGTAAAACACGAACACTCCAGCCAACGACATTCCTGCCGCTACGAGGTACGCGGTTTCGTAGCCGCCAGCGACGTCGTGTAGCCAGCCAAGCAGCCATGGGCCTCCTGCCACGCCCGCGACACTGAGAAACTGTGTTCGGCCGAACAGTTTCGGATACTCCCTAACTCCAAACCGCTCAGCGATGAGCAAGGGTTGCAACATCAAAATGTTTCCTACCGTTGCACCGAAAAGAAGAATAAACGCGAAGAACACCCACGTGTTATACGCAAGCGCAAGGCCGGCAAGCGCAATCATCTGGAAAAATGAGAGCACTGTGATCACTCGTCCAAGCGCGAACTTCGGGAAGACTTTTCCTCCAACAAGCCGAGCGATGATTGAGGTGACTGCAAGCGCCAAGGTGGCAAAAGCCGCTGTTGTCGCAGTTGTTCGTTCCTCTGCGAGTTTGACGAGCTGCTGAATTCCACCTACCTGAGATCCCAGCGATAACACGTAACCGACGGTGACCGCTAGGAAAAATTTGCTACGCATAGCAACCGCAAAAGGTGTTCCCGTGAGCACCATTGCCGATGCCCCAGGTGCAACCCGCTCACCGTCGGGAAGAAATCCGGAGTCAGCCGGGTCACTCTTCAGCAAGAACCAGCCAGGCACAACCGTTCCTACGAAGAACACTAACGCCAACCAGGGTGCAGCGCCCTGCAACGTCTGCGCATCAACAAACCACTTTGCAGCAGGCGTAATCACGACGCCCCCGACTGACAAACCGGTTGACGCAACCGAAATCGCCATCGCCCTTCGACGGTGGAACCACCTTGTGACAACAGTCGTCACGGTCACCAAACCGGCAGCAGCAAAACCAATTCCATAAAAGCAATAGACCACATACAGCTGCCATACGGCGTTGATCTGACCAAGAGCTAATAGAGATAGAGCGCCGACAACTCCGCCAAATAGAACCACAATGCGAGCATCGCGACGAGCAATAAACCGAGCAACGCCAAGTCCGGTGACACCCGAAACGACGAAGAACACAGTTGTACCGAGTGACAACGATGCAATGTCCCATCCACGCTCTTTACTCAGTGCGTTGAGATACACCGCAAGGCCGTAAAAACCGAGGCCTGCCGATGTCGTAAGAATAAGAAAACCGCCGGCCACCACTGCCATTCCGGGAAATTTTATTTGGGAAGTAGTCGCGGAATTTTCTGAAGAAGTTTGAGGCACAGACGAACCGTACTCACCTTCGGACAGTATTTTGCGGTTGTGGCTCGAGTTCCTTTTTGCGTCCCCTCTGAAGGGCTTAGGCGATGAGCCAGATCTCCCCGTGCAACAAGGTTTGCCGTCTCGAACACGGTATCTGTGTGAGTTGTTTTCGAACTGCGCCTGAGATTTCAATGTGGCCAATGATCAGCGATACCGCTGCTCGAGCATTGATGGCTGAACTGCCTAAGCGACAGCGCCGCCTCAACTCAGATTTTGAAGAGATCGTCGAGTGACGACGTTGCAGATCCCGCAGCTGGCTCGTCGTCCTC
>JBMTDQ010000121.1:0-3514 GCA_049432165.1 Ilumatobacteraceae bacterium
GTTGATTTTCCTCACTATTCGAGATCGATCAGATGAGATCCAGCTCTTCGTCTCCAAAGCGGTCATCGGAGATGATGGCTTTGAGTCGGTCAAATCTCTCGATCTTGGTGATTGGGTAGGCGTCACCGGCGATGTCATGACGACACGTAAGGGCGAATTATCGGTTCGAGTGGCGGAATGCCAATTGCTGTCGAAGGCAATCAGACCGCTTCCTGACAAGTGGCATGGCTTAACTGATGTCGATACCCGTTTCAGGCAGCGCTACGCCGATCTCATCGTCAATGACGAAGCCCGTCGCCACTTCGAAATTCGCCATGCTGTGGTTTCAAGCTTTCGCAGGACGCTTGCCAACGAGGGGTTCATCGAGGTCGAAACTCCGGTGCTCCATGTTGAGGCTGGAGGCGCACATGCCCGTCCATTTGTGACACATCACAACACCCTCGATATGCAGTTGTATCTGCGTATTGCGCTCGAGTTGCATCTCAAACGACTCATTGTTGGCGGTATGGAGCGGGTGTTTGAGATTGGTCGAATCTTCAGAAATGAAGGCATTTCAACCCGGCACAACCCGGAGTTCACGATGATGGAGTTGTACCAGGCATTCGCCGACTGGACCGACGTGATGAACATCACCGAACTTCTCATTACCAATGCTGCAAGAGATGCAATCGGCTCAACGGTGCTCAACATTCGCGACGCAGAGGTTGATCTTTCTGACCCGTGGCCGCGGATTCGGATGATCGATGCGGCTAGTGATGCGATTGGCACCGAGGTTCATCCTTCAATGCCACGTGATGTTCTTGCCGATCTTGCGACGAAAAACGGCGTCAAAGTGGCTCCGCAGTGGCTTCCCGGCAAAATCATTGAAGAGATCTTCGAGGCTCATTGCGAGTCGAGCATTGTGCGTCCGACGTTTATCACGGGACACCCGGTCGATATTACGCCGCTTTCGAGGGTCCATCGTGACGATCCGTATCTCACCGAGAGGTTTGAGTTGTTCGTCGATGGCCGCGAGTTGGCAAACGGATACTCAGAGCTCAATGACCCTGTTGAGCAGCGAGCACGATTTGAAGATGAGCAAGCAGCGAAAGATGCCGGTGACCTTGAACGTGGCACCGTGGACGAAGATTATTTGCGAGCACTCGAATACGGCATGCCTCCAACCGGAGGACTCGGCATCGGCATGGACCGCGTCGCAATGCTGATTGCCGGCGTCGACTCAATCCGCGAAGTTGTCCTGTTCCCTACCTTGCGACCTGAGGTGATGACTCATGAATCTTGATAACGAAAGCGCACCAACTTCGGTTCGTATGGCTTGGGGTGCGGGCTGGGTGACCACCGACGCCCAAGGTGTGGATCTTGATGCATTTTTTGGATGGTTTGGTTGGGGCGAAGGCGGCGACGATGGGCTTGCAGGTGTGCGTGAGACCCGTGATGAGTTCCGCAATGTGACTATTCGCCCGGTCCGCATCACCATTGATGTTGATGAGGCTCCCGCATCGGTTGCTGATGGCTATCTGCGTCTCCATCTTCTCTCGGGCCGATTTGCCGCTCCTCGTTCAATCAACCTCGATGGCATTTTTGGCACGTTGACAAATGTTGCGTGGACAAGCGCCGGACCAGTTCCTTTGCACGAACTCGAAGCGACTCGTATCCGCGCGCGAGCTGCGGGCCAACACCTCACCGTTCACGGTGTTGACAAGTTCCCACGCATGACTGACTACGTCGTTCCGTCAGGTGTTCGTATTGCTGATGCCACTCGAGTTCGGTTGGGAGCTCACCTCGCCGAAGGAACGACAGTGATGCACGAGGGGTTCTGCAATTTCAACGCCGGCACGCTCGGGGCATCGATGGTCGAAGGACGTATTTCGGCTGGTGTCATCGTCGGTGACGGAAGTGACGTCGGTGGCGGAGCGTCGATCATGGGGACTCTCTCAGGCGGCGGAACCGCTCAGATCACTGTTGGTGAGCGCTGCTTGCTCGGAGCGAACTCTGGTATCGGTATCAGCCTCGGTGATGATTGTGTTGTCGAGGCCGGGCTCTACGTCACCGCAAGTACTCCAGTGTCGACACCAGATGGTGACGTCGTCAAGGCCGCCGAGCTCTCAGGGCGCTCGGGCCTGATGTTTATCCGCGATGGCCAGACCGGACAGGTCGTTGTTCGTCAGCGAACTGGCTCATGGGGTGCGCTGAACGATGCCCTACATAGCAACGACTGACATCCACTTATGTCTTCGCAACCACAGGCTCTTCGAATCCGAGGGTGGTTGCTGGCTGCGACTGGGATGTTGTTTGTTTCGACTGATTCGCTCTTTGTTCGACTCGGTGAAGGGTCGGGGGCGACGATGGCGTTTCTCATGGCCTGCGGCTCAACCCTGACTCTCGGCACAGCAGCGTTGGCCCGTCGAGATGGATGGGCGACCGTCCGTCAATCGTGCACGTCGTCTGTTGGCGCAGTGCTGCTCATCGCATTACTTGGAGCTGCGACGCAGTTTGCCTTCATCGTGGCTGTGACCCAGACGTCAGTTGCAAATGTTGTTGTCATCGTTGGGGCGTCACCAATTGCTGCTGCGATCGCTGCGTTTCTGATCTTGAGGGAACGTCCTGAGCGTCGGGTGCTGTGGGCGATTGTCGTCACCGCTGTCGGCATTGGCGCAACGATGTCGGGTTCTATTGGGTCACCGTCACTACGAGGTGACCTTGTTGCGACGATCGCCATCTGTGCTTGGAGCCTCTCAATCGTGGTGTGGCGGAAACATCCGAATATCGATCGTCCATCAGCGCTTGCGGCAAGCTCAGCGGTAATGGCAATCGCCACGGCTCCCCTTGTTGATTGGGGGTCGATTGATGTTCGCATGTTGCTCGCCGGTGGAGCGATGGGCCTCGTTGCGAATCCGACTGGGCGCATGCTGTACAGCGCTGCCCCGCGCTACGTGCCGACTGCTGAGGTTGCGTTGTTTGCTCCCGTCGAAACCGTTGCGGCGACAATTTGGGCGTGGCTTGCGTTCGCAGAAGTTCCCGCGACTCAGACCGTGATCGGCGGCATCATCGTGCTCGGAGCAATCGCACTCGCAACCTGGCCCACCAGGCGAACTTCGCCCGCTTCGAACGCTGCCTAGCGACTTTCGGTCGGCATGACACGTTGAACAAAATCGATGACTGCTGCGTTGAAAATGTCGTTGCGGTCTCCCGCGACCATGTGTCCCGCTTCGGCGACGTCTGCAATCTCAGCGTGAGGAACAAGTTGTTTCAATTCGCTCACGCTTTCGTCGCTGACGATGTCGCTCATGCGTCCCCGAACGAGCATGGTCGGAATATCAATCAGGCTGGCGGCCTCGCTGAGTTCGGTTCTCACAATTGACGTGCTCTGTTCTTCGGCTTCGTTGCGCTCACTCACGAATCGTGGATCCCAGTGCCAGTACCAACGGCCATCTCCACGTTGTCGGAGGTTCTTTCTGAGACCAGAAGAATCCTTTGGTCGAGGACGATGTGGGTTGTACAACGCAACCGCATC
>JBMTDQ010000122.1:0-3493 GCA_049432165.1 Ilumatobacteraceae bacterium
TGAACATGGAATCGGAACTGCAAAGGCGAAGTATCTCTCAATGCAGCGATCGACAGCAGAACTGCACCTCATGAGTGGGCTGAAGTTGGTATGCGATCCAGATGGAATTCTGAACCCTGCAGTGATCTTTTCGTCATCGTCCTGACTTGCCACCGCTATGCAGGGTCGGCGGCGTGAGCTTTCAGGACGTCAAGATCCACGTACTCAAGAGCTGACATGTGCGTGGCGGCGAGAACGACCTGACAGGCATGACCCGCTTCGTAGGCCTCAACCCATCGAGAGGCACATACACACCAGCGGTCACCGGAACGGAGTCCGGGAAATCCGTACATCGGCATTGGGGTTGACAGGTCATTCCCGCAACTAGCTGAGAATGCAAGAAAGTCATCGGTCACAATGCAACAGATGACATGCATTCCAGGGTCGTCACCAAAGTTGTCGCAGCATCCGGTTCGCCGATACCCGGTAAGCGGGTCAATTGAACATTCTTGAAGCTCGGTTCCGAGCACGTTGAGTTGCGTCACGACTACATCTCACCATGTCGATTGCCCTGCAAAGTGACTGAGCGACAAGATATGCCTGTTGCTAGCTCAGCGTGATGCCGAATATCTGGCCGATGAGGTAGGTCGCACCGCAAGCGACGAGAACGATGAGCACTTGGCGGATTGCGGCCCAGGCAAGAGGACGTTCGGCAAACTTCCCAACAACTGCACCGACGATGCCGGCAGCAGTCATACCGATCACAAGCGATGAGATGGTTGCAGCGGTTCCTGAGCCAACGAACCAAGGGATAAGGGGCAGTAGAGCACCCACGATGAATGACAGTAACGAAAGCACCGCTGCTTGTAATGCAGACGGTAGGGAGCCTGGGTCAACTCCAAATTCTTCTCGGGCGTGCACCGCAAGTGCGTCCGACGGAGACCTCATCACTTCTGCTGCAGCTTGGGCCGCACTTTCGGGCTCCATGCCGTGCCCTTCATAGATAGCGGCGAGCTCGGCAGTCTCGTGCTCGGTGTTGTGTTCAAGCTCACGTAATTCGATATCAAGTTCGCGCTGTACGAGGTCGTTTTGCGCAGAGATACTTACCCATTCGCCGGCCGCCATCGAAATGGCGCCGGCCACAGCCCCTGCAAGTCCGGCAAGGCGGACAATGGTGGAGTCAACTCCACTTGCAGCAAATCCGAGAATCAACGAGACGTTCGAGACGAGTCCATCGTTAATACCAAACACTGAAGCTCGAGCCAGTCCGCCAGATACTGAGCGATGATCTTCGTGGGAAGCAGGAGCAGCCATGCCCTCGATGGTAATCGGGTGAGGCGACGGAACAACACCGTGCCGGTAGCGTCTTGAAGTAATGAATTCTTCTGGTCCGCGCTTTCGATTCGCTCCATCTCCGACTGGGTTCTTTCATGTGGGCGGGGCTCGGACTGCATTGTTTAATTGGGCGCTTGCCACGTCAACAGGAGGCACGTTTGTTCTCCGAATTGAAGACACCGACGAGGCTCGTAACCGTCCTGAATGGACCGATGGAATTCTCTCGGCGCTCGAGTGGCTTGGAATCGATTCCTCAAGCCCAACGTTTGAGGGTCCGTATTTCCAGAGCGCCTATGCCGATGAACACCTTCGCGCTGCGGCCCAGCTCTTTGAGAATGGTCATGCGTACTACTGCGAAATGTCCCCAGAAGACATTGCGGAGCGGGCCAAGGCAGAAGGGGTAACGGGCTACAACGGATGGTCTCGAGACCTTGGGCTTGGCCCCGGGCCGGGCCGGGTGCTCCGATTCAAGGTTCCAGAAGGCAGCACGATCGTTCGAGATCAAGTTCGCGGTGATGTCGAATTTGATCATTCAGTGATCGAAGACTTTGTGTTGGTTCGAAGCAATGGGACTCCAGTTTTCAACCTTGCAAATGTTGTTGACGACATGTCGATGGGTATCACCAATGTCATCCGCGCCGAAGAACATCTGCCAAACACCCCAAAACAACAGATGATTTGGACTGCTCTTGACCGAGAGCCTCCGATCTGGGGACATGTGCCAGTGCTCGTCAATGAACAGCGCAAGAAACTCTCGAAACGCAGAGACAAGGTCGCGCTCGAGCAGTATCGCGATGAGGGAATCCTGTCTGACGCAATGGTGAACTATTTGATGACGCTCGGTTGGTCCGCCGGTGACGACCGAGAGATTCTTCCGTGGGATGAGATCACATCCCTCTTTGCATTGAGTGACGTCAATTTGTCTCCGGCATTTTTTGATGTAAAGAAACTGGCGGCATTTAACGGCGAATACATCCGAATGATGTCAGAAGAAGAGTTCGTCGCCGCCTGCGACCCGTGGTTGCCAGGCGATTGGGATCGTGCAACATTTGCGGCTATTGCCCCTCATGTGCAGCCGCGACTCGTCACCTTCTCAGAGGTTTCAGGAGTTGTTGACTTCATCTTCACCGATGTCGAATACGACGAGGCCTCTTGGGAAAAGGTGATGACAACAGATGTGGCGGCTCCGCTTTTGGACGAGTCAATTCTCAGATACTCCGAGGTCGATAACTGGCGGGCGGACAACCTGAAGGTGATCTTGGAGGAGGTGATGGAGCCGTTCGGTCTCAAACTTGGCAAGGCCCAAGCACCCGTGCGCGTCGCCGTCACCGGACGAACAGTTGGCCCGCCATTATTCGAATCTCTCGAAGTGATCGGGCAATCTGAAATTCTGAGTCGTCTGCGTCACGCAAGGGGTCGTATTTCGACGTGACAGGTCAATCGTTGCGCCGGTTTTCGTTCTGGCTCTTCGTCGTCTTCGGGCTGTATGTCACGGTCACCTTTGTTCAGGTCGTAGTTGCCGGTCGGCAGCAGGTCTCCACCACCGCTGATGCTGTCGTCGTCATGGGCGCCGCCCAATACGACGGTCGGCCATCTCCGCAACTGCAGGGGCGCCTCACGACTGCCATTGAGCTGTGGCGAGAACAGACACCGCAGTACTTCATCGTGACTGGTGGGCGCCAAGAGGGCGACAGGTTTACCGAGGCCGAAACGTCGATGAATGTTGCGATTGAGAGCGGCGTTCCTGAATCAAGCATCTTGTTTGAGGATCAGGGAACGACGACGTGGGAGTCGTTGCAGGGAGTTGCCGAACTTGTTGAGCGTCATGAGATTTCTTCAGTTGTGATCGTGACCGACCCGTACCATGCGATGCGAGTATCTCTCATCGCAAAACGATCTGGAATCAATGTTGTCGGAGTGGCACCAGTTCAACGTTCAGTTGTGAGCGGTCTCACGTCTGTTCGCCGCCATCTGGTCGAAACAGCTGGTGTTGCCGTTGGCAGAATCATTGGATTCGAACAGATCAGCGGGCGGGGTTGAGTCTGGACGGGTTGGGGTTGGCTCAAACGAGCCGAGCGATACAATCCAGTTGCCCAATGGGGTGTGGTGTAATTGGCAACACAGCAGTTTCTGGTTCTGCTATTCGGGGTTCAAGTCCCTGCACCCCAACCACGTCGGT
>JBMTDQ010000123.1:0-3433 GCA_049432165.1 Ilumatobacteraceae bacterium
CTTGTGATTGACACGTCCGATCTCAACGTCCACCAGTTGAAGGATCGCATCGTTGCGGCATTCTCAGAAACCGGGTCAACCACAATGCAGGTCTCGGTTGAATCATTTGGCTACAAGCACGGCATTCCGCTTGACGCTGACATCGTGATGGATGTGAGGTTTTTGCCGAACCCCCATTGGGATGACACCTTGCGTCCGTTAACGGGTCGCGATGCAGCGGTTCGAGATTTTGTCTTCGACAGCGAGGTTACCCAGCGGTTCCTCGCGCACCTTGAGGCGTTACTCCTTGACGTTGTGCCGAGTTATCAGGCTGAGGGCAGGAACTACTTGACGATTGCGATTGGCTGCACCGGTGGGAGACATCGGTCGGTTGCGGTTGCGGAGCGGGTTGTTGCAACCCTTGCGGCTCACGATGTGAAGGCGCACGCATCGCATCGTGATGTTGACGGGCGCTGACCATGAAGCGGATGCCGTAGATATTGCTGGAATCTTCATCTCGGGCCGCGCGTCTGACTACTCTTGCGAACGACCGTCTGGTCGAAGAATGTGAAAGGACCTCCCATGACTGTTCGTGTCGGTGTTAACGGATTTGGACGTATTGGCCGCAACTTTTATCGCGCGGTGCTCGCTCAGGGTGCAGACGTTGAGTTCGTTGCAGTGAATGATCTTGGTTCGCTCGACCAGATGGCTCATCTGCTGAAGTACGACTCGGTGATGGGTCGCCTCGACCAGAACGTGAAAGTGGTGAAGGGCGGAATCAAGGTCGGCAACCACACGATTCGGGTGCTGTCGGAGCGTGACCCGAAGGCATTGCCATGGGGCGAGCTCGGCGTTGATGTTGTCGTTGAGTCGACGGGAATTTTCACTGATCGCAGCAAGGCAGCGATGCACCTCGAAGGTGGTGCACCCCGCGTCATCGTGTCGGCGCCATCAAATGGTGCTGATATCACGATCGTGTACGGCGTGAACCACACCGACTTCGACAAGAAAAAGCATCAGGTCATTTCGAATGCAAGTTGCACCACAAACTGTTTCGTGCCGCTCATCAAGGTGCTTGATGATGCGTTTGGTGTGAAGCAGGGGCTTATGACGACCGTCCATGCGTACACCGGTGATCAGTCGCTCGTCGATGGCCCGCACAATGACCTGCGCCGGGCGCGTGGCGCCGCCATCAACATCATTCCAACCTCGACCGGTGCTGCTCGTGCGACGAGCCTCGTGTTGGCGTCGATGAAGGGTCGTCTCGACGGAACTTCGCTTCGGGTGCCGGTACCAACCGGTTCGATCACCGATGTGACTGCAACCTTGAAGAAGAAAGCCTCGGTTGAGGACATCAACGCCGTGTTTGCCGCAGCCGCGAAGAAGGGTGATCTCAAGGGAATCTTGAAGTACACCGATGACCCCATCGTGTCGAGCGACATTGTTGGTGACCCGCATTCATCCATTTTTGATGCGGGAATGACGATGTCAATGGGCGATCTCGTCAAGGTGTGCTCGTGGTACGACAACGAGTGGGGTTACTCGAACCGCCTTGTCGATCTCGTTCGTTACGTCAGCCGCGGCCGCTGATCTCTAATGACAGACGGAGCGTCACGCATTCCGACACTCGAAGACCTCGGTGATGTCACCGGGCGTCGAGTACTGGTTCGTACCGATTTCAACGTGCCGCTCGAGGAGCGCGCCGGTTCGCAGTTCGTCGTTGATGATTTTCGAATCCGTGCAGCGCTCCCCACAATTTCGTGGTTGTTGGAGCGTGGTGCACAGGTCATCTGCGCAAGCCATCTTGGTCGGCCGAAGGGTCAGCCGGTCGACAAGTATTCGATGGAGCCAGTTCGTCAGCGTCTAGCTGAGTTGGCTCCTGGGGTTGAGCTGCTCGAGAATTTGCGGTTCAACCCGGGCGAAGAGGCGAATGACGATGCGTTTGTTGCATCGCTCATCGACGGCATCGACTTTTATGTGAATGATGCATTTGGTGCGTCACACCGGGCGCATGCATCAATCGTTGGGCCGCCAAAGTCGGTTCCATCCGCGATGGGTCGTCTGCTGCAACAAGAGGTTGAGGTGCTGACCGGGCTTCGAGACAAACCAAAACGCCCGTTTGTTGCGGTGCTCGGTGGAGCCAAAATTTCGGACAAACTTGGCGTGGTTGAGGCGTTGCTATCTGTTGTTGATCAGTTGGTGATTGGCGGAGCAATGTGTTTCACGTTCTTCGCTGCTCAGGGCAAGCCGATCGGTGATTCACTGTTTGAGCCTGACATGGTTGACACCTGTCGCCGAATTCTTGAATCTGCTGGCGACAAGATCATTCTTCCTGACGACATGGTTGGTGTTGATTCGACCGGTGAGTTTGCCACCTTCGGAACCCGCCTTCCTGAAGGATCAAAAGGCTTCGATATTGGTCCTGGTTCGGCGGCGGCGTTCAGTGACGTGGTGATGGACGCTCGCATGGTGTTCTGGAACGGCCCGATGGGAATGTTCGAAGACGAGCGTTTCGCTGGTGGAACGAGAACTGTCGCTGAAGCGATGGCCGAGACGAAGGCGTTCACGGTGGTCGGTGGTGGAGATTCCGCTGCTGCTCTTGCCCAATTCCGTCTCGACGATGAAGTTGACCATGTCTCTACAGGTGGGGGAGCGAGTCTTGAACTTCTTGAACTCGGCGATCTCCCTGGCCTTACCGCATTGAGAGGTGCCCCAAATGCCTGATGCCCGCATGCCGTTGATCAGCGGTAACTGGAAGATGAATCTCGATCATTTTGAGGCGCTTCGCAATTTGCAGAAGCTCGCATGGCTGTTGCCGAAAGATGTTTACCAGCGGGTGGATGTGAGCATCCACCCTCCGTTCACCGATATCCGTACGTTGCAGACCTCGATTGAGGCCGATCGTATGGACATTTTGCTAGGGGCTCAGCATTGCCATCATGAAGTGAAGGGGGCGTTTACCGGCGAGGTGTCGCCGGCGTTCCTCGAGAAGCTTGACGTGAAACTGGTGATCTGCGGCCATAGCGAGCGTCGCGACATTTTTGGTGAGACCGATGAGATGGTGAATGCGAAGGTGAAGGCGATTTTGAAGCACAACATGACTCCGATCATGTGTGTGGGTGAGTCGCTCTCCGAGCGCGAGGCAGGTGAGACCGAAGCGAAGGTGCTCGGTCAAGTGGTGAACGGCTTGCAAGGTGTCAAGAAAACTGAAGTCGCTGGCATGGTGATTGCGTATGAACCCATTTGGGCGATCGGCACTGGCAAGACCGCAACCGCTGAAGATGCGCAGCAGATGTGTGCATCGATTCGTGCTGCAGTGACAGCCTCGTTCGGCACTGAAGCGGGAGCATCAGTTCGAATTCAATACGGCGGCTGGGTGAAGCCAGGAACCACCGAATAACTTATGGCGCAGCCCGATGTTGAGGGGGCGTTGGTTGGGGGAGCGAGTCTTGAC
>JBMTDQ010000124.1:0-3337 GCA_049432165.1 Ilumatobacteraceae bacterium
ACGGTGACCCTCTTGATCATCATCGCAATGATGCGATGGTTGAGATTGCTCACCGTTCGGGGGTTGAGTGTGTTGCTGCAAATGCGGTGACTCATGCAACGACTGCTGATGCTGATCTGGCGATGGCAGTAGCGGCTATCGGCAAGCGTTCAGGGCTGCATGGTGTTGAAGAGCAATTGTTCGCTCATGGTGCTGCATATTTACGATCTGGTGTCGAACAGGCCCGGCGGTTTCAGCGTTATCCAGGGGTTGTGGAACGCACCGTCGATATCGCTTTGTCAGCGGCGTTTGATGTGTCACTTGTTGCGCCATCGTTACCCCCATACCCGTGTCCTGATGGGTTAGATGAAATGGGACTCCTGCGTCGTGCCGCATATGAGGGTGCGTGTTATCGCTATGGCGAACGACCGCCGGCGATGGAAGATATGACGTTGCGATCGCGAGCCTGGCAGACAATTGACCGCGAACTTGCTCTCATTGAACAACTGGGATTTGCTGGCTACTTCCTTGTTGTGTGGGACATCGTGAAGTTTTGTCGTGAACATGACATCTACTGTCAGGGTCGTGGGAGTGCAGCAAATTCGGCGGTGTGTTATGCCCTTGGTATCACTGCTGCCGATGCGGTTTCCCTTGGCCTGTTATTTGAACGGTTTCTCTCACCCCATCGTGACGGACCCCCCGACATTGATCTTGATATCGAGTCGGGTCGACGAGAAGAAGTCATCCAGTACGTCTATGCGCGTTATGGACGTCACCACACAGCACAGGTAGCGAATGTCATTACCTACCGGTCTCGGTCGGCTGTGCGCGATGCCGCCCGAGCTCTTGGGCACGACCCTGGTCGCCAAGATGCTTGGTCGCGTCGAGTCGATGGGTGGGGCCGTGTGCTGAAAACAGCTGGCCAGGGCGAATCTGGCATTCCTGATGACGTGCTGCAACTGGCACACCGGCTTGAAGATGCTCCACGACACCTTGGGGTTCATTCAGGCGGAATGGTGATTTGTGACCGACCGGTTATTGAGGTGTGTCCTGTCGAGTGGGCGAGGGCAGAGGGAAGGTCGGTGTTGCAGTGGGATAAAGATGACTGTGCAGCTGCCGGCCTAGTGAAGTTTGACTTGCTAGGGCTAGGGATGTTGTCGGCATTACATCTTGCTGTTGATCTGATCGCTGAGCACTGCGGATACACCGTCGACCTTGCAACGATCCCGCAAGAAGATGAGGTGTATGCGATGTTGTGTCGCGCTGACACGGTGGGGGTGTTTCAGGTTGAGTCTCGAGCTCAGATGGCGACATTGCCTCGCTTGAAACCTCGACGCTTTTATGACCTCGTTGTTGAAGTTGCGTTGATTCGTCCGGGTCCTATTCAAGGTGGGTCAGTTCATCCATATATTCGGCGTCGAAATGGTCTTGAGCCGGTGACCTATTTGCATCCGCTATTAGAGAACTCGTTAGGAAAGACGCTTGGGGTTCCGCTCTTTCAAGAGCAACTCATGCAGATGGCAATTGATGTTGCCGGGTTCAGTGCGGCTGAGGCTGATGAGCTTCGACAAGCAATGGGATCAAAGCGTTCAGCGGCACGAATGGAGCGCTTGCGCGAGCGGTTTTACCGGGGCATGGCTGAGCGCGGCATTACTGGTGATGTTGCTGATGAGATCTATACAAAGATGAAAGCGTTCGCGAATTACGGATTTCCCGAGTCGCACTCGGTGTCGTTTGCATATCTGGTCTACGCCTCAGCGTGGATCAAATATCACGAACCTGCGGCGTTCTGCGCAGCATTGTTGAACGCCCAGCCGATGGGGTTCTGGTCACCCCATACCCTCATCCGTGATGCGCGTCGTCATGGTGTGGTGGTGAGAGGGGTTGACCTCGGAGTCTCGGCTGAAGGAGCCACGCTTGAAGACGGTGGGAGCATCATCCGGCTCGGGCTTACATCTGTGCGAGGACTTGGCAGAGATCTTGCTGGGCAGATTGTTGAGCAACGACAACAAAAGATGTTCGAGTCGCTAGAAGACCTTGTTCGACGAGTTCCCAACATCACAGTTGCGCATCTTGAGGCATTAGCAACTGCTGGGGCATTTGAAGAGTCACTGGGGCTCAACCGACGTGAAGCTCTTTGGCTTGCTGGATCAGCTGCTCAAGCCCGGTCGGGCACTATTCCTGGGATAGCGGCACAGGTCACTGCTCCTCGTTTGCCAGGAATGACTCCTGTCGAAGAAGCAGTTGCTGATCTGTGGTCAACTGGCATTTCGGCTGACGGACACCCAACAGCGTTTTTGCGCACAGAACTCTCTGCTTTAGGGGTAGTGACATCTGAGGATCTACAGACTCATGAAAACGATCGGACAGTGGTTGTCGCGGGCGTGGTCACCCATCGCCAGCGTCCGATGACTGCTCGCGGTACAACATTCATCAATCTCGAAGATGAAACAGGGCTCATCAACGTGATTGTGTCGGCAGGATGCTGGAAACGTTTTCGTACCGAATCTCAAGCGCCTGCGTTAGTGGTTCGTGGGCGTTTGGAGCGCTCGGAGGGTGTTGTGAACATCATTGCTGAGCATCTGCAGCCACTTGCTGCTCCTGGTCGGTCTACCAGCCGCAATTTCCGCTGAGGATGTCATGACCTGACTGACCGTTAGCCTGATCGCATGGCTCGTGTTGTCGACCTTCCAACTGCATCGCTGTCGGTTGTGATGCCTTGTTATAACGAGGTTGCAACGATTGAAACCTGCCTCGCCGCAGTGTTGGAGCAGGACCTGGTCGGGGAGGTCATCATCGTCGACGATGGCTCGACTGATGGCACCCGTGAGATCCTTGCTGGTTTGAATGATGAGCGGGTTCGAGTGCTGTTACAGCCCCACAACCAAGGAAAAGGGGCAGCCCTGCGTACGGGGTTTGCCGCAGCGACCTTGCCATACGTGATTGTTCAAGATGCTGACCTTGAGTACGACCCGAGCGAATTTCCAAAAGTAGTCGGCCCGCTCGTTGCTGGCGATGCTGACGTCGTGTACGGCAGTCGATTTGCTGGTGGAGAGGCGCACCGAGTGCTCTTTTTCTGGCATTCCATGGGGAACAAGTTGCTCACTCTGGTGTCAAACATGTTCACCGATCTCAACTTGACCGATATGGAAACCTGCTACAAAGCATTCCGTCGTGAAGTCATTCAGTCGATTGAGATTGAAGAGGATCGCTTTGGGTTTGAGCCTGAAGTCACTGCGAAGGTTGCTGCCGCAAATTGGCGGGTGTTTGAAGTTGGTATTTCCTACAACGGTCGAACATATGACGAGGGCAAAAAGATCGGCTGGCGCGATGGTGTTCGAGCATTTTGGTGCATCGT
>JBMTDQ010000125.1:0-3336 GCA_049432165.1 Ilumatobacteraceae bacterium
ACAAAACATCATTGACCTCCAATTTGGCGTCGGGCTCGTAGCTGAGGACCGTAGTTCGTTACAGCAATCGAAATTGGTGCAGACATTCGGGGACCTCCTCGATTTCGCCGATGCTGGCACGAACCCCGCCAAGGCACTTGCTGAGGCCACACACGAGTTGAGCTTGACGATGTCGAGATCCACACTTGCTAATCGATTAGGAACTGGCGGTCGCGTTGGTGATCATTTCGCAGCCGCTGTCGCTGCCGGTTGGGCTTCTGCGCTGTGCACTCGGATAGAACTGCAGTGCCCCGAGGATGGCCCTGCATCTGTTCGGGTAGCTCGATTCCTTAGCGCTGTGACCGCAGAAGTGCAGGCGACCCCTGGGCTCGTCGTCGTATTGCTCGCCGACTATCTCGGGAGTGGTGAGCGCAAACCAGCCGTCGATAGCCACTTCAATGCGTGTTCGCAGCGGCTTGATCGCCTTGCTGGTGAGCTCAACTCACGGTTATTCTCGACCCCAGTTCATCTCGGTGGTTTAGTCCCAAGCATGCTGATGATGCGTTTGATGTTGGACCTTCTGCCCCGTCACATGCAACCCAGCATTTGGCATGGCTGTGCCAGAGCCGCGGTGAATCGCCTTGGAAGGGACTTGGTGGCGACTGCGGGTGAAGATCAGCGGTTCGAAGCGTGACCGTGGCCGATGACTGACGATTCGATGTTGGTCTCATTTGGTTGGGATGCTGTAAAACGAAACTCAATCGCCGACTCGTGAGTGGGTAATTCCACGGGTCAGTCTCATCGGCTCGAGGTGTAGGCGTCGTCCGGTAGCGGCCGTGCCCACTCGGTTGCATCCGCGCCCAACTGACGGCCAGCATCGATGGCAGCGGACAGGTCTCCAGATTGGAACCAACTTGACAATGCCGCAGCGGCAAATGCATCACCACATCCAATGGTCGTTCCAGTAACCGGACGCACCTCGACGTCAAACCACCTGTCGATACGGTCAGCACCGCGGGAGTCAACCGTAAGGACGCCCTTAGATCCAAAGGTCACAATGAGTGTTCGGCCGAGGTCGGCGGCTCGTGCGGCTAGATCCATAATTTCTTTGTCGTCGGGGTTGCCGGGCCATCCGACGATTCCGAGTTCGAGGTACGCCATCGTGGCGGAAAAGCGTTCGCCGGTCATGTGCCGAAAGCTGAGGAAGTCGCCGGTCCATCGTGCACGTGATGCTTCAGTCGGCCGGCCGCCAGCGATGGCGTGCAGCGCGTCGTCGACGACATCGACTAAAACGAAGTGTGTTGGCGTAGGGTTTACGATCGCATCGACCTCGTCCGAGGCGAGCCGAAATTCTCCAAGCACGCCCTCGACAAAACGGTCCATTGCTGGCTGTCGATCGTCAGCGATTCGGATGTCGATTGAGCATGGATCACCAGCGGCGTGCCAGCTCTCGGTGACGGCAATCCCATGTTTGGTGACGAAGCGATCAAAGGCGGTGGAGCGGTCCATGGCCACTCGAGAGAACAGCCTGACTGGATGTCCCGCCGATCGCCAGTGATACGCCATATTCAGTGCACCGCCGCCCGGAAGTTCGATGCCCTCGTCGATGTAGCGGTCGATGCTGGCCGGCCCGACAAGTTGCAGTGCTGGTCGAGCCAGGTCGTCACCTGTCATCAGATGTCTCGCAACGGCTCATCTCGTAGGTCGCCGAGAGTGAGAAACCGGTCATATCGAACTTCGATCACCTTTGCCGTCTGCCAGTACGCCTCGACCGAGAGATGTCCGCACCCTTCTCGGTGAAACCACTCGATTGCACCAGGTCGTGTGGTGACAAGATCGGGGTCGTGAACTGGAACCAGTGCTGGATTGAGCGGGTAACCGGGAGACTGCGCGTCTCGCAGTTGCACGAGATAGTCGCCGGAAAAGCCAGGGGAGCGCGGCACCCGGTGCACATCGCCAGTGATGAGGTCGGTCAGATCGGCTAGTTCCTGAACTCCAGTTTCGGCATCGTTGGTATCGCCGCCCTGCAATTCGGCAATCACACGGCGGACCGAAATGTCCTGATAATGGTTAGCCGCAGGGCCAGGCTGGTCGTAGTTGTCCTCCCACACGTTGCTCAGATTGTGGTCGTAGACATTTCCCGCCGTCGAGGTCAACCAACTGACCAACTCCGGGTGCTCACCAAGGAACACACGGTAAGCCTGCTCGTACTCAGCAATCGCGTCGTCGAAGCCAACCAGGCGGCCTCGAACGATGAACCGCCATCTCCAGCCATCTGGGCCGAAGCGGTCATTCAGCAGGTCGTGGCGCCGCTGCTTGTCGTCGCCGCTGAAGCCCGGGTGACCAACGCAGATCCAGATATTTGTCAGCAACGGGTCATCGGTCCACATCTGGCCATTATCGCAGGCAGTGAAAGTTCGAGTGGCCTCGCCCAATCACGGTGGCTCGGGGAAATGCCTCCGCTGGCCGAAATCAGGATCGGCAGACGCCGTCCTTGCGTGCCGCGTCAGCGACAGCCTCAGCGACTCGAACTGATACCGACTTGTCAAACACCGATGGCATGATAAATGTCTCGCACAGGTCCTCGTCTGAAACAGACTCGGCGATCGCTTTCGCAGCGGCAAGCTTCATGTTTTCGGTGATCGAGGTCGCCCGAGCATCAAGTGCGCCACGGAACATGCCAGGGAACGCAAGCACGTTGTTGATTTGGTTTGGATAGTCGCTGCGCCCTGTGCCGAGCACCCGAACGAGACCCTTGGTCAATTCGGGTTGGATCTCCGGATCAGGGTTTGCCATCGCAAACACAATCGGATCGGGATTCATTGATCGAATGTCATCTTGAGTGAGAACGTTCGGGGCGCTCACACCGATGAACACGTCGGCACCGTGAATCACGTCAGACAGTTGGCCTTGCTTGCGTTCAGCATTTGTTCTCTCCGCAAAGGACTGTGTCCACTTGTTGAGTTCGTCACGACCGTCGTAGACGGCACCATGGGCGTCAACACCGACAATGTTCGTCGCCCCGGCGCCGAGCAAGATATTGCCGATCGCCACGCCGGCGGCTCCGACTCCTGAAATGACGATCGACAGGTCTTCCAACTGCTTACCGGTGACGCGAAGGGCATTCTTGAGGGCAGCGAGCGTGACAACAGCGGTGCCATGCTGGTCGTCATGGAACACTGGGATATCAAGGGCTTCTTTAAGTGCTTCTTCGACCTGAAATGCACCAGGAGCAGCGATGTCCTCAAGATTGATCCCACCGAACGTTGGCGCAAGACGAATCACCGTTTCGATAATTTCCTCAGGGTTCGATACATCGAGGCAGATCGGGAAAGCGTCCACGCCCCCGAACTCCTT
>JBMTDQ010000126.1:0-3230 GCA_049432165.1 Ilumatobacteraceae bacterium
CGCGGAGACCAACTATCGATTGGCTCCATGTCACTCACGGTTGGTGCTCATGAAGCGCTCGATGGCAACGTCATTGCGATTATCAGACCGCGTTCAGTTTCTCTTCACAAAACGCGGCCCGAGGGAAGCCCGAGAAATGTATGGAGTACATCGGTGACAGCGGTCGACCGAACCACCGATCGGGTCCGAGTGCAACTTGGGGCGCCCCTGAATATCGCAGTCGAGGTAACCCCCGCCGGGTTTGACGCACTTCACACCGAAGTTGGTGCTGAATTATGGGCATCGGTGAAGGCAAGTGAGGTTGCTGTACATCCGGCCTGAGATATCTGAGCCGCTTGTGCAGCGGCTTACATCAAACTTGCAGGACCAATCGACGCCCCGCCATCGACGCGAAGCGTCTGCCCGGTGATCCAACCCGCAGCATCTGACATAAGGAAGCACACTGCCGACGAGATGTCTTCGACCGTTCCCAGTTTTCCAAGTGGAACCATCGAGAGGTACTTCGCCTCGCCGGGTGATCCGGGCGGGTTGTTCTCCCGGAAGAGTTCGGTGCTGACGGGGCCTGGAGCTACGTCATTTACTGTGATGCCGTGTTGGGCAAGTTCGAGGGCCCACATTCGGGTGAGGTGCTCGAGCGACGCCTTTGCTGAACCATATGACGAGCGCCCGGTCACAGCACCGAGCGCAACAACGCTTGAAATGTTGACAATCCGGCCCCATTTGCGTTCGACCATTCCTGGCATTGCTGCCTGAACGGTTTGGATTGCAGATCGGACAGTGATGTCTTGAACATCTGCCCAGTCATCGATGTCAATCTCGCCAATATTGCCTGGACGCACAATTCCGACGTTGTTGAGGATGCCATCGATCGCCCCAGCAGCAACAACTTCGTCGAGCACGGCTTGGGTTGATGACCGGTCAGAGAGATCAACCGGGAAGAATTCGCCCGGGAAGTCACTTGGCTGTGTCCGAGCGAGGCCGATTGGTGTGTCACCATTAGCTGCCATCTGTTGAGCGGTTGCAAATCCAATTCCGCGTGAAGCACCGGTGATGAGAAAACGTCGTCCTGCCATGCTCAGAACCTACTCATGTCATTGTGGCGCACGCTCGTTGGAGCGAGCCAGTGGAGAGATCACACTAGGGAACGAGATTCACCATTCGTCCGGGGACGACGATCACTTTTCTCAGCGACGAAGGGTCAGCGCCATCGAGCGCTGCCAGTACCCGCTCGTCGCTGAGCACAATGTCGGTGATGGTGCGTTCATCGGCATCGGCTGGCACCATCACTCGAGCACGCACTTTGCCTTTCACCTGAACGGGCATCTCGACTTCATCGTCAACGAGCAGTGCAGACTCGGCCTCTGGGAAACCAACGTAGGTGATGGTGTCCGTGTTGCCGAGTTTGCTCCACAGCTCTTCGGCAATGTGAGGAACGAGCGGGGCAACCATGAGGACCATTGCCTCAGCAACCTCGCGCGGGATTTCACTGGTTGCGTTCACCACTTTTGTGACGTGATTGTTGAGTTCGATCAGTTTTGCGATGGCGGTGTTGAACCGCAACGCCTCCATCTCAGTTCGCACGGTGTCGATGGTGCGATGAAGGAGTCGCCGAGTTTCGTCGTCAGCCGTCTCGCTAAGTGCACGCAGTTCCCCTGTTTCTTCAACGACCATGGTGCGCCATAGACGCTGCAGGAATCGGAACATTCCAACGACGTCACGAGTTTCCCAAGGGCGGCTCGCATCAAGAGGGCCCATTGCCATCTCGTACAACCGAAGGGTGTCGGCGCCATAGGCCTCGTACATTTCGTCGGGTGATACTGCGTTCTTGAGGCTTTTGCCCATCTTGCCCCACTCGCGTGTGACTTCATTCCCTTCGAAGAAGTACCCGTTGTCTCGCTCTTCGACAGAGAAAGCGTCGACGTAAATACCGCGGTCATCTTTGAAGGCGTTGGCAAGGATGTACCCCTGATTGAACAGTCGGGCATAGGGCTCTTTTGAGCTCACGAATCCAAGGTCGAAGAGTACTTTGTGCCAGAACCGTGCGTAGAGCAGGTGGAGTACCGCGTGCTCGACTCCTCCGACATACAGGTCGACTCCGCCGGGGTGGTCTGGGCGCATGTCTGTTCGTGGCCCCATCCAATAACTCTCGACTGCGGGATCGACAAACTGGTCGACATTCGTTGGGTCAAGGTATCGGAGTTCGTACCAGCATGAACCTGCCCATTGCGGCATGACATTGGTATCGCGCCGGTAGGTCTTGAGGCCATCGCCAAGGTCGAGTTCGATGTTCACCCATTCAGAGAGACGGTCGAGCGGGCTCTCCGGATCGCTGTGTTCGTCGTTCGCGTCGAAGGTGCGTGGACTGAACGAATCTGTCTCGGGGAGGACAACGGGGAGCATGTCGTCAGGGAGGGTGTGGGCGTGCCCGTCCTCGTCATAGACCACGGGGAATGGTTCTCCCCAGTAGCGCTGCCGGCTGAATAGCCAGTCGCGTAACTTGTAGTTGATCGTTGCTTGACCATGCCCGTGCGCTTCGAGCCAGTGGTTGGTAGCAGCGACGGCTTCACTCACCGAGTTCAAACCGTTGAGGTCGAGGGATGAGTTGGCTGAATTGACGTACTGGGCGTTACCAACAAATGCCTCGGGCCATGTGGCGGTGTCGAGAGAGGGTTCGATCTCGCGCTCAGCAAACCAGTCTGATGGCGGTTGCTGGATGGCCGGAATTGCAAGGCCAAATCTTCGGGCAAACTCGAAGTCGCGTTGGTCGCCGCACGGAACAGCCATGATGGCTCCCGTGCCGTATCCCATCAGGACGTAATCGGCGATCCACACTGGGATTTGTTCGCCGGTGAGAGGGTTTGTTGCCGTTGCGCCAGTGAACACGCCGGTCTTTTCTCGAGTGTCATCTTGACGGTCGATGTCATTTTTTGCGGCGGCCGCTGCGCGATATTCGGCGACGGCATCTGCCTGGTCGGCAGTGGCGAGTTGATCGACGAGCGGGTGTTCGGGGGCGAGCACCATAAACGTCGCCCCAAACAGCGTGTCAGGACGCGTGGTGAACACGGTGATCGGACCTGCCGATGTCGCGAAGTCGACATGGGCTCCGTGGCTGCGGCCGATCCAGTTGCGCTGCATCGTCTTGATTGCATCTGACCAGTCGAGAAGTTCTAGATCGTCGATGAGCCGATCGGCATAGGTGGTGATACGCATCATCCATTGGCGCATGTTGC
>JBMTDQ010000127.1:0-3200 GCA_049432165.1 Ilumatobacteraceae bacterium
AACAACGACCACCACTGGACCGTCGACAACGACCACCACTGGACCGTCGACAACGACCACCACTGCACCAACTCTGGTCAGTCCGGTTCTGGGATCTTTTTCTGAAGTGCTCACCGCCACGTATGGCGATGCCTCGTTCGACGTGAGTGCGCCGGCTTCGACCTCATCTGGGTCGTGGAGTTATGCGTCGTCGCGCCCGGAGGTCGCTGAAGTCTCCGCGGCGGGATCGGTAACTCTGGTTGGGGCAGGATCAACAACCCTGACTCTCTCCCAGGAGGCGACCTCCACTCATCAGGCAGCATCAATTGACATCACGCTGAACGTTGCCAAAGCGGCCCCAGTCTTCGATGCGATTGCACTGGATTCTGTGACATATGGTGCGGTACCCCCGGCTGCGCCATCCCCGGAGATCAACAGTCCCGGAGACATCTCGTACTCGATATCAGGTGCCAACGCAGTGAACGGGCAACCTGTCGCAACGATTGATCCAGTCACCGGGCAAATCGGAATTCTCAACTCCGGCACTGCGACGGTTCGAATATCTGTGGCAGAGACCGCGAATTTCCTCGCAGGCTATGTCGATGTTGACTTCGAGGTGGCCAAGGCAACACCTGTGGTCGTCGCCAACGCTCTCATCGGGTATCACGGGATGGCCGGAGTTGCTTTCGATGGCTTGCCAGAGGTGAGTGGGATCGCTGACCCGACATGGAGTTTCGCAGATGCGGTTGGAGTGTCGGTCGACTCGTCGGGCCTCTATACGGCAGCGGAAGGGGAAGGTGTGGTCTCTGCCTCGGTCACACTGATGCTGCTCGAGTCCGCAAACCACACTGCACTTGAGCTCATTTCGACACCGGTGAAACTCTGTGAAGCGCCCGCCAATGCCGGCGATCTGAGATGCGTTGAGTCGCATCATGCCTCGGGCGACACCGTTCTGAGCTGGGAGCCCCCCATCACCCCCCCAGCAAGTGAGATACTCAGTGTCCGAGGGCGGTCGGGTGCTGTGACAGAGTCGACGCCAGTCGCCAACCGTTCACTGACGCTCGCTGTTGATGATCCTGCTCGAGTCACTCTTGAAATGGTTGACACCACAGGGTCGGTTCTGAGCACAGTTGTTTCGACACCCGCTTATGAGATTGATGCGATCGTGTTCGGCGATAAGACGATTGATGATGAGTCAACTGTGCTGGCCGGCCCTCACCCGTCGGGCGGGTTCGTTACCGCAACTGCTACCACCGAACCGTCACGAATCATTCGTGCCACTGTTCGCAGAGTTCATGATGACGGCACGGCGGCGTGGTCCACGGATCTTCGCGTTGAGGGCGAAGGTGAAACGTCGCCTGTCTTTGACATCTACGGAATCGATGCCAGCGATGCTGGAACACTGCTGGTTGCCCGGCTCAAGGGAACACTCTATGTAGGTGACCACGTGATCCCGGAGACAACGGCCAGTTCCCATGTGGCGTTGGCTGCGTTGTTCTCAAGCAACGGAACTCTGGCGGCAACGGCTGAGTTCCAGGCGTTGAGGGCCGACAATCCAGATCAATTTGTGCCGCGCATCGTTGAGAGTGTGCCGATCGGCCTGCACAACAGCGTAGGAGCCGACTACGTAATCGGTATTGTCTCACGGTACCCGGTCACCGTGCCTGCGGCGCAAACAACCTCAGGTAGCGAGATTGTTGGTACGACGAAGGGATGGGCGACGACGCTCCTCGGGCTTGATGACAACCTGAAAGTCACACGATCGTTCTGGATCCCGGGCGGAGATCGGCAAGTGTTCAACGATGTCGCTCTCGGGTCCGATGGCGCGATCTATGCCATTGGAGAGACAAGGTCGCCTACACAGAATCACATTGGCGTGAACTGGCCGGGGTCAACGGCCGACTTCTATATGAGAAGCGACGACTGGGCGGGAATTCTCCTTCGCCTTGATGATCTGAATGGGGTGTGGACGAAGCAATGGGCGGTCCGCCCAATTGAGAACCCAGACAAGTCAGGCTGCAGAAGTGTGGCCGTACTGACCTCGACCGATGGAGATGACCACCTCTACGCTTCCTGCTACTTCCGGTGGTTTTCAACGGCCACGGTTATCGGATTCGGTGACAGAACCACCTTCAGCGACAGCATTCGCACTATTGGTTTGAATCGAACAGGAACAGACATGAACAACCACGTGCTGTCGGTCTTCGCAGCAGATGGTGAATTGCTGGCCGCCAAGACAACCACATCCCATCAAAATAATGTCGGCAACTTCGAGGCGCCGGATGTCGCTGTTGGGAGTGGAGGAGTGGCAATTGCTCAACGAAGTAATGAAAGTCCGAAGGTAACTACGGTCCACCACTACACGTACACGCCGCCATCCTCTGGCGGCACGGGCACGTTGACCGCGACCTGGAGTAAAGCCTTTGGCTCCGATGCGTCACCGTTTTACTTTGGACGCCTGATTGCCTCCGGAGCGAAATATGGGGTCATCGGGCGGTTTAAAGGGTCTCCCGATGTTGATACGTATGGTGATGGTGTGATTACGTCTCAAAATCGACACGATGGAGCAATCGTGTTCTTAGATTCGGGCGGCTCATCTATCCGATAGGAATGTACGCATAGCGCTTGCTTTGTCTGCGGCAGCACCGTTCGAACCCTCATATTGAGAGCGGTTCATCGTGCCGTCTGGGGTTTGTGCCAGGGCGTAGTGTTCCAGGGCGTGGGTAATGACATCAACCTTGTATGCCGTGCCCGAAGTGATGTGATCGCTAGCTCCGGCGTTTTATCCCTGCCGACGTGATTGTGAGGCGCCTATTTGAACTCAGGTTGCTCGGTAGCGGTCACGGTGGCTTCGTGCGTTGATCTGGTCGAGACTCCAGCAACTTGGTTGGTGTGGGTAAGTCGTCACGCCGATCTCGCCGGCAACGAGGGCTGCAGTAGCAGTCATTGCCCATGTCGGGCGAGCGATAGAAGCGCGCCTCCATGAAGATGAGATGGATGCGGTTGAAAGGGGTGGTGGTGACCTGAGAAAAAGAAAATTAACAAATGGATTAATGAACATATTGTTTTTCGAGTAACGTTGGGAGTGTGTTACGAAACATTTTTCCAATTTCTAGAACAGTGAAGTCTGTGTTGGCCGTGGGGCTGGTGGGCGCTGCGGCGGTTACCACGTCGGTATCGGCTGCCACCGCAACCCCGGTACTCGAACCGTTGGTGCTGCC
>JBMTDQ010000128.1:0-3162 GCA_049432165.1 Ilumatobacteraceae bacterium
GCTCAACTCGGGCTTCGCCCAGACCTTTCGCAAGAGCAGCGCCAGCGACCGACCCTCTCGAGATCATCCCAACGCATGCTCGTCATCGGGATTGTCCTTTCGCTCGTCGCAATGCTCGTCATCGGGCCAGTCGGCCTTGCGGTAGGCATTGCTCCTCAGATTGTCTCACGATCGATTTCAAAACGGTCGGCGAGAAAGCGCCAGAGCGCGATCGATGACGCCCTTGCACCTGCCTTGCAACGAATTGTTGACCAACTCAGCGTGGGCCGAACAGTCAGCACCGCAATTGAATCCTCAATCGAACTCACAAGTGCGCCGCTCGACGGAATTTTTCGCCGAATCATGAGCGATCACAACGTCGGAATCCCGATCGATGTATCACTGCGCGATGTCGCTGATGAGGAGTCCAACCACCACCTGCACGTCATCGCTTCTGCACTTGGACTCCACGCCCAACACGGAGGTTCACTCACCAACATACTTGTCGCAGTTCTCGAATCGATTGAGGAAGAGGATCGACTTCGCCGAGATCTTCTCACCCTGACAGCAGATGCTCGTCTGAGCGCGAATGTCCTTCTCGCCATGCCAGTTGGTGCCCTTGTCATCACCTCATTGCTCAGTCCGGGCTACGCAACCCCTTTGATTGCAACCTCAGCTGGTCGAGTGATGAGTCTTGGGGGACTCGTCCTCGGATCGATCGGAGTTTGGTGGCTACGTCTCCTCGCTCAACCGGAGGCCGCATAATGTCATCAACTCTTGTCGCCATCACCGCAGCGTCATCATTCGGTGGTGCAGCATTCCTCATTGCCGCTGTTGCTCGTCCAGCTATCGATTCGGCCAAGCAAACACTTGTTGCGAAGTTGTCAACAACACAAGTCACACGCCCGATTGCCTCAAGGATTGATGCTCTAGGTCCAGTTGCAGGCTCGAATGAGCACATCGCACAGCTTCTTCGCTCACAGTTGCTATTCGCTGGCGTCACTGCTGTCGTTACCGCAATGTTGATGATCAGCTCCCCATCTGCGACTTCAATTCTTGCTGGTGGAGTTGCAATCGCTGGGTCGTGGCAACTCCCACTTATAAGGGCACGCCGCATTGAGACGGAGAGGCTTGCATCGGTCGATCGTGAACTCACCAACGCCCTCGGAGAAATCGTGATGGGAGTGGAGGCTGGTCTCACGTTCGAGGCTGTGCTGAATCATTACGCCCAGCGACACGACACCCCGTTGGGCAACGAATTCACTCACATGTCACAACTTCTGCAAGCCGGCCGAACACGGCGTCAAGTGATTGACGAACTCAGCAGACGAAACCCGACTCCAATTATTCGGTCATTTTCTGCCGCCATTGATCAGAACCAGACGCTGGGAACTCCGCTTGCAGCTGTCTTGAGAAAGCAGGCCGAGACAACACGCCGTCACCGACGTCAAGCAGCGGAGACACGCGCCGCCGCAGTCTCGATGAAGATGATTTTCCCAACCGTGTTTTGCATTCTTCCGCTTCTGATGATCGTCGTTATCGGACCAGCGATCGTGCGGCTAATGGAAGTGCTCTAGTGGAAATTCGTGGGCAATTCTTGCTCTCCCCTGAGATACTGGGGTATCAGTTATCTCATCGGGTCAGGGCTTGCCTGCGTGATTCTGTTCCGGCGAACCCAGCGTTCAGTGATCAACGAATCAGGAGCACAGCAGGCGGATTGGCGTCACGATGTTGGCGCTCTATTTGTGCTTGCGCTGAGTCTCTCGGTACTGGCCCTCACCTCAGCGAATCCGCCAATTGCAACGTCAGTGATTCTGGGCATTTACGGCGGGACAGCGGCAGTTCAAACGGTCATCGATGTCACCACTCGACGGCTTCCACTTCTCATCAGTGTGACTGCCTCGGGTTTGATGTTGCTGGTGGCCATTCTCCTGACGAGATCAGGAACGCAGTTGCTCGCAATGCTCGCTGGGGCAACCGTCATGATGCTGATCGCCCAGATCTTGGTAACGGTCTCGCGAGGCTCGCTCGGCCGTGGCGATGTGTACTTCTGCCTGCCGTTGGGGCTCGCTCTCGGCGTCGGTTCGACACTGTCGACAACCATGGTCATCTCGATGTATGCCTGGACACTTTCGGCGCTCGCTGGTGGGCTCACAGCCGGTACTGGTCTTCTGTTCCGGCGTTTTTCCAAACAGTCGACAATTCCGTACGGCCCATTTCTCGTCGTCGGCACGATCGTCACACTCGCCATTCGGGGAACCCCATGAAACGCGGGACCCGCTATGGGTACTCCCTCCGCGGATTAAAAGCCGGGGATGGCAACGCATGGTCGTGGCTTGTTGCTGAATTCTCCGGAAAACTTGTTGGCTATGCGACTCGGATGGGAGCTCGAGACCCTGAGGAGGTCATGAGCGCCACCCTTGAGACCATCGCAAATCGAATCGCCGATTTTGAAGGAAACGAGGCGCAGATGCGCTCCTTCATCTTTTCAATCGCTCACGCCCGAATCGTTGACGACCTCCGCAAAGCGACTCGCCGCAGCGAGGTCTCAATCGAGAACACACTCACTGTGCTTGAAGCAGATGAGCCAAACGAAGACACATTCACCGACCCCGACTTACTCGAGGCCCTCGAGCGGCTACCCGATGACCAGCGCAGAATGCTTGAACTGCGCTACGTCGTGGGCCTGTCAACAAAAGAAACCGCAGATGCGATCGGTAAGTCCGAGGTGGCAACCCGAGTCGGTTTGTCAAGAGCGTTCGCCCGTTTAAAGGACTTGCTCGTCGATGATCTTCGGGCAAGTTCGCAAGAGGAGGCGCTGTCATGATGGCTATTCGCGCATCTCATCGCCGCCTCCAGTCCAGACTCGCTGACCTTGCGCTGTCGACTCAACCTGTTGGCTATCCAACTGATCCGAGCGAGGTCGACGCAAACTTCGTTGCACGTCTGCAGTCAATCGCAATTGCAAGCTCCATCACCCCAAGTAGGCGTTCGACACGGGTGCGTCGACAACTTGGCGCTGTCGTCGGCGCGGTTGGAATTCTTGGATGGGCGAGTGCCGCCGCCGCCGGAGCAAGCGTTGGGCTTGCGGCAACTGGCAACCTCCCCGCACCAATTCAGAACGTCGTGGCCGATGTGCTTGACGTCGTCAATGTAAATATTCCTCGCCCTGACCCGACACCA
>JBMTDQ010000129.1:0-3118 GCA_049432165.1 Ilumatobacteraceae bacterium
CGAAGCCGCAGCTGGCGGCACGAAGAACGCCATCACGACTGGTGTGACGCCCAACAAAGTGGTCAAATGCGACCCGAACGCTTATTCCAACACGCAGGGGTTGGCCGACTGGACGAAGATTATTAAGGGAAAGACGTTCACTGTCACGCAGGGCGATCAGTACATCATCAAGGTCGTACCATCCGGCGGTACGTATGCGGCGGCCTGCACCAGTGCGATGAATTTTGTGAACTACACCGGAATCGGGTGCAATTGCAGCAACGGACTCAGAGCGGGAATCACGTACGCCGTCAACAACAACGAGACTGATGCCTCTTACTCGTGGTACACCGGCGGAAATACGATCTACACCGAATATCAGATTGTGTTCGACTTTTCCGGAGTTCCTGTAGGCAAGTACGGGCTGAAGATGGGGCCCGGAGCAGTTGTTGCGCAGAACCTCGCATGGGGTTCCACTAACTGGAAGGGCGGCAGAGCGTACTCATCGGTCGTTGAGTTCTACTTCACGGTCAATCCGGGACCTGATCATGTTGGAGTGGACAACCCGCCTGGCGAGGCCGCGGTTGGCGAGCCGATGCAGGGCAACGGTCCAACAGTGTCGTTGCGCGACCAGGCCGATCAAGTCTTCGTGAAGGATGGTCAGGCAATCACCGTTTCGATTGATGAGACAAGCGGTGACGGACGCGGATCCGTTGCTGGAATGACGTCGTCCAACACTGTCCAAGGGGCGGCTAACTTTGCCGGGTTGATCGTCAACGGAACTGTTGGTGAAACGTACACACTTGTCTTCTCCTCGGGAGCTCTTACCCCTGCAACTGCCACGGTTACCATCGCTACGCCGGGCCCCGCATCGGATGTTTGGGTCGAATCGGCGGCGGCTGTCCTTGCGCCCGGTCGTGCTCTAACGACCCAACCGATCGCTTACGCTGCGGACGCCGGCGGTAACCTCCGGGACGAATGGGTGGGAGACATCTCGGTATCCATTTCAGGTGGAGATGGCAATGGATCAATCTCGGGGACGACCACTGTCTCCACCGTTGGAGGGAGGGCGGTATTCACCGACCTCGTCATTGACGGCACTCTCGGTGAGACCTACACACTGACGTACTCGGGGGCAGGACTGAACGACGCCACCCATGACGTCACCTTCGAGGCGGTTCCACTCGAGATCGTCGCGACGATGGAATCAAGTGAGTTCGGTTCAGTGGGAGAAGCTGGTTTCACCGTCAATGGAACAGTCCTTGACGGCGACGAGATTGGGTCTGTCGAGTTCGCTTTCGAAGGCCGCGACGGCACCTCCTTTGGGCCCTCGGCCTCGCCACCTACCGAAATCGGCGACTACACAGTGACCCCGACAACAGCGGTGTTCTCATCGGGTTCAGGCAGTGCGTATTCGATCTCGTATACCTCCGTCGACTTCTCGGTTACTCCCATTTCAGTGACCCTCACCGCTGACGATCTCGCCCTTCGGGTTGGCGAAGCGGTGGAACCGACGGTTTCACTCTCGAGAGCACTCGCCGGCTCGGACGCTGTCTCGGCAGTGTCCTACAGCTACGAAGGCACGGGCGATACGAGTTTCGGGCCAAGCCTCACCGCGCCAGCGGAAGTTGGCTCGTACTCGATCACGCCTACCGCTGTCGCTCTTCAACCAGGAAGCATTGACTCCTACGTGTTCTCGTTCGGATCTGGTGTTCTGAACATCGGCACCATTCCCGTGGAGATTCAAGCCGACAGCAACTCGCTGAGAGTTGGGGAGACGCTTGATCAGAGTTACACCCTGATTGGTGATCTGCTTGAGGGCGATGAAATCGATTCGGTTGTGTTCACGTTCGAGGGAACGGGTGATACGTCGTATGCGGCTTCAACGACAGTTCCGACTGAGGCGGGAACGTACTCGGTTACTCCGAACGGTCTGGCCTTCGCGACCGGAAGACTTGACGACTACGAGGTCACCTACACGGCTGGATCACTCGTCATGACGGTGGCAGAGGAGGACGAAGAGCAGGTCGCCACCGATGATGGGGGCGGAGCTCCGGGGTCTCAACCCGTCTCCCCAGAAGCCAGCGCAGTCTCACGAGGTGTTGCTCGATATTTCTCTGATGTGGAGACGATCGAACTCCCCGCGCTAGTTGAGAGTCGGACTGTCAGCGCGACGCATAACTCGTTGGCGGTGGCAGTGGAAGCGAGTGGAGATGCCGATGGTGACGATCTTGTTGAGATTGAGAACTCCATCACCGTGACGGGAACAGGCTTCACCAATAGCGGCACCGCTTATGTCTGGTTATTCTCCTCACCCACGTATCTAGGTGAAGTGGCAATTGAATCTGATGGCTCATTCAGTGGCCAACTGAGTGTGCCGACCTCGGTTGCTGCGGGCAACCATGCGTTGCACATCGTTACCGAGGACGGGTCCTTCGTCATTCCCGTTGAGCGTGTCGCCTACGCGCTCCCGGCGACAGGAGTAGATCCGCAATTCATGTTACTGCTCGCCGTGCTCCTGATGCTTGGGGGATTCGTTCTGATGAACCTTTGGAGGACTCGAAAAGTTTGGTGAACTCGTCGTTGGCCGTGAGGTTGGTGCTGCCGATCCCACGACCAACGAGTTCCACGAACAAGTGGGCAAATACCATGGGGCGTCGGTCAAGATTTTCACTCGTTGCACTCTCGTGCGTCGCAGTCGTTTCATGCAGCGGAGGTCCTGATCAAGTCGCACCTGATCAAGTCGCACTTGATCAGGTGGAACAGGTGTCGAATGAGACCGCCCCGTCAGGTCCCACTCCCAGTGGCAAGCCCGTAGCGACGGCTATGTCTCCGGTGGTGAATGGTTTCGCATTCGCGAATTTTGCAGCAGATAGCTACGAGGTGAGTTTTGCCGCTCGAGAACTGGTCGACCTCTTTGGGGATGGACCTGACATCTGCTCTGCTGGTGCCGGCCCCGATTGCCAGTTGACGGCTGAAGCGGCAGCATTTGCGCAGATGGTGAATCAGGCGCGCGCCGGTGGCCATTGCGAGGGATTTTCTGTTGTCGCTGCGGCGAGGTTCAACGCGGATGAGCAGCCGGTCGCGATAGCAATGTCCGATGATGAGGACACCTTGCGGGCGCTGATGCGCGGCTTCG
>JBMTDQ010000130.1:0-3092 GCA_049432165.1 Ilumatobacteraceae bacterium
GGCTTGTGCGCCAACGTCAATGCCGCGTGTTGGGTGGGCCGCAACGAGAACTCCAGGGTTGGTGGTGAGCGTGCGACCGACGATGAGTTTTTGTTGGTTACCACCTGAAAGAGCAAATGCGGGAGTTGATTCGTCGGGGGTGAGGACGCCAAAGCGTTCAATGACGTCGACGGTATACGACCTGATCGATGCAGCGTCGACCAGGGGTCCTTTGCTGAATTGTGCTTCGTCCTCCCGACCAAGCAACGTGTTTTCCCAAAGTGATGCGTTCAGCATGAGACCTTCTCGGTGCCGATCAAACGGGATGTATGCAAGACCTGCATCATGGCGTTGACGTGTTGATGCTTTCGTCAGATCCTTTCCATCAACGGCAACAGTTCCTTTTGAGGGCAGAAGGCCAAGCAGAGCAGCGCACAATTCGTATTGGCCGTTACCTTCAACACCGGCAATTCCAACGATTTCACCTGCTCTGACGGTGAGCGATGCATTGTCAACTGCCGGGCGGCCCTCGACCCCTGCAACTGTCAGGCCGTTCACAGCAAGTCGAGCATTATCCCCGATGGTTGAGGTCCTTCCCGCAGGAGAGGGCAGCTCAGAGCCGACCATCAGTTCAGCAAGTCCAGATCGGTCGATCTGCTGTGGGGTTGTTTCTGCCACAGTCGTTCCCTGGCGCATCACTGTGATGTCATCAGACACCTGTAGCACCTCATCAAGCTTGTGAGAGATGAAGATGACAGTTGCACCTTCACTCACGAGTGTGTTGAGTGTTGCAAAGAGCTCGTCAACTTCTTCAGGAACGAGAACTGCGGTGGGCTCATCGAGGATCAGGATTCGTGCACCGCGGTAGAGCACCTTGATGATCTCGACCCGTTGGCGTTCACCGACACCGAGTTCACTGACTGGCACATCTGGGTCAAGTTCGGAGCTGATGAGTGACATGATCTCTTCGACTCGCGAACGAGCCTGTTTCATGTCGATGACGCCGCGTCTGCCAGGTTCGCTTCCAAGAATGATGTTTTCAAGGACGGTGAGATTGTCGGCAAGCATGAAGTGCTGGTGAACCATGCCGATGCCAGCACTGATGGCGTCACTCGGTGACTTGAAGCGACGTTCGCTGCCCTGCACTGAGATTGTTCCCGAGTCTGGCTCCTGCATTCCGTAGAGCGTTTTCATCAGGGTTGACTTGCCGGCGCCGTTCTCGCCAACGACGGCATGAATTGTTCCGGAACGGACGTTGAGGTCAACGTCGTAGTTTGCAATGACACCGGGGAATCGTTTTCCGATTCCCCGCAGTTCAACAGCCAGTGTGCTGCTCATCGGCCCTCCGTGATCGCGTTAAAGGTTTGGGTCCAAGCCCCCACGTTGTGATGTGGCACCCGTTTAACAGTAGTGCGTCGGCGAGACAAAGAAGAGAGCCCGGGTGAATCACCCGGGCTCTCCAATTTTTGTTTGTAGTTATCCCACCCGAGAGCGGGAATCACCTATCGGTCAGAGACCCTCAGGTGAGGTCGGAACAACAATGTCTCCGGCGATGATCTGAGCCTTGAAGTCCTCGAGCTGGTCGACGATGTCGTCGATGTTGCCACAAGTTGTTGCGTAGCCGACACCATCATTCGCCAGGTTGAAGGTGTAGAAGCCGCCTTCGGCAGTTCCGTCTTGGACATTCTTCGCCATTTCTTCAACGGCCGTATCAACTCGCTTCAGCATTGAGGTCAAGCGGTGTGCCTTCTGCTCTTCGGTATCGAAGCTGCATTCGTCGTTATCAACGCCGATTGCCCACTTGCCTTCACCAGCTTCAACAGCGGCCTCGATCATTCCGCGACCGGAGCCACCAGCGGCGGTGTACACGACGTCTGCGCCATCGGCATACCATGCTGCAGCGATTTCCTTGGCCTTGTCTGGGGAGCCCCATGCAGCGTTGTCGCCTGCGGCGCCAAGGTAAGCCGACTCGACGACGATGTCAGGGTTCACAGCCTTGGCGCCTGCGATGTAGCCGGCCTCGAACCTCTTAATGAGGTCGATTTCCTGGCCACCGATAAAGCCGATGTGGCCTGACTGGCTCTTCAGCGCAGCGGCTGCACCGACGAGGAATGAACCTTCTTGCTCTGAGAACGCTGTCGTGATGATGTTCGGGGATACGTCGTCGGCGTAGTAGCCGTCGATCCAGCCGAAGAATACGTCTGGGTTCGCCTCTGCGATTGGGCCAAGTGCGTCACCAAATGCGAAGCCGACTGCGACAACGAGCTTGTTGCCTGCGGCTGTAAGAGCCTCGAGGTTTGGTTGGCGGTCTTGATCGCTCGTCGCTTCGAGTTCTTGAACCGCGATGCCGAGGTTGGCCTCAGCGTTGTCCGCCCCTTGGCCTGCCATGTCGTTGAAGGTACCGTCACCACGGCCACCGGTATCGAATGCGAGACCGAGGAATGGGCCAGCATCTTCGGCTGGCTCTTCGGCTGCTTCTTCTTCGGCCGCTGGCTCTTCGGTGGCTGCTTCTTCTTCGGCAGCTGGCTCTTCAGCGACTGGGTCGTCGCTTCCGCATGCAGCACCGGCGAGAGCAAGCACTGTCGCCATTGCAGCGATAGCAATGCGCTTTGACTTGATCATGTCTCCCCCTTGTGTCGGGATGTAGTTGGTTGAAATTGTGAGGAACATAAATGCCCCGCACAACCTGTTCACGTGAACGACATGACGTTACTCGGTTCTGAACCCCTTCGGGTGCTGAACTTGACGACAATCATGCGAGACTTTCGTCATGCCAAATGTTTTGACAGATATCTCCGATGGAATCGGCACACTCACACTCAATGCGCCGGAGGCTCGCAACACAATGACGATGCCGATGGTGGAGGAAATTTGTGTTGCTATGGATGCCTTTGAAGCAGATGAGGGTTGCTCGGCAGTCATCGTGACGGGAGCTGGCTCTGCATTTTGTGCTGGTGCCGACCTTGGCAATCTTCAGACCGCGACGGCGGAAAGTCTTGGCACGATTTACGAGGGCTTTTTGAGGATCGCTCGCTCGACATTGCCAACAATTGCTGCAGTGAATGGTGCGGCGGTCGGAGCTGGCATGAACCTTGCCCTCGGTTGTGACCTGC
>JBMTDQ010000131.1:0-3042 GCA_049432165.1 Ilumatobacteraceae bacterium
GCCGTGTCTCAGTCCCAGTGTGGCTGACCATCCTCTCAGACCAGCTACCCGTCGATGCCTTGGTGAGCCGTTACCTCACCAACAAGCTGATAGGCCGCGAGACCCTCCCGGTCCGGTAACCCTTTCGTCGATCCATCATGCGATGGTCCGACGGCATCCGGTATTAGCAGTCGTTTCCAACTGTTATTCCAGAGACCGGGGCAGGTTTCTCACGTGTTACGCACCCGTTCGCCACTAGGTCTTCACCAATCCGAAGATCGGATGGACCTCGTTCGACTTGCATGTATTAAGCACGCCGCCAGCGTTCGTCCTGAGCCAGGATCAAACTCTCCAACAAAAACCTGCCGATATCGGAACGGTTGTTCCTCCACCGAGCGGCTGATGGTCGAGCGCAGTGTGAGTGGAATTTACTCAGTGACTGCAATCTTGACTTATTACTTAGTTTGTCACCGGGTGGAAACCCGGCAACTGAATTGACAGACAGTCGAATCTCAGAAACCTAAGTTTCCCCTGACCGACTGCCCGCACTGGCGTTCTGTCTTCTCTTCCGTTTTCAAGGAGCTACTGCTCTGACACTTTCACTTTCGTGACTAGGTGTCACCCTCGAACCTTTCGGTTTTTGGGGCGAGTTGAAACACTACTGCTCGCGCGGTGCGTGCACAACCCTGCGTCAAGAAAAAATCTGCAGAAGATGATGTGACGTTCGTCCCTTCTGCATCAATCGGTATCCGCCCTCGAGTGGGGCAATTTGCAACACATCAGAATCAAGCTCGAGAACCTCACCGTTACAACGAAATCCTCGCTGCTCTAACGTGCGACGGGCATCACCCTTCGACTTCGCTAACCCACACCTAACCAGCAGATCAGGCAGGTCTGCGCAATCTGCTGCAGCAACGTCAGTTACAGACAACTCACCGGCGACAACCGCCATTGCATCGGCATCTGCCTCTCGAGGGTCAGACCCGAACAACACCGCTGCTGCCGCACCAGCAGCACGCGCCGCTGGCTCGCCATGAACCATTGCCGTGAGCTCATGCGCCAGCGAGCGTTGGGCGGCTCGCTCATGAGGGGCCGCTTCGTGCTCTGTGAGGATCGACTCGATCTCTTCAATTGGCTGCAAGCTAAATCGCAACAAACGATCACGAACGTCAGCGTCATCGGTCTGCAACCAGAACTGGCGGAACTGATACGGGCTTGTGCGTTCAGGGTCGAGCCACACAGCACCCGAGGCAGTCTTTCCAAACTTCGTCCCATCGCTCTTCGTCAGCAACGGCCAGGTCAATCCAAATGCTGACGCCCCCGAGGTGCGACGAATGAGATCGATACCCGCAACGATGTTTCCCCATTGGTCACTGCCACCCATCTGCAATTCGACATTGTGGGCGGAATGCAGATGCCGGAAGTCATTGGCTTGCAACAGCATGTAACTGAATTCGGTGAACGACAGACCGGACTCGGCTGATAGTCGTGACTTCACAGAATCTTTCCCAAGCATCTGCGGAACTGAGACGTGCTTGCCGACATCGCGCAAGAAATCGAGGAGCGGCATCTGCTCAGTCCAGTTGGCATTATTGACCATCGTCGCTGGGTTCGGTCCCGAGAAATCCAAGATGCCCTCGAGTTGACGCGAAATGCTGCTGACGTTGTGCTCGAGTTCGTCACGAGTGAGCAAGTTGCGCTCTTCAGAACGACCACTCGGATCGCCGACCATCCCGGTGGCACCACCGGCGAGCGGAAACACCCGATGACCGTTCATCTGGAATCGGCGGAGCCCGACCTGACCAAGCAAGTGGCCAACATGTAACGAATCTGCAGTTGGATCAAAGCCGACGTACACGCCAATTGGACCGGACGCTAAACGGGCAGAGAACTGCTCCCGATCGGTGGTGTCGTGGATAAGCCCACGGGCATCGAGTTCGGCGATGAAATCCATACACCAACATCGTGCCACGACTCAGCACCAGATCCGACATTGCCCGGCACCTACGCTACGAGAATGCCGCACGAGCCGTCGAGCGATCACCATCTCGCAGAGTTGTTCCGAGAGTTCGCAGCAACCACCGGCTCACGCGCTCCGCTCTACGCCGACATGTCGGAAGCGATTGCCAAGGACCCACGATCGCATATCCGCCAATTGCTCAACAACGCTCCCCTCCCACAACGACGACCGGTGCTCTTTCTGGCAGCAGTTCACCATCTCGTACTTCAACATCCAAACTCCCCGCTTGCTCAACGATTTCCATCGGTCACCGGACAAGCCCATCAACGGGGAGCACAAGTCGCAGATTTACTGCGCGACCTCGACGATTTCTGCGGAGAGTTCAGCCAAGAGATCGCCGCTCTCATCAGCACTCGCCACACCCAAACAAATGACGTTTCACGTTCGGCAATTCTGCGGCTAGCGCTTGCCCATCACCCGGTCACACCCGATTCGACACTCATCGACATCGGATGCTCTGCCGGACTCAACCTGCACCTTGATGCATACCACTGCACCTACACCGCAGAGAACGGACAGTGGACAACAACAGCCGGCAACCTCAACGCCCCATCACTGCAGTGCAGCGTGCGAGCAGAACAGCAGCCAGGAGTTGAGATCGGCAGATTCACGCGGCGCATCGGATACGACCCTTTGCCAATTGATGTGCACGGTGACGACGCATCGTGGCTTCTCGCATGCGTGTGGCCTGATCAGATGGATCGCATCAGCCGGCTCGCCTCAGCGATCGACTGGGCGAAGAGCCATCCCATCGACCTACGCACGGCAGATGCGCTCTCAGCACTCGATGAGGTTGCGTCATTCGACGATGAACACCTCACCATCATCAACTCATGGGTGCTGTCGTACCTCAGCGAGAGCGACCAAGACGCATACCGCAAGCGACTTGAGAATCTTGGGCAGCATCGAAACTTCACCTGGGTGTACCTGGAACAACCGTCAACCACGAAAGCGCTTGTGCACGACAAGGCGTTGGTCGGTGACCCGAAACGTGCAGAACACACCGCAGTTACCCGAATCGACTGGATTGGCGGGTCATCGCA
>JBMTDQ010000132.1:0-2845 GCA_049432165.1 Ilumatobacteraceae bacterium
CGGTCGCGAATCCTTTCGTTATCGCGATACCGAACACCGCCTCAACAAGGTTGAACGACTGGGAGAAAAACATCAACATCATCACCGCCATCGTCACATCAGGGATGATGATTGGCAGATAGAGCAAGGCGTCAAAGACGCGGCGACCTCTGAACTTGAAACGCTCAAGCGCGAGCGCCGACATCGTCCCTAACACCGTTGCGATCACTGTTGAGATCAGTGCAACTCTGACCGAGACCGAAATAGTTCGCTGTAACCGGCTGTCATCGAACAGTGTTGCGTACCACTCGGTGGTAAACCCACCCCACTGCCCGGGGATCCGGCTCGCCGAAAATGAGAACACCAGCAACAAAATGATTGGTGCATATAAGAACAGCAGAACAGCAGAGCCGTTGAGGCGAAGGGCCCAGATCGGCAGCCTGCGATTCGTTGCCTGACTCATAGGTTTTTCCCGCCAGATCTGAAGTAGATGATCGTCGACACCAACATGACCGCCATCAGGACGAACGACAGCGATGCGCCAACTGGCCAGTTTCGTGCGGTGAGAAACTGCGTGACGATGTACGACCCGAGCAAGGTCTCCTTGCCACCACCGAGCAATTCAGGCGTGACGTACGCCCCCATCGAAGGAACAAACACCAGAATTGATCCTGCAATCACGCCCGGCATGGTGAGCGGCAACACAATTCTTCTGAATGTCTGTGATCCAGAACCATACAAATCTCGACCCGCCTCAACGAGCCGTCGATCAAGACGGTCAATCGAGGCGAACAGCGGCAAAATCATGAACGGCAGGTAGGCGTAGACGAGGCCGATTACGACAGCTGTCTTGGTGAAGAGAATATTTGTTTCACCAAGCCCAATTGCCTCAGTAAACGACGAGATAGGTCCTCCACTTGAAAGTAGGAGTCTCCATGCATAGTTGCGAACAAGGAAATTTGTCCAAAACGGGATCATGACCGCAACGAGCATCATGTTTCGAACAACTGGACGCTGATGAGCACAGAACCAGGCAAATGGGTAGGCAACAAGTAAACAGATCGCTGTCGTGACCAGTGCCAACACAACTGACCTCAAGACGACGTTTCGCACAATTGGCTCACCGAGTTTCCGGTAAGCGTCAAGGTTCCAGTCCGATAACGACGTCGACCCCGTACTCGTACGAGTCGCAAAGCTATACACAAGAACGATGATGAGAGGAACAGCAAAAAACAGAATCATGTAGGCGAATGACGGCAGCGCAAGTAGCAACCCACGTCGACGTTCGCTGCGGTCACGTTTGGCTTCAGCGATGCCAACGCTCACGGCCTTACCACCGCCACTGCATCGTCTCTCCACCACAGATCAACATGTTCGCCTGCATGATGTCGTTCGACATCAGGTCGATGGTCGGTTTCGACTTCGACTGTCATCCAGTCGAGAGCGACTCGATAGATCACACTGTTGCCAAGGAAGGTCTCGTTCTCAACGATTCCTGAAAGCCGGGCCACCCCTTCTGGTGCCGTGTCGACATCGCAGATCATGACACGTTCTGGTCGCAAGCTCACCTGGACATCGTCTCCGACTGTCACAGCGTCGACTAAGGGCACTCTGATTCGCTGACCATTGGCGAGACACACGACCTCGGGGCTTTCCAGGGTTCCCTTTAAAAAGTTTGAGCGCCCAATGAAATCGGCGACAAATCGATCGGCCGGAGCGTCATACATCTCTTCAGGTGTTCCGACCTGCAGCAAGCGGCCATCATTCATTACGCCAATCCGGTCGGAAAGCGCCAGCGCCTCTTCTTGGTCGTGAGTGACGAACACAAATGTGATGCCAACCTCGCGCTGTAACTGCTTGAGTTCGAATTGCATCTCTTGGCGGAGCTTGAGATCGAGAGCAGCAAGTGGCTCGTCGAGAAGTAAGACCTTCGGACGATTCACCAATGCCCGGGCCAAAGCGACACGCTGCTGCTGTCCACCAGAAAGTTGACTCGGGCGGCGGTTCTCCATCCCTGACATCCGCACCAGAGCAATTGCTTGTTGAACTCGATCAGCGATCTCAGACTTATCAACTTTGCGCATCCGCAAGCCAAAGGCAACGTTGTCTGCCACGCTCATGTGCGGGAAGAGGGCGTAATTCTGAAACACCGTGTTGACCGGCCGTTTATTTGGTGGCAACGACCCAACTTCATCACCAAAGATCTGAAGACTCCCCGAGGACGGAATCTCAAGACCCGCAATCATTCGCAGCGTCGTGGTCTTCCCGCAGCCCGATGGACCGAGCAGCGCGAAGAACTCGCCATCATCAATGTCAAGATCAACGCTGTCAACTGCGGTGACATCATCAAACAGTTTGGAGATGCCACGCAGCGATACCGCTACGGTCACCTTTTCTTCGGAGCCATTGGGCGCATTCACTGGAGGCGAAGAGTAACGCCTCCAGCGAGAAAATCAAGCGCGTTCAGGAATTCTGAATTTTAATTTCGATATCGACACCCGCAGGAAGCTCGATTCGCTGAAGCGAATCGATGGTCTTTGCATTTGGGTTGACGATATCGATGAGCCGTTTGTGGATTCGCATCTCAAAGTGCTCGCGAGAGTCTTTGTCGACGTGAGGTCCACGAATGACGGTGTAACGATGCTTGTCGGTTGGCAACGGGATCGGTCCACGGACATTTGCGTCAGTGCGGTTTACCGTTTCGACAATCTTCTTCGTCGACTGGTCAATGATCTCATGATCAAAGGCTTTCAGCCGGATGCGAATGTTTTGAGCCATATCAATCTGCTTTCGTTCGTGACGTAAGGGACGTCACTTAATGATTTTGGTGACGCGGCCCGCACCAACGGTCCGACCACCCTCACGA
>JBMTDQ010000133.1:0-2806 GCA_049432165.1 Ilumatobacteraceae bacterium
GCGAATCATACGATTGAACCTGAAGAAAAAGTTGAGAATGATGGAGTGTTATCGCAGTAAACGCGACGTTACCTACCAAACTGGAAGTGGAACTGCCAGCCGGACGTTACGCCGGTGAGTGGATCCGGATCGAAGCCGTATCCAACGTCGAAACCGATCAAACCGATCGGATTCAGCAACAGTCGCAAACCCACACCGGCGGCTCGATTCAACGCGAAGGGGTCTACCGTACGGATATTGGCCCACACGTTCCCCGCCTCGGCGAAACTAAGTAAATAGATCGGGATGGGATTGAGCGACAGGGCAAAGCGGAACTCGGCAACAAACCGGGTCATGATCCTGCCACCGAGGTTCTGGCCATTCGGTGCCAAGGGGCCGATGGAGTTGTCGCGATAGCCCCGCAAGGGAGTCAAGGCAAAGCCACCCAAGCCGTTACCACCCATGTAGAAGAGTTCCTGAGGAGGGATGGTGGTATCGTTGGCAAATCCATCAACGTAGCCCATCTGCGAGCCCAAGTACAGCACCAGACGTGGATTACCATTGATGCTCAATAGCGGGTTGACGATGTCGAAGTTGAAGTTCACCTTGCCGAAGTCCGTCGTACCGATTCCGAGGAAACCGGTTGTTCCGCGCAGACTCAACGCGAAGCGTGAACCTGACGTTGGGAAGATCATGTTGTCGTACGATGTACGGGAAATCGTCTGCGAGACGGTCAGGGCCGTATTGGTTCCAGCCCTCGAGAAGATCGACGCCGTATTGCTCTCGATGCGCTCGAAGCCCAAGCTCCAGTCGCCACGGAAGAAGTCGTCCGGAAAGCGGAAGCGTCGTCCGACGTTGATCTGTGCGCCGGTGCGGCGCAAACTGATGTTGAAGTTCTGCTGTGTATCAAAGATGTTGAAGCCAACGGTCGTTGGTTCACCAAACAGCCACGGCTCGGTAAACGAGAGTTGGAAGGTCTGCAACCGCGAGGCTTGACCGAACTCCCACTGAAACGCAAGGATCTGCCCGGCACCGCCACGAAGCGGCTCCGTGATGTCGAAGTTGTTGAGGGTAACGCCCACCGATCCCGTCAAACCGAATACACCAGCAAAGCCGATCGAGGCGTTGAAGGTATCGGTTGAGCGCTCCTCGACGGTGTACACCACGTCCACATTGGTGTTATCGACTGGGATCACCTGAGGTTGGAGGTTCTCGGGGTTGAAGTAGTTGAGGATGCCCAGACCCTTCAGCGATCGAATGATGGCTGCTCGGTTGAAGTAATCACCTGGACGAGTGAACAACTCTCGACGAATCACACGGTCGCGCGTCTTCGTGTTTCCAGCGATCGAGATCTTGCGAATGTTGAATCGATCACCTTCCAGCACACGAATAACGAGGTCAACCGAGTCGTCTGCCACGCGTCGCAGATCAGGTTCCAGACGCACAGACAGGTAGCCGTTGTCGTTGTAGAGCGAGGCAACGTCGGTCTGCGTTTCGTTCATGGACAGGTTCTGGGAGATCACCTTGCCATTGTAGAGCTCTCCAGGATTCACTCCAAGACGCAGCTTGAGGATCTCCGACGGATACACCGTATTGCCTTCAAACGTGACTGATCGCAGGTAGACTTGAGGCCCTTCGTGAATACGTATGCGCAGGGTGACGGTCTCATTGACGTCGTCGAAGACCACCGTATCACCTAGGATTTCAGCATCCAGCAGGCCCTTTTCGAGGAACCACTGCTCCAGCAATTTCTTGTCGGCTTCGTACTTCTCGGCATCGTAGTCGTTCGACGACCAGAACTCGTACCATTCCTTCGTCTTGGTCTCGCCGAAGGCAGCCGCCAGCTCATCGCTGGTGAACATTTGATTGCCCTCGAACTCGATCGAAGACACCGAGTACTCCACACCCTCATCGATGGTCATCCGCAGGTCGAAGGCATTCATCGAGTCCGTCGGGACTAATTCGCTCTCGATCCGAGCGAAGAGCATCCCCTCTTTCCGGTACAGGTTTTTCACGCGCAGACGAGTGTCGTACTCATCGTAGGCCGACATGATATCACCCGTGCGCTTGTCGATGGCCTTGAGGATGTCGTCCGTAGAGAGGTCATCGTTACCCTCGATGATCAGGTTCCGCAACCGAGGTGCAGGCTGCACCTTGATCACCAGGAACACTCCAAGTGCGGTTTCGCGCTCTTTGACAATCTGGACGTCGCTAAACGTTCGGCGATTCCACAGATTTCGAATGGCTGTGACGAGATCGTCCGGCTTTGCTTCCTGCCCCACGCGCAAGCCGGAGTAGGCCACCACCGTCTCGGCATCCTCGCCTTGGGTAAGACCGTCTACCGTGATACCGGCTATGATAGGTAGGCGCTGCTGCGGCTGACCGACAACAGCTGCCACACTGAACAGCATCACCACAAGAACGGCAAGCCCCTTACCGAAACGCATGCAGAATCCGTTGAAGGGTCGACATATCCGGTGAGGGGGCCTGGGCAATTTGGGCACTCGTTTTTCCAAAACGACGCTCGCGACAGGCAAAGTCGGCAATGGCATGCATGAACTCGCTGCGGCGAAAATCCGGCCAGAGTTGGTCGGTAACATAGATCTCAGTGTAGGCGGCCTCCCAGAGCAGGAAATTGCTCAGGCGCATCTCGCCACTGGTGCGGATCACCAAGTCTGGATCCGGCATCGACGCCGTTTGCAGACGCGAGGCAATGGCTTCCTCGGTGAGATCCTCCGGCGAGAGCTTGCCGCGACGCACATCAAAGGCAATCATCTGTACCGCCCGGGCGATGTCCTGCCGGCCACCGTAGCTCAGCGCAAGAGTA
>JBMTDQ010000134.1:0-2712 GCA_049432165.1 Ilumatobacteraceae bacterium
GAGTACTGGCGCTCCTTCAGCGCGGCTTTCGTGACGAAAACCAGGATGATTGTGGTGACAGCACACGCAACCCAAAACCATCCCAGCACCCCTCCCCAACCATCATCAATTGTTCCGTTGAGAACACTCACCATTCCGGTTGGCACAAGCAGCAACGCCACCTCAAATGGCCATACTTTGCCAAGCAGGTCCACCAGTTCGTTGAGATGACGGCGAGGAAGCCCCGGCTGCACTAGATACCAGTGTCCAAGCAACATTGCATTCGTAACTGCCCCAAGAAAGATTGCGCCCACAATAAGACGCAGCACCGATACGACATCGGTCCATACGCCGCTATTTGCCGCAGAGATTCCTGCACTAATAAGCCCAATCAATCCAACGACAACCGGAAAAAGATCAAGAATCGGGTTGAACTCTTTTCCATCGACAGATCGGGCTGATTGACGCTCAATCCCCGTCATCGCCGCCACCCGCACAGATCTGCGATCGTGCTCGATTTGAGCACCGCTCACGCCAACCGAACGTCGTATCACCGAGGACGCAAACGCAGCGAAAATCATCAACGCAACAACAGTGCTGGCCGTATCGCGCACGACATTCGATCCGTAGCGGAACCCTGCGATTACCGCTCCAACTGCAAGTGGACCGTATGAAAGTCGAAGCATCCATCCGTAGCCGAGACTCACCTCGCGCCGGCGCGTGGTCACCCAGCCAAGAAGCATTCCACCCGTCACCCACTGCAACAAGAATGTGGATGCCTCAAGGGTGATCGGCGCCGTGTTCACCGGAGGCAGGGTATCCCGTTCTTCTCGGACATCGGGTTCAGATCGCCAGCCCCTAGCCTGATTTCAACATGCGGACCAGAATCCTTGTCCTTCTTCTTGCTAACGCAGCAGTGTTATCAGCGTGCGCCACTGGCCCTCGACCAACTCTTGTTGCCGATGTTCCCGTCAACGATGCAGGGATCGTGGCAGTACTCGATGCATTCGAGCTTGCAGACGCCGCTGAATTTACGGCGAGCTACAGAATCACGGTGAACTACGGCAACATCACCGTTAACGCATCTGTCACGCAGAAACAACGGGAGCGTTCAATCACCATCGGCGACATCCGCTATCTCGTTGAAACTGGCAATACCCGAACGTGCACACTGTCGAACTCAACATGTACGAAGGGCTTGGATGATACGAAGGTGAGTGATGTCCAGGTCACTCACCAATTCTGGTCACGCGCAACTGCGCAACGGCTTCGAACCGATGCCAGCCGAAACATCGGCCCCACCGAGCAATATGTGGCAGAGTTTGCAGGTATCGATACAAATTGCGTCTCCGTGCCGGTCGTCGGTGGCACAAAGGTGTACTGCGTAACGCAAGACGGGGTGCTCGCGCACTATGCCGGTCCTGACCTTCTCATTGAACTCACGGATTATTCGAACGAAGTGGATCAAACACTCTTTGCGATCGGTGGCACCTAGATCACGCTGAAACTGAATGCAGGTTGTGATCAGCCTGATTCAGGCTAAGAGGCCCCTCAGCGGTTGCCACGACAATGTCTTCGAGGCGTAATCCCCACTTGTTGGGAATGTAGATCCCGGGCTCAACGCTGTAGGCGAAGCCCTCCTCAATCAGGCGAACGTCACCAGACACCATGTATGGGTCCTCGTGCTCTTCCATTCCAATGCCATGCCCGGTGCGGTGTACGAAATATTCGCCGTAGCCACCTTCAGTGATGATCTGTCTGGTGGTCGAATCAACTTCTTCACAGCGAATGCCAATTTGGCCTGCAGCGACACCAGCCGACTGAGCAGCCATCAGCACTTCGTAAGCAGCGGCAACCTCTGAAGGGATTTCGCCCGTGACAACGCAACGGGTGATATCCGAGCAATAACCGCTCATCGTTCCACCGAAGTCACAGAGCACGACTTCGTCGGGCTGAATAACACGGCTACCCGGATGATGGTGTGGACTTGCAGCGTTCTCCCCGGCTGCGACGATCGCGAAGTTGACCTTCTGATGACCTCGCGCCAGGATTCGTTGCGAAAGGTCGGCAGAAACCTCTGCCTCGGTCCGTCCGATCAACGGAATCTGCCCAGACTGAAGTTCAGCTGCGATCGCATCAACCGCTTCTGCAGCAGCACGCAATGCCTCAACTTCCGCAGAGGACTTCCTCATTCGCAAATCTCCCACTACGTCGACAGCACGCTCCCACCGCACGCCCGGCAGTCGATGACTCAACCCAACGAGGAATCGTGCCCAGGTCTGATCACCAATGGCGATGGTTGAACTCCCCGAACAGGCCGCGGCAACAAGATCCAGCGGTTCAACCGTTTCATCCCACGGAACAATTTCGAAGAGTCCCGGCATCTCCGCAATACGAGGCGCCTCAAGACGGGGTACGAACAACAGCGGAGTCCCGCCACGGTGGAGGGCCAACATGGTGAGACGCTCCAGCGGCATTGCGGTGTAACCGGTGAGATACGGAAGATCATGACCAACCGAGAGCAGCACGGTGTCAATGCCCTGCGCCTCCATGGCGCTTCGCACCTTGGAAATTCGACGCTCGTACTCTCCAATCGATGTCAGCATTGTCGCCATTCCTCTAGTCAAACATGGCTCGAGGGCAATGTCGAAGTGCGACCCAATGAAACCTGAACGGCAGCGACCGACTCGGCAGCGTGATGGCTCGATCTCGTCAACGGAGTTGACTCAATAT
>JBMTDQ010000135.1:0-2672 GCA_049432165.1 Ilumatobacteraceae bacterium
GCTGGACAGAGTTTGCCGGAGCACGGCGGCGGCTTCGCTATCCGGCTTGGGCGCAGCGAGTCGACTTTGGCCACAGGCAGCGAAGTTCGTGACGATGACCGCAGCCAACGACGCCTGGGCCACGACGCGGGTGAGAAGCGACCGCTTGTGTGAGGTGAAACGCATGTTCCGCACGCAGGGTTCCTTTTGAATCAACGGGACGTTCTTCACGACAAAAGACGCTCGATTGATGTTTACTTAAAGACCGAAGCGTCGAGAACCATCTCGCCGAGATCGGTGCCGGCGGCCTTGATGTCGACCTCCATCCGGCCACGCTTGACGCTCTCCTTCTTGCCATTGATCACAATCGTGTCGAGATATCCAGCCTTCTCGTGCCAGAGTTGAAGTTCCAACTTGCCGGCGGGCAGGTTCTCAATCGTGAAACTCCCATCTTCTCCAGTGACGGCGGCGTAGGGGTTGTCGCGAACGACCACCCAACCTTTCATCCAGGGATGAATGTTGCAGGTCACTGCAGCCGGAACGGCTTCGTCCGAGCGGAAGCTCACCTTGGTCTCGCCGCCAGCAGGGATCAGCGTATTGGACGCAGGGTTCTTCAGCGTTGCCACGTTGCTGTTGTGTCCAACGGGGTCGGAGTTCTTGATGATCAGGTCCCGTCTGCAAAAACACGACGTGAGGCGAAAAGCGGCAGCCGAGGTTATCAAGCACGACGGGTTCGGTTGCCTTCAGGTCGGGATGCACGTCCACGTCCTTGTCGCGAACGAAGATCACGATATTGGCAACACCCTTACCCTCCCCAACAACGAGATCTTCATTGACGAGTCCAAACTTGCTGCAGACGTCGACGTCTTTGTCGATCGTGAGTTTGGCAGCGGCCGGAGCGTCGCCCCCGTACACGAACCGACCGGTGAGTGTGCCCCACTCAGCAGCAACCAGGCTGGCGGGTGTGAGCAGGAGAGCGGCGGCTACGGCGAGTCCGACGTTGCGCGGAGCGAAGGTGGGCATGAAGGAACTCCAGTACATGGGGGCGGGTTTTCGTCTCTCTGTCATCGTAGGCAGCTAGCGGTGTTCGTCATGACTTTTCCGCCTCGCACGCCTCCATTCACTTCTCAGGGGGTGCATCGATTCCGACGGTTCGTGGTGATACTGCAGCCGAGTCGCCAAGTGCTGGCTCGCTCGGAGCTGGCGGTGCGAACGAACGTGCCGAATCTTCCGTTTGGTGTGTCTCTCCCACGGGCTGCAGGAAGGCGTCGAGCGACATGCTGCGTCCGGTGAAAATGTCGTAGTTCATCAGCAGATCGGTCAGGGCATCGAGCTGTTCCTCGCTCGTGCCGTGGTACAGATCTTGGCTGACAGGCTTATCAAACGGGATGTTCACCGGCATGCCGGTGTAGGGCAGGAACCGTTTGGGGTTGCCAATCCAGCCATGCACGTAATCCGGTCGGAGCCGCTGCCGGACAACCGACAGCTGCGGTGCCAAAGCTTTGGGGTTGCCGGGAGGAGCGTAGTCACCAACAAGGTGGCACTTCACGCAGTAGTTGCCATTGGTGACGATCTTCATCGCGTCCGTGAGGTGCTCTGGGTAGACCTTCTCTCGCTCGGTGAGCGTGCTCGACTCGTACCGCGGGTCGTAGTCGTAGGGGAAGTCAGCACCATCGACGGCAGCAAAGTAGTTCACAAGCGCTGATGCCTGTTCGGCAGACAGATTGAACTTCGGCATCCTCAGGACTGCGGCAGGCCGAATCGGCTCGGGTGCCAGCAGGAAGGTGTGAAGCCAACTCGACTGTACCTTCTTGCCCTCCCCAACGAGCGGCGGAGGGAGCCAACCCCATGCGTCGTCAGCCTTGACGTTGGGGTTGATCTCCATCTCGTCTTCGATGACGACAGGGAACAATAGGCGAGCCAGATCTCCGCCGCGTGCGGGATACATCTTCCCTGCTTCGAGTGCATCCTCCGGCACGAAGATGTTTTGTGAACCAACTGCCCACGGCTCGCCATTGATGATCGCGTCCCGATACAGCATCAAAGCACGATGCGGGATGATTTCTGGATCTTCTTCCGCGTCTTCTCGCGCGATCGGGATGAAATCCTGATCGACCAGTTGCGGTTCACCGGTCTCCGAATCGAGCACCGACAGCCCATGCAGCGAAGCAAATCGCCTGCCTTGGACGTCGGTCACCAGCGAACTGGTCAACTCGTCCTGCGAGAAGTGCGGTTGCAGGAATGCGTAATCAGGAACAACGGGAGGATCGCTGATTGAATCTGGGTTGTAGCGGATGTCCCACCGCTCAGTTTCCAATACATGGCAGCCGCCGCAGTTGAACTGCTCAAGCACCACCTTCCCATCGAGCCGGGCCTGATCTCGAGGATTCGGACGATGGAGAAACTCCTCTGATGGTGGTTCGGCAACCAGTCCCAGCACAAACGTCATCACAGATTCACGCTGTTCTGCGCTGAACGGGAACTGCGGCATGCGATACCGCTCGTTGTAGGACTTGTTTTCCGTCTTCTGGTAGTCGTAACTCCGCGGTGCACGGAGTTTCTGCCAGAGGAAGCCTTGGCGGTCGTGAGCAAGGAGTTTTTCCAAAAAGTAGCCCGTGTCGGGATCAACCGATTCCGGACTGACGTGGTGCTCTCGGGTGTCGGCGTAGGCAAGTTCCGAGGCTACCGGGGCG
>JBMTDQ010000136.1:0-2597 GCA_049432165.1 Ilumatobacteraceae bacterium
ACGACGTCTTGCGTCGGCTTAACGACCAGAAGTCGTGACGTAATCGACTGCGATTCGAATCGCGGTCGCCCACCGATCGGGAACTCCCCACATCGCCAAGTGGTCTCCGTCAAGCGGGACGACGTGTGCTCTCACTGCCTCGGCCAGGTGATGCTGCTTAAGTGGTGGCACCAGCACATCGGAAGTAGTCACGACACTCGCCGTCGGCACATCGACTTGTGATGCCCAGTCGACCGCGCTGTAGCGAGAGAGTGCTCGACCCGCCTCGCGCATCACCCAGGAATCGTTACGCCTGATTTCGCTCACGATCCAAGAGACGTGTCGATGCATGCCCGAATTCCTCGGAATGGCTCGATGCACGACTCGTTCGATGATCTTCGGCGTCGACAGCAACCGAATGATCGGCGAGATGACGCGGGAGGTCTTCCATCGGCGACGTTCCGCCTTGGTTCCGTTCCATTCCAGCGCCGTCGCGCACAACACCATCGAGTTCACGAGCGCCCGATGGCGCTTCCACAACAACATGCTGATCGGTCCACCCATCGAATAACCAACAACCGTCGCCGAGGGCACGCCGATCTCGCGCAAAATCGCTGCTGCATCGTCTGCGCAGTCCTCGAGTTGGAATCGTTCGGCCGGTCGCAGCCCACGCCCGTGCCCGCGATGGTCAAGCACGATGAACGAGTACTTCTCCGCGAGTTGCTCGTATGCAGAAAAGAAGTTGATGTCTCCTGTTCCAGTCCAGCCGTGAAGCAGGAGAAGTGTCGGTGCACCAGGGTTGGGGTGAACGAAACGACGAACGAAGAACTCTCCCCGTCCTGCAACCGAAACGAGTTCGGCTGGGGGAAGCCACGGCAATTCATGGTGTGTGTGGCGCCGCTTCATGAGCACTTCCCACACAATCCGATCACGTCCAGCTGATGATGTTGAAACGAAAAGCCTTCCTTTCGTGCCAACTTCACCAGTTGCTGGTCGAGCCCGTGTTCAATCGACTCGGGGACCACGATGTCGCGAACAACTCCACATTCTGCGCACACCAGGTGATGATGGTGCTCAGAATGGGTTTCTGACAACTCAAAAATGGCGGATCCGTTCGAGGTCATGATCCGCGACACCACCGCACACTCTTCCAGGATGGCGAGGTTTCGGTACAGAGAACTCAACGCAACGCCCTTCGCTGCACGCTGCAGATCATTAATTGTCAGCGGATCACTTGCGCCACCAAGCGTCTCCACGAGCTTTCTCCGTAAGGCCGTGTATCTCTGCTGGCGGGCTCTGAGTTGTTCAGCAACCGCATCGTGGACATCCGAACCAACTTTTGGATGACTTTGTCCCACGAGGAAAATCTACTTTCGGGTGCCCTGCAGAAGCATCTTCAGCTCCCGACGAATTCGTGAAGCTGAATTCCTGATCGTTGAACAGTTGTCAACAATCGCTCATTCGGAACGCTCGCCGAACCAAGAACCACAACGCCTGTTTCTGCGATTCCGCCAGTTGCGATCTCGTGTGCAACCGAACCTGCGACCACGCCTGCAATTTGTGCCACGCGTTCGGCCACTCCGACGATCTCCACGGCCCGAGAGCCCGACTTCCAACCTCGAACCTCAACGCGAACACTCCCCATACCGCCTTCTGCGTGAGGCGGGGACATCATTGGAAGTCGTGCGGTGAATCGATCCCGTCGAGTTGCCGACATACGGGCAGTGATTCGTTGAAGCTGTGGCAACGCGTGCTTCAGCAACACCGGATCCGTCATCTCCGCGCGATAACAGTCATATGCGCCAACAGGTTCCGGGAACCAGCACAATTCACGCCCGCTGCCAGCTGGGCGGCGGAGCCAATCTCCGTCGTGCCATCCAATCGATTGGCCAGCGAGCGCATCGTGGTGCTGGTGGGCACAATTCGGACCGCCGGTTCCGTGCAGTGCGATGTGGGCCTCGTCGATCGAATCGAAGTTGCGAATGGCGTGATGTATCAAGAGGCCTGTGAGTCCCGGGGATGCGGCTGCACCAACAACGAGCGTGCTGTTGTTGCGTCGTGCTTCGTCGTGAAGTTGAAGGAGTTGCATCGTGTCGCCAAGATCATCTGACATCGAAACGACGTTCACCCCGACACCCAACAAACGTTTCGTTAATGCAACGTGCGGCTTCAAACAGGCAAGTACGACAACTTTGCTCTGAGTCAACTCGTGGTCATCAACCACCTCGATGGCGACTCCGTCCTTTCGATACAGAGACGCGAGTTGCTGTGCTTTCAAGAGATTGGAGTCCGTAACCGCAATGGTCGACCCAGTGAGGGTCACTAACTGTGCCACAACTCGAGTGCCAGTCACCCCGGAACCAACAACGCCAATACGAACTGGGTTCACGTGTTACTCAATCGAGTCAAAGGGTCATTCGCTGATCGGTGGGTTGACCTGTCGCCATCCGCCACGGCGAGTGGAGATCTCGGATTTGCCTTTCACCCGCAAGATCGCTGCAGCAATACCCGCGATCCCCAACACCATGAACACACGGCGAATGAAATTCATCGCAGGAACCTCCGTGGGGCTAACAAGAATCGAACTTGTGACCTCATCCTTATCAGGGATGCGCTCT
>JBMTDQ010000137.1:0-2568 GCA_049432165.1 Ilumatobacteraceae bacterium
CTTCGACGACTGCTTCGACAACGGGCTCTTCGATCACCAGCTCGACGCGATGTGAAATCTCTTCAACTGGTGGCGACGGTTGCTCGATCTTCGTGACGAGCGCAAACTGATCGAAGAGTTTTGGTGATTGCGTCGTGCGGGCCTTGCGGCGTCGTGCCAGCGACGTCGTCTGATCCTTGGACTCCTGCTTTTTAGCTGGCTTCTTCTCGGGGGCCGCAAACAAACGGGGCGGATCCTCGCGACGATCGTCGATCGTCCAGCCACGGGGAACGGTCAAGGCGTCGGCGTGCTTAGTGCACATCACGTTGAAGGAACCTTCCTCGACCTCACCGACGTAGTGCGTCAGCACGACAGTGAGGGTCGAGCGCTCGAAGGAGGAGGCGACGACCCCAGGCAAGGAACATCCGGGCCGCTCGCAACTCTTGGTCACAGACCAAGAGTATCTCTCGTGGGCGATATGGGCCTCGATCCCATGACTTCCACGATGTGAACGTGGCGCTCTTCCGACTGAGCTAACCGCCCTTGTTGCTCTCAGGTTATCGCCCCTCCCTGACACGTATACTTGTCGCGGTGCAAGGAAAGAGTCCACGGTCGTCAGGTAAGGGTCGTTCGCGAAAGGCTGACTCGCGGGAAGAGTTGCTGGATGCCGCCTTGCAGATCATTGCCGAGCACGGCATCGATGCCCTCCGGATCGAGGATGTGTGCGAGAAAGTCGGAGTAACCAAGGGCTCCCTGTACTGGCACTTCCAGGATCGCCAGGGCCTCATCCGCGCCGCCATGCTCGAACAGCTCCGCCGAATCGCCGAAAGGCAGCTCCAATTAGTGGATCGCGCCGTTGACGCCGCCATCAGCCGAGATGAATACCTCCTCACGGTCGCAGGGGCACTCGCCAACCCTTTTGATGCCACAGAAGTGGAGTCTCGCTGGCAGCGATGGGAACTCCTGGCCACGGCCCGCCGTGACCCAGAGGTCCAAGAATTAATGACAGAAATCCAGCGAAGCCACCAGCAGTATCTGACTGGCATCGCCACCAAAGCCCAGCAACGAGGCATTTTGCGCGGCGATGTCGACCCGGCTGCGGTCGCCGCAGCCATCACCGCAATCGCTCTGGGCTCAAATCATCTCTGGTACCTCGGAAACGAGGGACCGACCCAAGAAGCCTGGAACGGGCTCTTGGTCAAGATGATCGACATGCTGTTCCCACCGAACTGACCCTCAAGGGGCCCAACTCACCGATTTTTTGGTTGTTACCCCTTCTGACATACTTTTCGTGTGGGGCGTACTATACGTATTGTCTGGGCTATAGCCCTGCTCGCCGGGACCGTCCTCATTGCCACCGGAACCTTCCCAGCCAACGTGCGAAAGACGAATGCCTACACATCGTCCGACTGCCCAACTTCGTACTCCGGATGGACGTTCGTGTCGGGTAGCCCCCCGACATGCACACAAACATGGGCTTACAGCACCTCGATGCAGGTACCTGCTGCAGTATGGCGGAAGGGTTACAAGCTGATTCTGATCGGCGGTGGTGGCGGCGGCGGCGGTGGCGCCTCGGGTCAATACGGAGCGGGAGGTAGCGCAGGCAGCGTGAACACCTATCTTGGCGTGACAACGGAATTTGTCACGATCAGCATCGGTCGTGGTGGCGAAGGATCTGCTGGGACTGCTTGCGCTACAGCTGGAGAAAACGGCGGCACGACAACTGCTGCCGGCTATTCCGCTTCTGGAGGAGCTGGTGGCTACACAGATACAGTTTCGTGGAATACGGGTGGCGGCACCACCGGCTACGGAGATTACGGACGAGGAGGCACTGGGAAAAATCCAGACTGCAACGCGATCTCCGACGGATATTCAGGTGCAGTCATTTTCTCCGTCACCTTGTCGGCTCCAAATGCCCCGACAATCGGAACGATCTCAGAAGGCGCAAGCCAGTCGATCTCAGTTCCGTTCACACCACTAACGAATGCGGTTCCAGCAGTTTCTCGATACGACGCCTCGTGCACAAGCAGCAATGGAGGCACCACGCGCACTGCCACAGGGACGACGTCACCCATTACCGTCACTTCCGCGTCACCTGGAAAGAACTACACGTGCACGGTGAGCGCCTACAACGGCTCATCCGGCTCGTCCTCATCTGCTTCCAACAGCATCTTGGTTGCAGGAGCTCCGTGGAACAACGGTGGTGCCGATCTCCCATCCTTCACGGGGACTGCCGCATACAACGCCGATACGGCCGAAGTGCTCACGGGTTCACAAGGGAATTGGAACACTCCCGACGGGTATTCGATTTCGGGCTACACCTATCTCTGGCAGTCTCAAACTGGTTGCACGGGAGATTGGGCCGATGCCCCTGGGTCGACGAAGAGTTCGCTCAACTACACCATCGTCAGCGCTGATGCGGGCAACTGTCTGCGATTGAGCGTCACGGCAACCAACTCGTTTGGCACGAGCAGTGCGGCGGTGTCATCTACGTCAGAAGTGGTCACATCACTGCCGGTGTTTACTGCCCAGTCGCCTCCTGCGCTTGGCGAGCAGGGATACGCGTTCTCCTATACCTTCGCGGCGAGT
>JBMTDQ010000138.1:0-2567 GCA_049432165.1 Ilumatobacteraceae bacterium
ACCGACCCATTCGCCCATGACTCGACGGAGTTGATCTAACGGAGCGACACGATCGGGAGCGAACTCAGGCAGCGCGTACACCGAGGAACCCAGTGCCGTCCTCACCTTGATTGCCCCAAGATCGTCAAGATCGCGGGACACCGTGGCCTGGGTCGCCGACACCTGCTCGGCCAGCAACAACTCGACGAGCTGCGCCTGGTTCACAACTTCTTGCTGCTCAATAAACCGAGAGATCAGCTGTTGGCGGCGGGTCTTCACACTCAACGAACACCTCCAAGAAATGCGAGCGCTCCACGAGCCGCATGTAAACGATCGTGACCCTGCCGAACAACCCTCGATGCAGGTCCGTCGATCACCGAGGCAGCCACTTCGTACCCGCGATACGCAGGAAGACAGTGCATGAAGATGGCCCCACTTGCCGCTACCGACATCAATTCATCAGTGACGCTGTAGGGAGCGAAGATGCGGCGACGCTCTTCGACCTCATCTTCCTGCCCCATCGACACCCAGGTGTCGGTGTGAACGGCATCAGCATTCGTCGCCGCTTCGACAGGATCATCAGTCGAAATGACCTCCCCCGGACCAAGCTGGGCGAGCCGCTCGCATTCAACCATCGAAGGTTGAAACCCCGCTGGACATGCGAACCGAATAGACATCTCCGACATCACACACGCTTCACCGAGCGACCTTGCGACATTGTTGTAATCACCGACCCACGCGACTTGTCGACCCGACAATGAACCAAACTCGTGACGCATCGTCCGGAGATCAGCAAGTGCCTGAAGCGGATGCGACCAGTCGGACAACATGTTGACGATTGGAATTGATGACAGTGCTGCCATTCGCTCAACCACACCGTGCGAGAACACCCTCGCCGCCACCATCGAGTGATATCCCTCGAGGATCTGGATGACATCTTCAACAGGCTCGCGGACATCCAGGCCAACTTCCTCGCCTCGGGTGTACACCGGATGACCACCGAGTTGAACCACCGCCATCTCCATCGACTGGCGCGTTCGGTTAGATGGCTTCTCGAAAATCAAGGCCACGCCGCCACCGGCGAGCGGGCGATGCAATTCGTCGACCGGACGATCGGATAGCTCACCGACTAGCGAGAGTTCGTCGATCGTGAAGTCAACGATGTTGAGAAGGTGCCGTGTGCTCATGACCGACTCCGAACGGCTGAAATCGCGTCGACCAGGATTGCCATTGCCTCTTCAATCTCTTCATTGGAAACTGTGAGCGGAGGCGCCAGGCGAATTGTTGCAGCATTGACCGCATTCACGATGAGCCCGTTAGAGAGCGCCTCGGATGCAACATCACCAGCCACGATTCCATCCTCGAGAGCAACACCCAACAACAGCCCGCTCCCGCGAACGCCAGTCACGCCACCCGCACCGTCGAGCAATGCGCGAATACGCGCCTCTCCCGCTCTCGCGAGCGATGGAGCATCAAGACGCTTCATCTCGGAGATCACTGTCTCAACGGCCACAGTTGCAAGCGCTGTTCCGCTATAGGTGCTGCCGTGGTCTCCAGGCACAAAGGCCGCTGCAATTTCAACAGGAGCCCAGCAGGCTCCGATCGGCATGCCATTACCCATGGCTTTTGCAAGAGTGACAACATCGGGCGACACTCCCGAATGCTCGAATCCAAACCATGTTCCAGTCCGAGCAAAACCTGTTTGCACCTCATCGATCATCATGAGCGCACCCTTACGGGTACAGATTTCGCGGACGCCCTCCAGATAGCCATCAGGTGCCGGGTTCACTCCTCCTTCACCCTGAACCGATTCGAGGAACACTGCGCCAACAGAGTCATCAACAGCTTCTTCAATCGCTGCGAGATCACCCCACGGAACATGGATGAAGCCGTCGGGCATCGGAGCAAAAGGTTCATGCTTCGCCGGCTGCCCAGTCGCAGCGAGTGTGGCGAGCGTCCGTCCATGGAATGAACCAAGAGCGGTCACGACCTTGTGACGACCTGGACCGGCAAACTTTCGCGCAAGCTTTAACGCACACTCATTTGCCTCGGCACCAGAGTTCGTGAAGAACACCTGTCCGGGTCGGCCCGTCGCCTCAGTAAGGAGGCCGTCAACCGACATCGCTGCGGCCGTCGCAACCGGGTTTGCAAAAAAGTTGCTGACATGAACCAGCTTTCGAGCTTGCTCTGCAATCGCATCGGCGATGACCGGGTTCGAGTGCCCGAGCGATACGACAGCGATTCCAGCGAGAAAGTCGAGGAATCGCTTCCCGTCGGTCGAAAAGACCTCAGTTCCATCACCGCGCTCAAGCATCAGGGCAGGTGGCCCGAACACCGGCATAAACGGGCAATGCCCCACCGATGTCGAGGTGTCAAATGTATGTCCCATCTCAGTCTCCGTTCGTTTCCGCAGGCATCTGCACCATCGTGCCTACCCCAGCGTCAGTAAAAAGTTCCAACAACAGTGCATGAGGAGTTCTCCCGTCCAGAATGTGCGCTCTTCCGACGCCATTGCGAACGGCTGAGATACAACTCGCGACCTTCGGAATCATCCCGCCATCGATAATTCCCTCTTCGATCAACTGCTC
>JBMTDQ010000139.1:0-2562 GCA_049432165.1 Ilumatobacteraceae bacterium
ACCGGGTTTTAGCGAGCAGAGCAGCGCCGACATCTCCAACGCGTGTGTGCAGGATGACGTGAGCAGAGTGCGCCCCGCTGTCGTAGTTTCGCCGATAGACGCTTCCACCCACTGGGTGAACTTGCCGTTTCCCGAGCTGTGTCCGCTCTCGATGGCGTCAGCCAGGAGGTTGCGATCATCAACCGTTATATCCGGACGATTGAAGGGTATTTTCATCTTGGCCCGGGTTCTAGTTGCTGGTTCGTTCTGCGATGGTGTACGTCGGCTTGTTCATGATGCGAAAGTGCATGCGCCCGATGTACTGTCCAATGACTCCAAGTACCAGTAACTGCGTACCCGAAAAGATTGCAATCGTCGCTGCGAGAAATGGGAATCCAGGAACGGACTCTCCAGTGATCAATGGCCGTCCGAGAACCCAAAGCAGGACCCCAACACTCAGCGCAATCGTTGCGAGTCCAAGACCTGTAGCGATTCGAAGTGGAACCGTGCTAAAGCCGGTGACCGTGTCGACCATGAACCGGAATAGCTTCCAGAAGTTATAGTTTGATTTTCCAGCCTTGCGCGCGTGGTGCTGGACCCTGACCGAAGTGAATCGACTTGTAGACCAGCTGAGGAGGGCATCAAGTGACACTCCAGGACCAAGTTCACCGTTGAAGCTGTCCCTAAGGTGTGATCGGAACACTCGAAAAGATGAGATGTCCACGGCATTGTTGAAGCCGAGAACCTTCTGCATCACTCGCTTTGCTGAAACAGAGAAAAAGGAGCGCCAGATGGGCTGCTCAATGTTTACGGGAACTCCGTAGATGACATCCACATTGACCGTGAGCGCCTCGAGTAGGTGCACTAATTCCTCTGGAGGATTCTGAAGATCGTCGTCAAGGGTTGCAATGATTGGACATCTGGCCTCACGCACACCAGCCAGAAGCGCTGCATGCTGGCCGACATTTTTGTTCAAGCGCAATGCACAGACACCGAGCTCGTTCTGTGCGAGTGTGCACAATACCTCCCAGGTTTCGTCCACATTGCCATCGTCAACAAAGATGATTTCCGATTGTGGAGTCCACCACGACGACTCACGGAGCGCCGCTACGAGCGAGTGAAGGGTCTGCGGAGATCGAAAAGTTGGTACAACAACCGACACCGCATAACTCACGGTCCAAAGTGTAGGTGAGAATTACAGCGGTCGTATGCGTTCATACACTCGTTGTGGTGTTCTCCGCGTATACCTCTTCCAACGAGCCCATCGTTAGTGAATCTGAAGTCGAGGCCGTGCGATTTGGGCTGTCAGTGGGTCGCCTCCTGGTGCCTCTCGATAGCCGCTTGACCGATCGACAAATTTCAAACTTGTGCGGTGAATCCGCCTGTGACCTTGTCATCGTGAGAGCTTCAACGCGTAGAACTGAGCTATTTCAAACCCTGGTGGCTGAGAAGAATCGACGTGTCTTGCATGCGGACACGCTCCGGTATTTTTCATGGGCGTTGGAGCATGCCGAGGAGAGCGGAACCAAATCAACTCCACCTTGGGTGATTGATTCCACGTCAAGCTTTGAGGCAGTTCAAGTATTGGTTAGAGATTCCTTCATCGGATATCGCAATCACTATTCTGAAAATCCAAGACTGTCAGAGTCCGCGACTCTCGATGGCTATCTGGAATGGGCGAGAACCGCGATGGGTTCGGACACGAGTAGAACTTTTGTGGCCAGAGACCCTGAGAGCGGAAGAGCAGTCGGCTTTGTTCTAGCAAATCTTGACATGGAGAGCCAGTCCGCTGAGATACTTCTCAATGGGGTTACGAGCGAGTTTCGGCGACGAGGTGTTTATCGTGCGTGCATCGTTGGTGCAGCACAGACCATGATGCAAGTTGATGGGGTCAAACGAATCGTGATTTCCACACAGTCCAGCAACATCCCAGTAATCGAGGCATGGCGTTCACTTGGACTACAGCCTTGGTTCTCCATCAACACTTTTCATGTAATGCGCGAGGGCATGTAGCAATTTGTCAGTGGCGAGCGGGTTCCTTGCGAAGCACTGCGTACCTAGGTTTCACGATGTTGTTGATGATTCGTAGACGTTCTTCGAAGTGAGCGAACGCACTCTTCACCGAGTTGACCGTGATCCACTGGAAGTCCTCGAGGGTCCAGCCGAATGCATCGGCACATTGGGTGAACTCGCGTGTCATCGAGGTGTTGCTCATCAATCGATTGTCGGTGTTGAGCGTTACGCGAAAACGCAAACGCCGAAGCATTCCCACTGGGTGTTCGGCAATCGACTTGCACACACCGGTATTGACGTTCGAAGTTGGGCAGAGCTCAAGTGGAATGCGCCGGTCGCGTACGAATTCGGCGAGTCGGCCCAGTCGTTCATGGCCGGGCTCGCCGGTGATGTCGTCGACGATGCGAACGCCATGCCCCAGTCGTTCGGCACCACAGAATTGCAACGCCTCCCAGATTGATGGGAGGCCGAAAGCCTCGCCGGCGTGGATGGTGGAGTGGAAGTTCTCGCGCTGGACCAACTGGAAGGCGTCGAGATGTCGGGTGGGTGGGTGCCCTGCCTCGGCACCGG
>JBMTDQ010000140.1:0-2498 GCA_049432165.1 Ilumatobacteraceae bacterium
ATTCCGATACCAGACGACGGGTCGAACGACTTGATGACTCCCTGCATAGCAGTAACTGTAGCGCCAGAGCGGTGAAGAGATCAGGCTGAAGCCTGATCAGCCAGCCTTGACGACTTTGCCTGACTTAATGCAGCCAGTGCAAACATTCATACGCTTCGTTGCGCCATTCACGACTGCCCGCACACGCTGGATGTTCGGGTTCCACCGACGCTTCGTGCGACGATGCGAGTGCGACACATTCATGCCCCACGATGGGCCCTTGCCACACAACTCACATACCGATGCCATCTCGACCAATTACTCCTTGCGATAGCGGACTCGTTCCGCCTCCGGGCAGGAATTCGTTTTCGAACTCCTTATCGACCCCTGCACGTTATCGGTGACGAACCCCAACTGACACCGCGCCGACATCCAACCCCAGAAATTCGACCAGAGAAATTACATCGCCACTAGTTTCTACAGGGTGCACATTCGCCAGCGAGATTTCACACAATGAGCCAGGTGATCGAGACCGCCGAAGGACCACTCACGCTCGGCGAACTTGCGCAGATCGATATTGCTCGGCTGAAGGGAGTCGGCGATGCAAAGCAACGTGCCCTCAGCGAGTACGGCATCCACGACGTTCTCGAATTGTTGATGACGTACCCGAGGCGCTGGGTTGATCGAACAAATCAGCAGCGCGTTGCAGATGCATCTCCTGGACAAGAGGTCTTGCTCGTCGTCGAGGTTCGTGGGGTCGAAGAACGGCAGATGCGGAACCGGCGCAAGATGGTGAATGTTCGCGTCGGTGATGGGACCGGCTCATTGCGCATCACCTTCTTTAATCAACCGTGGCGGGCTCGGCAACTTACCGTTGGGCTGGTCGTGGCGATCCACGGGAAGGTGGAGGACTACCGAGGGAGTCTGCAGATGACGAACCCGGTGGTCGACCTCATCGGGGATCGAACCGGTCGAATAGTTCCGATCTACCCGCAAAGCGAAAAGGTTCGGATTACGACCTGGGAGATTGCCGCTCTGGTCGACCAGGCTCTCCGCCGCTGCGACTCACGAGGCATAGCAGACCCGGTACCCGCTTCAGACCGCGAACGTCTGGGGCTGATCGGACGGTTTGAAGCGTTGAAGGCAATTCACGGCCCAGAATCGATGTCAGCTGCGAATGAAGCCCGGCGGCGGCTTGCCTTCGACGAATTACTCCGCGTTCAAGTTGAACTGGTGCGACGAAAGCGAGAACTGGAACGAACCTCCCGGGGTATTCAACATGTTGTTGGCGGCGACCTCGTCGGACGATTTGTGTCAGCCCTTCCGTTCCCGTTGACAACTGCTCAGCAGAGAGCGATCACCGAAATCTCAAACGACATGGGATCGTCCCAGCCAATGCATCGACTGCTCCAAGGCGACGTCGGTGCCGGCAAGACAATCGTTGCGGTTGCTGCCCTCCTCAATGCCGTTGAGGGTGGGCATCAAGGAGCGTTGATGGCGCCGACCGAAGTGCTTGCTGAGCAGCACGGCACTGGTGTTCGAGCCTTACTCGACGGATTAGTTGTCGAAGACGGGAAAAATTTGTTTGGTGAGCGACCACTGCGGGTCGAACTACTCACGAACAGAGTGACCGGCCAAGATCGCCGTGAAGTGCTTGCTGGACTCGCAGACGGATCTGTCGACATCGTGATTGGCACACATGCTCTCATCCAAGAGGGAGTCGATTTTTCAAGTCTTGGAGCCGTCGTTGTCGACGAGCAGCACCGATTTGGTGTTGAGCAACGAGCTGCGCTGCGAGCAAAGTCAGATGAGGCTGTTCCAGACCTGTTGGTGATGACGGCGACGCCAATTCCGCGAACTGCTGCAATGACGGTGTACGGCGATCTTGATGTAAGTGCTCTTGATGAGCTTCCCCCGGGCCGCACCCCGATTGCCACCCACTGGGCGGCTGGTCCACTCGCTGAGGCAAACGTGTGGGCGACCGTACGCAATGAGGTTGCCGAGGGGAGGCAGGCCTATGTCGTATGCCCGCTCATTGAAGAGAGCGAGAATCTCGAGGTTGCATCGGCAGAAGAAACATTTGAGCGACTGGTTGCCAGCGAACTCTCCAGCCTTCGCGTCGGCTTGCTGCACGGGAGAATGCCATCGGCAGAAAAAGAGTCGACCATGGATGCCTTTCGGGCAAGAGAACTCGATGTGCTGGTGGCAACAACGGTGATCGAAGTCGGGGTTGATGTGCCGAATGCAACCGTGATGGTCGTACTTGACGCCGACCGGTTTGGAATTGCGCAGTTGCATCAGTTGCGCGGACGTGTTGGCAGAGGTTCGCATGCCTCGACCTGTTGGCTCGTGACGAGCAGCGACGATGCCAATCCGCGGATAGACGCATTGGTGGGGTCAACCGATGGATTCGAACTCGCAGAAATCGACCTCGAGTTGAGAGGCGAAGGGACGTTGATGTCATTTGCGCAGAAAGGTCGCAGCGATCTTCGACTTGCCTCTTTGCGTCGCGACCGTGA
>JBMTDQ010000141.1:0-2449 GCA_049432165.1 Ilumatobacteraceae bacterium
CACAGTCGGTAATGACGAGAAGCGGGGCTCGATCGAGCGTTGCGCTTGCCGCACCATTAATGACCGATGCGGCGCCTGGGCCTCGGGTCACAATCACCGCTGAAACGGTGTTTGTGACCACACCGAATGTTGCAGCCATGATTGCTGCACCGGTCTCGGTATGAGCAAGAACAAACTCGACGCCATGTCGATTGAACGCTCCGATGAGATCAAGATTTGGTCCACCTCCGGGTACCCCGAACACTCGAGTGCACCCGTTGTCGGCAACAGCCTGAGCAATAGCGTCAAATGCAGTCATCGTTCAGCCAAACAGTCGTTTTGAAGCGATCTCACAGCCCTGAGACAGAGCGGCAAGTTTTGCGAATGCAACATCAGGGTCGATGTTCTTGATGCCAACGTGTACAGAGAATCCGCAGTCAACACCCGCCATGAGACGGTCTGGGTCGGTGACTTCTGCCCATTTCTGGATGCGTTGCGCAACGAGTTCAGGATGTTCGATGTAGTTCGACTGTGGCTCAATTACACCCGGGCAGATGACCTTGTCGTCCGGCACTCCAAGTTCGTTGAGAACTGCCCATTCGTGAGCGTGGCGGGGGTTTGCGCCTTCGAACAGCACGGTCTGCGGCTTGGCTGACCAGACAATGTCGATGATGTCGGCAATTGGAACGTCGTGATTATGTGGGCCCGGGTAGTTACCCCAGCAGAGATGCATTCGCAGTTGCTCAGCCGGAATATTCCGAACCGCGTGGTTCAACGCTTCGATGTTGACGGCGATGGTTGAACGGAATTCTTCGGTGGTGAGATCTGCGTATGACGAGTGGCGGCCCATTGCAAGGTCGGGACAGTCGAGTTGAACGACAGCACCGGCCTCGGCGATTGCTTCATATTCGTGGCGCATCGCTTCGGCGATCGCAAAGACGTATTCCTCTCGGGTCTCGTAGAAGTCGTTATTGAAGAAAATCGAAACCACGCCAGGCGATGCAGCGCTCGAGAAAATGTTGTTGTGACCTCGGGAGCCGGCGGCTTTCACCAGTTCGACCATGTCGCGGCGTGCGGCTTCTGGATCGATCATCTCGATCGGCCCGGTGCATGCCGGAGCAGAGCGTTTGCGCCGCCCGGGGTTATTCAGCACTTCCTCGGCTGACCGTGGAAAGTCAACAAGATCTTGGAAGTGGTAATCCTGAACCGATTCACCACCAAATCCACTCAGTCGGTCTTTGACATATGTCGCATATGAGGGCTTTGACATTTCACCGTCGTTAACGACAGTGACACCAGAATCGAGTTGGCGTCCAACGATTGTGTCTATCGCTGTCGCAATTCGTTCTTCTAGTGCGGCTTCATCAACTGGTATGCCGTCACCGACAGCCCACATCAGTTGGATGAGGTCATCGGGTCGCGGAAGGCTTCCGGTGTGGGTGCAAGCAATCGAGTTCTGTGACATTCATCCTCCACTGGGTCGTCACCCATCAGTCTTTCATCTCAATGCAAATGCGTTGGCAGTGAACTTCGTCGATGCGGTCTCCTAAGGTATGAAGATGACTTCACCAATAACCGTTGTGACCGGAGCCAATTCAGGAATTGGGCGTGCAACAGCGATTCATCTCGCTGCGAAGGGACACACCGTTTACGGAACGGTTCGTTCAATTTCGAAGGCTGACAAACTTAAGGCGATGGCCGATGAGGCCGGTGTTTCAATCGAACTTGCCGAACTCGACGTTGCCGATGGCGACTCAGTTCGGCAAGGATTCGATGACATCATGAAGCGGGCTGGTCGAGTCGACAATCTCGTCAACAACGCTGGTGTTGGCGGCAACGGTGTCGTCGAAGAGACATCGCCGAAAGAGTTTCTTGATGTCATGAATGTTGACCTTTGTGGAGCGGTCCGCTGCTCTCAAGCGGTGCTTCCACAGATGCGTGAACGCGGTTCGGGCGCGATCATCAACATCACATCGGTAGCCGGCTGTTTTGGTGCGATCGCACAGGCTCCGTATGTTGCGTCGAAGTGGGCACTCGAAGGCGTCAGCGAAGAACTTGCCCTTGAGGTTGCTCCGTTTGGAATTCGTGTGGCCATCATCGAACCGGGCGTCACCAAGTCGGCAATTTTTTCAAAGAACACTGAGGCTCCCAACGCATCGGGTGCCTACGACCAGCAATATGGCCGCATGTTTGGTTTTTACGCTGCTGGAATTCGACAGGCAACACCGGCTGAAGAAGTTGCTGAAATCATTCACCATGCAATTCACACCGACTCACCACAGTTGCGGTACGCGGTGAGTTGGGCAGCAGAAGGAATCATCACCGGCAAGGCAAACATGGGCCCAAACGACTGGGCCGAACTCGGCGCTATCGCAGATGATGCCGGATATGCCACACGGTTTAACGAACTGTTCGGGGTCGATATCTCTGCAGCCGAATAAGGCTGGCCAGTCACCCAAACGAGGTCACC
>JBMTDQ010000142.1:0-2430 GCA_049432165.1 Ilumatobacteraceae bacterium
GGATTTTTTGTTAACGCCGATCGGCAGCGCTTATCTGCCCGACCATGACGGCGGACGCTTCTCTGCGAAGGCCCGCGGGCCCTCCTTGGCATCATCTGACGCGAATACCTCAGCCATCACCGGACGCTGGTGCTCCCAGAACTCAGCCTCGGTTCGGCCTTGGACAGCCTGAATCATTTGCTTAGATGCAATCACCGACAGCGGGGCATTCTTTGCAATTCGCTCGGCGAGTTCGAGTGCTGCGTCGACAGCACCACCTTTGGCGGTCACGCGAGAGACAAGCCCAAATTGCGCCGCCTGTTCAGCGGTGATCGGATCAGCGGTGAGTGCCATTTCCATCGCAACCGCATAGGGAACTCGGCTTGGCAAACGCAGAAGTGCTCCACCGGCCGCCAGCAACCCGACGCCAACCTCAGGAATGCCAAGCTTGACTCCCTCTGCGGCCACGATCAGGTCACAGGTGAGCGCGGTTTCGAGTCCGCCCGCCAACGCAAAACCCTCAACCGCTGCGATCAGTGGCTTTTTTGCGCCCTTCTGCAAGAAAACGTCGAACGCCGCAGGCGGCCCCTCAACAAGAAACGCCTTAAGATCCATGCCCGCGCAGAACCCTCGCCCAGCACCGGTGAGCACGCCAGCGGTGAGATCAGGATTGTTATCGAGTTCTTCAACTGCTGCGACCAGGCCATCAGCAAGGGCGTTGTTTACCGCATTCATCTGATCGGGCCGGTTCAAGGTGATCAAGAGCACTCGACCACGAACTTCAGTTAGGACTGCTGCTTCTTCGCTCATGTCCACATCGTGACACAGGCCGGCTTGCTACACCGTGCCGGCACGGAGTTACATCATCGGCCGCGCGAGACCTTCCACGACCTCTGCTGCCGGGAGAGCGCTCAGCATTTCGGGTGGGCCGACGATCTTGAGGGAGCGGCTGCCACCACCGACAACAATGCGTTCACGGTGCATCACCGCAGAATCGATCCACAGGGGCAGTGACTCAGGAAGCCCAAATGGGGTGACACCTCCCATCACCATTCCAGTGACAGCAGCGGTGATCTCGGCAGGCGCAAACGACACCTTTCGAACTCCGAGACGTTTTCGAACGGCACCGTTCACGTCGAGGCGATGTGTTGCGAGCACGACGCAGGCCACATAGATGGGTGACTCGCCCTTCGATGCGATCACGATGGTATTGGCTGAGTCATCTGGCAAGTAGCCATAGTGCTCGCAGAACTCCGCAGTGTCGGCGAGTTCTGGGTCGCAGGGAAATTGCTCAAACGGCACGCCCGTTGCCGAGGCAACTGTCAGCACTTGCTGCTCGATTTCATCCATGCCCCTATTGTCTCAACTCTTGACCGCAGGCAACGAGTTTCGTACCGTTCAGGAATGAGTCGCCATCACGGACACGATCACGGACATATCGAACCGCCTCAACTTGTCAACATCGACGATGGAGTATTCGCCTACATCCAGCCTGATGGCTCGTGGTGGATCAACAACTGCGGAATTCTGTCAAGCGACAATGACACCGTCATTGTCGACACTTGTTCAACGGAGCGGCGCACCAATCTGTTCCTTGAGACGGTCGAGCAGGTTGGCGGAGGACCGATCCGCGCAGTGATCAATACTCACCATCATGGCGACCACACCCATGGGAACTGGCTGACGAGGCCAGCAGCGATCATCGGCCACCGTCGCTGCCGCGAAGCAATTCTCGAGGCAGGACTTCCACACTTTGACGGCGTGTTCGAACCAGTCGACTGGGGAAACATCGAAATTGAACCGCCAATGGTCACCTTCGACGACAGAATCGATGTGCATTGCGGCGACATACGCACCGAACTGCATTACATCGGTACACCAGCACACACGACGAACGACATCGTGACGTGGCTGCCTGATCGCAAGGTGCTCTACACCGGCGATCTCGTCTTCAACGGTGGCACACCGTTCATGGTGATGGGCTCGGTAAAGGGTTCTCTCACGGCCCTTGACCGACTCAGCGAGTTTGAGGCTGATGTCATCGTTCCGGGCCACGGGCCGGTATGCGATCTCGGCGTGATCGATCGACTACGCGCCTACGACAACTTCATACTCGATCTCGCTCAACGGGCGATCGCAGACGGAGTAAGCCCTCTCGAGGCAGCTCGCGAGACCGATCTTGGCGAATTTGCGGAACTTTCAGACTCAGAGCGAATCGTCGGCAATCTTCACCGCGCGATGTTTGAGCTCAACGGGGCCGAACCAGGAGCGACGATGGACATCGTCGCAGCGATTCGAGACATGGTTGCCTACAACGGCGGTCAGCCGCTGACCTGTCTTGCCTAATTTGCAGAAACTGCTACGACGGAAGAATGACCGAACCCGAAGGGCCCGATAACTCAACAAACATGCATGCACGGTCACTCTGCTCGACCGCCATTGTTTCGCCAA
>JBMTDQ010000143.1:0-2406 GCA_049432165.1 Ilumatobacteraceae bacterium
ACAAGATCGACACGCGTGAGAGCGACGACCCCAGCATCAGGCTGCGTTGCGTCGATAACGGCAAGATGCTCCTGCGTCTGTGCTCGACCACCCTCGACGGCATCTACGACGAGCAGCGCTACCGACGCCTGGGACATCCCCGCGATCATCGTCTTGAGATAGTCGGCATGGCCAGGAACATCAACGATGTCAAGGGTTGTGCCATCTGAGGAAACCACATGCCCGAATCCGAGGTCGAGCGTGAGACCTCGCCTCCGCTCTTCGGCATATCGGTCTGGTTCAATTCCCGTCATTGCCCGCACAAGCGCCGACTTTCCATGGTCGACATGACCTGCAGTTGCGATTACTGCCATGTCAACGCTTCAACGCAACTAATGCGTCGATGATGTTGGCATCGTCTGTTTCGTGCACCGACCTCAGATCGAGCCACGTGGCACCGTCGGCGACACGTGCAATCACAGGAAATGGTCTTGTGTGTCGAAGCGCTTCGGCGTGGTCGCCCGCAATCACAACAGCATGCGAGGGCAACGATGCCCCAGGCGCAGCTCCTGCACCAACAACCGCTGATGACGTTCGAACCTCACCAACACCTGATTCGGCAGTGATTCGTTGTGCGCGGCCTGCAAGGACATCGTCACGAACACTCACCATCGCCCAGAACGGAATGTTCTCTGTCACAGTTCGCTCAAGGTATGCCAGCAACACCTGCTGGAGAGGAACAAGTGCGTGATGTCCAGGTCGAAGGGCTCGCATCAGCGGGTGCTGAGCACACTGCTTGATCAGATCTGAGCGACCGGCGATGATGCCGCATTGAGGACCGCCAAGCAATTTGTCACCGCTAAACATCACGATGTCGGCGCCATCATCAATGCTTTGCTTCACCGATGGCTCATCAGTCACCCAAGACGGAAACGGACGCAGACTCGATGGCAACCATGGGGCCTTCGAATCAAGAAGCCCGGATCCCAGGTCTACGGCGAGGATTGGAGGAAGTGATGCCAAGTCGCGTAGCGAGGCAGACTCGACGAATCCGTCTACAGAAAAGTTTGATGGATGCACCTTGAGCAGCATTGCGATGTCATGGTCTGCAATCGAACATGCGGCTTCGTAGTCCTCCCGCCTTGTTCTGTTCGTCGTTCCAACATCAATAAGTCGGGCCCCTGATCGCCGCATCACATCGGGGACTCTGAACCCGCCTCCGATCTCGACGCTCTCTCCGCGAGAGACCGCAACACCACGACCTTCAGCTATGGCTGACAGCACCAGTAGTACGGCGGCCGCATTGTTGTTGACGACCAAGGCGTCTTCAGCCCCTGTCAACATTCGCAGCAGCGACGCAATCGCAGTATGCCGTGAGCCCCGACCTCCGTCCTGAAGATCAAATTCAACAGAGGTTGCCCGTTGGCCGGATGAATGTGAGATTGGTGCCCGACCCAGATTCGTATGCAACAACACACCGGTTGCATTGATGACTTCGCTGATGAGCGATGCGTGAAGATGTTCGGCTAATTGGCGGGCCGTCTTCGCAACATCATCGGTTTGTAGCGAGATGGCGTGCCGAACACAGTCAACGAGCACGGCATGGGGAAGATGAACAACTGCAGACAGCTCTCGTGCAAGCGCATCAACCGAGGGTGGTCTTTGGGCGGTTTCGCTGTTACTCATCAATCAACGCCAATGCGCTCATCTGATCGACTACGAAAGAACAAAACCGTCGTAATTATTCGCAACAACTTTGTCGAGCCTCCGCCGATAACGCGGTGCTCCCCCGTTATAGATCATGTGTCGTTTGATGTCATGGCCATCAACATTTGAGTTGTATCCGGTGAACCAACTCTTGGCATTTCTGAGCAACACCATTCCGTAAAGTTCTTCGATCTCAGTTACCCACGCATCTTGCGCTTCACGGGTGCACTCGATGCGCTTCAATCCGCTGTTACGCATGTATCCAACCAAATCAGAAGCCCATTCAACTGACGTCTCAATTGCCCGCGGGAAGTTTGTTGAGACTGAAGCCCCCTGCGGACCAGCGAGCATGACCAGGTTCGGGAAACCTTCGACCTGAACTCCTAAATAGGTTCTCGGCCCTTTCTCCCATTCGTCTCGGAGCCGGCGGCCATCTCTGCCGAAGAACTCAATCCGGTCAAAGGCCCCGGTGATGGCATCAAACCCCGTTGCGTAAATGATGAGGTCAAACTCATACGTCTCGGCCGAGGTCTTGATTCCTTCGGCAACAATCCGGTCTATTGGTTGTTCAGAAATATCAACGAGGGTCACATTGTCACGGTTGTATGCCTCGTAGTAGTTGGTCTCCATCGGCACGCGCTGCACTCCAAACCCATGGTCCTTGGGAATCAGTTTTTCTGCCACTTCGGGATCGTTCACGCGCTCACGAATCTTGTTTGC
>JBMTDQ010000144.1:0-2319 GCA_049432165.1 Ilumatobacteraceae bacterium
GGCGTGATGCCGCGTTGGCCGTTTGTGGTCTATGCCGTGCTGATCTGCCTGATGGGACTTCGCGACAAGCCTGTATTCCTCGCTTCCCGAGCTGAGCAGTACGTGCCGACGATGTTGGCATTCGCCTTCTTCCCGTCATGGGTTGACATGGTGGTGGCCGCCAAGATCTTCATCGTCATCGTGTGGATGGGCGCTGGTATCTCGAAGTTCAATCACGGCTTTTCATCAACCGTTTCGGTGATGATCAACAACACGCCGTGGAATGGCTCACGCAAACTTCGTATGGCGACCGTGAAGGACTATCCGAACGACCTCCGGCCTTCAAAAGCAACACACCTCATTGCACATATCGGTGGTACTACCTGTGAACTCGTGATGCCGATGGTGCTGCTGTTCTCGCCGTGGCCGTGGATGACGTGGATTGCCATTCTCTCGATCTGGGCGCTACACACCTTCATCATTTCGACGATCCCACTGGCGGTGCCGCTTGAGTGGAATGTGTTCTTCATTTTCTGTACCGGATTCTTGTTCGCCAACTTCCCTGCTGGTGACGGCTGGGGTGTGGGAGACATCGAACCCCTGTTGTTGATTCCGGTGCTGTTCGTTGGATTATTTGGCATTGTGCTGGGGGCATTCTGGCCGCAGTATGTGTCGTTCCTCATTGGCATGAAGCAGTACGCAGGCAACTGGGCGTCAACCACTTGGGCGTTTGTCGACAAAGAAAAGGAAGACCGCATCAACGAGCGGATCGTGAAGGCTGCTGACAACCAAATCGACCAGATCATTCCAATCTTTGGCAAGGAAATTTCTGAGGTCTTTATTCAGAAAGCGATTGCGTTCCGAATGATGCACCCGATGGGTCGAATGCATATCTCTTTGCACCTGCGTCACAACGACGACATGGATACCCGCGTACTTCGTGAAGGCGAGTTCCTAGGAAACGTGTTGCTCGGATGGAACTTTGGCGATGCCCACTGCAACGACGAGCGCCTGATTGAAGCAGTCCAAGAGCGCTGTAACTACGAGCCTGGTGACCTACGAGTGGTGTTTACCGAATCACAACCGTTGTTCTCAAAGAAGGTGCAGTATCGGGTGATTGATGCTGCTCTAGGAGTGGTTGAGAAAGGTTGGTATCACAACGATGATGCGTATCACACTCAACCGTTCTTGCCGGATGGCCTTGTTCCTCACGTGATTACTTGGCAGCGTGAGGGGTACACACCGGTTGGCGAGGCCTACCCTGGCGATGGTGGACGCGACACAAAGGGTGAGGGAATCTCGCTCACAAACGCCTGACAAGATGACGTCGGCAATTGTCGTAGGTGGCGGCCCAAATGGGCTTGCCGCCGCGGCTCGACTTGCTCGTGCCGGGGTATCGGTGACGGTGCTCGAGGCCGCTCCGACAGTTGGGGGTGGCGCTCGTAGTTCTGAGTATTTAGTGCCTGGGTTGCTGCATGATCATTGTTCGGCGGCTCACCCAATGGCGCTGGCATCGCCGTTCTTCCAGGAGGTAAATCTTCCAGGGATCGAGTGGTGCTCCCCTGAGATTGACTGCGCCCATCCCCTCGACGATGGCTCAGCAGGAGCGTTCGCTCGGTCGTTCGATGTCACCGACGAGTTGCTCGGTAGTGATGGTCGCAGATGGCGGAAAATGTTTGCTTCGACGGCAGCTCACTTTGACGAGTTGTTTTCAGACATTTCGCAACCGGTTCTTCGGGTTCCACGGCACCCGCTCACGCTCTCGATTTTTGGTGTTCGAGTGCTTCCTCCGGCAACAACTCTCGCAAGAGCATGGAAGTCCCCTCAAGCACGTGCGCTTTGGGCGGGGGTTGCTGCTCACGCGTTTTGGCGCCTTGATCGCCCGTTGACGAGTGCGGTCGGGGTGACGCTTACGGCGGCTGCGCACGCTCATGGATGGGTTGTCGCCAAGGGTGGTACTCAGACGATCGTTGATGCGCTCGTCGCCGACATCATTGCTCACGGCGGCAAAATCGAAACCGGTGTTCGCGTGACGTCGGTCAGCGATCTTCCCGAGCACGATATGTTGTTGCTCGATGTGGTGCCGTCGACGGCATTGAACATTCTTGGAGATCGACTTCCGGCGAGAGTGGCGAAGGCGTACCGGAAGTTTTCCCATGGACCCGGTGCGTTCAAAGTGGATCTTGCGGTCGAGGGAGGAATTCCTTGGTCGGCTGAGTCCCCTCGACGTGCGGGCACGGTACATGTCGGTGGTTCCTTTGAAGAGGTAGTGGCAAGCGAACGCGCGGTTGTCGACGGGAAGATGCCTGAAGCACCATTCGTTCTCGTTGGGCAGCAGTA
>JBMTDQ010000145.1:0-2252 GCA_049432165.1 Ilumatobacteraceae bacterium
CCGAACATGAAGATTGGTCAAGTGAGTTTCATGACTATGACGACGCCAGCGGACAATCCCTATGGCAAGGGTGCTCGAGGGTCGAAGTATCAGGGTCAGCGCGGACCGACGCCAAGCCGGTACTTCGAGAATTTCAAGCGCTGACGAGATATGCCGACTACAGGTTTGCTTGTCGGAGCCGGCTCGATTGGCAAACGTCATGCAAAGGTGATGGCCGATCGGTATTCCACTCTGCACATAGTTGATCCAAGCGAACAATCACGAGCATGGGCCACCGAAACGTTCGGCTCCCAGGTGGTTACACACGACAATCTTGATGGCGCGCTGACACAGATCGGATCTGCGGATGTGACGGCGGTGGTTGCGACGCTAGGTCCTGTTCATCGGGACAATGTTTCAAGCCTCATCGAGCATGGAGTAAGGCGAATCTACTGCGAGAAGCCATTTGCGTCGTCGATTGCAGATGGTCATCAACTTGCGGATTTGGCTGAGCGCACTTCGACTCGCGTCATCGTTGGGCTCCAACGGAGATACTCGACGCTCGTTGACCAGATCCTTCAGTTTGCTCGCGATCATCTTGGAGGTGAGCCGGTTTCCATCGTTGGTCACGGTGGCGCCCAATGCCTCATCACCACCGGAATGCATTGGGTTGATCTTGGTATCGATCTGTTTAAAGGGTTTCCAAGTGTAGTGAGCGGGCTCGGAAGTGCCGATCGAATGAATCCACGTGGCACTGATCTTGACGTCTGGCAGGGTACCGCAGTGTGGCAATTTTCTTCAGGTCGATTACTCACACTCACGTATTCGAACCACACAAGCGTTGACGGTTTCTTGAGCGTGTATTGCCCTCGGGGCAGGGTCGACATCTGCCCTGATGGGGTTATCCGGGCATTTCGACGTGACGATGCTGAAGTTGACCGGGACCCGAGAGTGACGCGAACAGGTGAAGCGTTCGCTCTAGATGCGCAAGTGTTTGTACCGCCGACAGTGCATCCAGTTGCGCGTGCGTTAGATGAACTCGAGTCGGACAGAGCTCTGACGTATGCGACCCGTGATGCGGCACGATCCTTGGAGTGCGCGCTTGCCGCACTTGTCGCCTTCGAGTCCAAGCAAACTGTGTCGCTGCCTGTTGACCCGACGAGCGAGTACTACTCAAGGCAATGGGCGGTGACGTGACGAATTCACGACCTCGACTTGCAGTCGTCGGATCTGGCGACATCGTCGGCTTTCACGTCGCGGCGGCGCGAGAAGTCGGATTTGCCGTGAACCATGTCGCTGCTCGGCCAGGAAGCGGGAGTGCTCAACGGTTTGCGACCGAGCATTCGATCGGTCGAGCGTGGGACAACCCGACGGATTTGATCGCCGCGTCGGATGAATGGGATGCGATCTTGTTGGCAACGCTGACCGACCGAATGCCAGAGCTACTGAGTGCTGCATGCTTGGCGGGCAAGCCGATCTTGGCGGAGAAACCAGCAGCGCGCCACTCGAGCATGCTTGATGACTTTGATTGCTATGCCGACCAGATCATCGTCGGCTACAACCGCAGGTTCTACGCCTCAGTTCAGTATCTTCGCGACTTTGTAGTCCGCGGTGGCCCGGTGACGGTGCAGTGCCAGTTGCCAGACTCTGTAGGCACCGAGGGAACGCTCGAGGATCGTCTCGCTGCGGTTCGTCTCAACTCTGTTCATGGGTTCGATCTGCTGCGCTACCTCTTCGGCGAGGTCACACTTGGTCAATTTGTAGTTACGAAAGACAAGTCACCCACGGCAACAGTGGTCTTCACCACCAAACGAGGTGACTCAGGGGTAATCGTGGCGAACTGGAATGCTCCAGCAAATTTCTCGATCACAGCTGACCGAGATGGGGAGCGCGTTGACTTGCGCCCGTTTGAAATCGCAACCCGATTTCAAGGCATGGAGGTCGTTGAACCGACGACCGAAACTCCGATCAGGCGATATCTGCCGAAGGTGGTTGAACACAGTGAAGTCCCTGAACGGGACCTCAAATTCAAGGCTGGCTTCATCACCCAGTACGAAGCCCTTCATCGACTAATGAACGGCGAGCGTGATTCACGAGCAGCAGGGATCGCCGATGCTCGTGGGGCGCTCAGAATTGCCGAAGCATTCTTGAACGCAGTGAGCTAGTTCAGTCGCCAGCGACTGGTGTGCTGAGCGGCGAACCCGACACGTCACGTCGGCGCTCACCGTTCTCAATTGCGTCAAGCAAGTGGATCGAGATGTCGGCAACCTTCA
>JBMTDQ010000146.1:0-2198 GCA_049432165.1 Ilumatobacteraceae bacterium
CGATCGATCTCGACCTCTTCAACGACGTGGCCGCCGCCTTCTTCGGATAACGCCTAGTCACGCTGGATTGTTGACGTGCAAATTGGGACCATCACGGCTCTTCGTGTTCTCATAAATTCACTACAAATCTGACCAGACTCAAGCATTCGTTCACCTGAAGTTGGCGCTGATGGGCGATTCTTGCCAGTGCCGTCGAAGTACTCGGCGGCCATGTCTGGGCGGCAGGCGTGTCGAATAAAACTCAACGACAACAGAGGGACAACATGACCATCAATTTCGATCCCGAAGACATCGGAAGCAACACTTCCAACAACCGCACGTTTGAAGACGTGCTGACTTCCTTCGTTTCACGACGCTCGGTGCTTGCCGGTGGCGCAGCTGCTGCAGCGTTCGTGTTCGCAGGTGCATCCAGCGTGAAGGCATCGGCAGTCGAGCCGACCCGCCGCACTGCGAGTGGTGTCACGGCACGCAAGCGTCCACCAATCAACTTCACGTCGATTCCGCTGCAGAACTCCGCAATGCCGACCATCGCACCGGAGTATCAATACAAGGTCCTGATTCCTTGGCGCACGCGCATCGACGGAAAGGGAGAGTTCCCCTACGGTCTTTCGAGCGAGCAGCAGGCACAGTCGATTGGACTCGGCCACGACGGTATGTGGTACTTCGGTGACGACAGGAAAGGCATGCTCGCAATCAACTTTGAGTACGGCACCACGTCGCATGCTCTGGGCCGTGCCGTTCCGACGAGCCTTGAAGATGTTCGCGTATCTCAGCACCTCCACGGTGTTGGTGTCGTCTACATCGAACAGGGCCCCAAAGGTTGGGCGATGAAGCGCGACAAGCGCAACCGACGAATCCATGGCAACACCCCGGTCGAATTCAGCGGCCCAGCGGCGGGAAGCGCCCTGCTCGTCAACACTGCAGGCAACCAACCTCTCGGAACCCTCAACAACTGTGCCAACGGCCACACGCCATGGGGCACGTACCTGACATGCGAGGAGAACTTCAACGGATACTTCGGTTCGACGAGCACATCATGGAGGCCAACCGCTGAGGAAGCGCGATATGGCGTTACCGCCTCGGGCTTTGGCTACGAATGGCACAAGTTTGACCCACGATTTGATCGCTCGCAGCCCGGCTATCAGAACGAGATCAACCGGTTCGGATGGGTGGTCGAGATTGATCCGCAAAATCCGAAAGCGAAGCCGGTCAAGCGAACAGCCCTCGGTCGAGTCAAGCACGAAGGTGCCGAGGTGGTGGTCGGTAAAGGCAATCGTGTCGTGGTCTACATGGGTGACGATGAACGTTTTGATTACATCTACAAGTTCGTCTCCGCTCGCGACTACAAGAAAATGATTGCTGACGGGGTCAGTCCTCTCGATGAGGGCACGCTCTACGCGGCGCGATTCAATGACGACGGTACGGGGAACTGGCTCGAGCTGAGCCCACGAAACCCGGCACTCTCTGCATGGTCAATCGACAAGATTCTCGTGCACACACGCCTTGCTGCGGATTTGGCGGGAGCAACGAAGATGGATCGCCCTGAATGGATCTCCACTGGAGCAGACGGTTGGCAGTACGGGACGCTGACGAACAACTCGAACCGCGGTCGAACGGGTCAGCCGGGTGTCAACGCGGCAAATCCCATCGCGCAGAACAGCGACGGTCACATCATCCGCTGGAAGGATTCCAATGGCAACCTCGGTGCGACGTTCCAGTGGAACCTCTTCCTCATCTCACGGGAAACCTTCGATGAGGGTGGTCAGATGTACGGTTCACCAGATGGCATCTGGGGAGATCCGGATGGCCGCATCTTCATTCAAACCGACGGTACCCAGCCAGGTCGCAACAACGATCAGATGTTGGTTGCGGATTCCAGGACCAAGGAAGTCAAGCGAATCTTCACTGGTGTGGCTGGCTGTGAGGTGACCGGAGTCGCCATGACTCCGAACAGGAAGACGATGTTCGTGAACCTCCAGCATCCGGGAGATGGTGATCCGAAGCTCTCGAACTTCCCAGCGCCTTTCACAGGTGCGACCGGCCCCGTTCCGCGTGACTGCACCATCGTGATCACTCGCAAAGACGGTGGCATCATCGGCAGCTGATCAGTCGGCGCTCTGGCGCCACTGCAGCACCCGCACCTACCTACACCGCAGCGCTTCCTGCCGAGAGGCAACCGGACACCCCTTTCCCGGTTG
>JBMTDQ010000147.1:0-2110 GCA_049432165.1 Ilumatobacteraceae bacterium
TTGCCGTGCTCGGGTTCACATCACTCGTTGCGCCAATTTCCATCGGAGACACCGCCCTTGGCTTCGACCTACCCTTCATGCTCGCCGTTGCCGTTGCATGCCTGCCAATTTTCGTAAATGGCTACGTCATTAAACGTTGGGAGGGCATCGTCTTTGTTGCGTATTACGCCGCCTATCTCATCTGGCTTGGTCTCGACGCATCTTCTGCGGCGATCCACGATGAATTCAGCACGGTCATGCTTGCTTTCGTCGTTCCTCTCACCGCGGTGACACTCATTGTGATCGGCATTCGAGGCTCTCGGCGCACAGCCAACATCCCGACTTAGCCGCAACGACTCAATAACCGAGTGGTTCTAGAGTTTGCTGCTCTCCATCGCTGCTCCAACGATTCCTGCCGAATTGGCAAAATCAGCAACGACAATTTCTGGCCGAGCCTCCAATAGTGGAACCCATTTATCAGCCGACTTTGACGCTCCGCCACCAAGAATCAGAAGGTCGGGCGAGAAGAGCGCATCAATGGTCTGCAAGAAGGTTGAAACACGAGCCGCCCATTTTCGCCACGACAGGTCGTCACGCTTTCTTGCGCTTGCTGCCGCCCAATTCTCAATTGAGTAACCGCGAAATTCAAGGTGTCCTAACTCAGTATTTGGTACGAGATGACCATCGACAAACAGCGCCGAGCCGATTCCCGTGCCAAATGTCAACGCCATGACAACTCCATTACGACCGACACCTGCTCCAAATGACATCTCAGCAACCCCAGCTGCGTCGGCATCATTCATCACGACGACGTCACAGCCAAGCAATGACGCGAACAGACCCTGTGCATCAACGTCAATCCAACTGTCGTCGATATTCGCTGCAGAGTGAACTACCCCATTCCTCACCACTGAAGGAAGAGCAATCCCAACCGGCCCTTCCCACTCAAAATGTCGGACAAGTTCAACAACTACTTCAGCAACCGCATCAGGGGTAGCTGGACTAGGAGTTGAAATTCGGTACCGGTCTGCAAGCAATTGCCCAGACCCTGTGAGGTCGACTGGGGCAGCTTTCATCCCAGTGCCACCGATATCAATTCCGAATCCAACGGCTGTCGTCACGGCTAGAACGCTACCGATCAGGCTTTAGCTCTTGTTTTGCGAAGTAATGGGTCTGCAATGCCGAGCGCACGATCTGCAAACGACAACACCCGTCCGGCTGCACCTGGAGTATCCCCATCAACCAAATTGCCCATGACCTGCAACGTAATGTTCGCAATTGAATGGGTCCCGACCGCCATACGAAGCCCAGTGCGAAGTAGCAAAGGGTGACCAATCAGGAACGCGAACCGCCGTCCGGTCCGCAGGAAGGAGTCGAATCGCTCACCCACTGCGTCGTCATATCTTTGCTCAGCCCCTACCGGATTGCGGAGAATCTCATCCGCTGCAAGCATTCCGGATTCAAGCCCATAGTCAATGCCCTCTCCGTTCATGGGGTTCACCAGACCGGCCGCGTCACCAATCGCCATCCAGCCAGGGCCAGAACGTTTCACGACTGACATCGGAAGCCGCCATGCCCGACCCTTTCCGGTGTCTGCTCCAAGCCCCCAAGGGCCTTCAACAGAAGCACGGTAGGAAGCAAGCAACTTGTTCAGATTGAGGTTCTTAAACCCCTTCATCGTCGACAGCGCACCGACCCCAATATTGACGGTTCCATCTCCACACGGGAACATCCACCCGTATCCAGGAACCGGGGTGCCGTGTTCATCGCGCAACGTCAGACAGGCTTCCAGCATGTCATCGGCATGCCGTGGCGACTCAACATACGTTCTGATCGCAAGCCCGAAGGGCTCGTCTGCAATACGAACCGCACCAAGTTCTCGAGCAACAGCACCCGGCGCCCCTGTCGCAACCACAACTTTTTCCGCCATCACCTCGCGTGAACCGCGTTCAGTTTCGACATGCACGCCGCGCACAACACCACCTTCGATGATTGGCATTGCCTTCGAATTGAACGACACAACCGCCCCCGAGGCTTCGGCAGCCTCAATCAGCGCGGCGTCGAGTCGCTGGCGCGGCCACACCGCTCCGTAACCAGGGAACCGACCAGATGCAGGCCACGGCAGTTCGCG
>JBMTDQ010000148.1:0-2020 GCA_049432165.1 Ilumatobacteraceae bacterium
CCCGTCACCTATGACGACATCGGAGCGATCATGTTCACCTCGGGAACAACCGGACATCCCAAAGGCGTCCTCGTTGGCGGAGGCGCGATGATTCGTGCGTTTTACGGTTGGGGTGCTGCGATTGATGTCCGCGAGGGCGACCCGTACCTCATCGTCAACCCCTACTTCCATGCTTTTGGATTCAACGGCGGCATCGTGATGTGTCTTCTTTTTGGTGCGGTGAATATCCCATTCCCGGTGTACGAGCCAGTTGCAGTGATGCAAACAATCGAACGCGAGAAAGTGGCGATCTTCCCCGGTCCGCCAGCGCTCTACCAAGGATTGTTGAACCACCCAGATCTCGAAAAGTACGACCTGAGTTCGTTGCGGGGATGTGTGACCGGGGCTGCATCGATTCCCGTCGAGATGATCGAAGCAATGCGCACACGACTTGGGTTCGAGGACATCTCAACCGCATATGGCATGACCGAGACCTCCGGAATTGTGATGTACACCTTGCGGGGTGACCCCGATGAGTTGGTGTCCACCACATCTGGATGTGTGATCGACGATGTGGAAGTGCGAATTGTTGACGAGCACGGCAACGATGTTCCAGTTGGACAACCTGGCGAGTTATACGTCCGTGGATATCAGGTCACCCCGGGTTATCTCCTCGGCGACGGTGGGGTCACCAAGGCGACTGACGATGACGGTTGGCTGCACACCGGAGATGTCGTCGTGATGAACGAAGTTGGGTACATCGATATCACTGACCGCATCAAGGACATGTACATCGTCGGAGGGTTCAACGCCTATCCGGCTGAGATTGAACGAATGATGGTCGAACATCCCGAGATCGGTATCGCGGCGGTGATTGGCGTGCCAGAGGCCCGGCTTGGAGAAGTCGGTGCTGCGTTCATCGTGAGAGCCCCCGGCAGCACGATCGACGAAGCGGCAGTCATTGCGTGGTGCCGCGAAGAGATGGCGAACTATAAGGTGCCGCGTCACGTGTGGTTTGTCGACAACTTGCCGCTCACTCCGTCGAACAAAGTGCAAAAGCCGGTGCTGCGCGAGTGGGCCGCCGAACGCATGGCGCAGTAGCGCAACGAGTCGTATCCGATTCTGGCCGCCACCAGCCATCGGTATACCGTTCACATCACAGATCAACAGGGGGTTGTTATGTCAGGTCGAGTCAGCGGAAAAGTTGCAATTGTGACCGGGGGAGCGTCAGGTATCGGGCGGGCGTGTTCGATTCTGCTTGCCGCCGAGGGGGCGTCGGTTGTGGTGACCGACATTCAAGACGATGCAGGGCGTGCAGTTGCTTCTGAGATCGAGGCTGCAGGAGGTTCAGCCTTGTACCTTCACCACGATGTGACCTCAGAAGACGAGTGGAAGGTAGTCGCTGCATCAGTCATGGAGAGTCACGGCCGTATTGATGTGTTGGTCAACAACGCAGGTATCGGTATCGGTGGAAGCATTCTTGATATGGAGATGTCGGACTGGAGCCGGCAGATGGCAATCAATGTCGATGGTGTATTCCTCGGTATGAAGCATTGCATTCCGGGCATGCGCGATACCGGTGGCGGATCAATCATCAATATGTCGTCGGTTGCCGGCCTTCGTGGGTCGCCGCGTCTCGCCGGTTACAACGCAACAAAGGGAGCCGTGCGTCTTCTCACCAAAGGCGTTGCGCTCGAATGCGCCCGTGAGCGTTGGAACGTTCGAGTGAATTCGGTCCATCCAGGCATTATCGAGACACCAATCTGGGACACGGTTGGAGCGGCCCTGTCGCGTGCCGAAAATACGTCGATTGATGTTGCAGCAGTTGCGCAGGCATCAGTGCCAACTGGGGTACTGGGGCAGCCAACCGACATTGCAAATGGTGTGCTGTTCTTGGCGAGCGACGATTCGAGCTACATGACCGGTAGCGAGATTGTGATCGACGCCGGTATGTCCTGCTGAGACTCACGCTCTTTCGAGGCGGGGCGCTGAAAGTAACCACTCAAAATTGCTGAGACGGCGCTCAAGCTTGTCGATGACC
>JBMTDQ010000149.1:0-2013 GCA_049432165.1 Ilumatobacteraceae bacterium
CCAGGAAGCGCGACCGAGACTGCTGCTGCGATTGCGACAGCAATCACAGTGCGAGGTGAATACGTCGAGCGGTTCATTCGCAACGCAGGGCGCGCTTGGGTTCGTGGCGATACAACAAGATGTTGTCCGACTACTTTCCGGAGAGTTCTGCGACAACTGGTGCGAACGCTTCGGCCTCATCCGGACCAACAATGACGTAGCTGAACCCCCACCGTTCACGGCGAGCGATGAGATCTTCAACAAGTTTCGGTGGTGGTCCAACGAGAGCGAATGGTGACTGCGAAATCATCGAAGTGGGTGAACCCGTGAATGCTGAAATGCCTTCGAGTGCCGCATCAACATCATCGGTAACGGACACGAGAAATGCTCGGATGTTCATCTCGATATCAGCAATGCGATCACCGGCTTCGCGGCGAACAATTTCGACCTTTTCGTCCGTGGCTTCTGCGGTCATCGAATCAAACGTTGAATGATCCACAGCGCCCGATGTCAATGTGGCATTGATGCCAACAATGTCAGCGCGCTGAGCGGCAATCTTCAGCATCCGAGGCCCACCACCGCCAATCAACACAGGTGGGCAAGGAACCTGTAGCGGTTTTGGATAGCCGTCGTAGTCGGTGATGGTGTAGTGCTCACCCGAATAGGAGAATGCGCCTTCAGCCATGGCACCACGAACAATGTCAAGCCCCTCAAGGAATCGATCAATGCGAACACCCGGGCGGTCATACGGAATTCCTGAACGCTCGTAATCGACGGCCATCCATCCTGCGCCAAGACCAATTTCGAGACGTCCACCTGAGAGCACATCGATGGTTGCCAGTTCTTTTGCCAGCACGACCGGGTGTTTGTAGTCGTTATCGAACACCAGAGCGCCGACCCGAATCTGTGATGTCGCATCAGCAATTGCTTGAAGAGCGGGTACCGGAGCAAGTTGCTCATCAAAGTGATCCGGCATCGTGATAGCGGAGTATCCGAGCTCTTCAAAGCGGCGCGCATTCGATGCCCACGACGTGGCATCAGTTCCATTGCGAACTTGAACGCCGAATCGAAATGGGCGCTGAGGCATTGTCATGAGAGTTGTTTACAGCCTGAAGGTCGAAACGAGCGAATTTGACCACTTCATGTTCGATGTTGACCGAGGCATTTGACGCAGTCGCACCGGTCTGCCATGACTGAAGACCGCCGTGGCTGGTCATTACGCTTAAAAGGGTGGAACGATCTGGATGGCTACTCCGACTAGGTGTTGTCATCATCTCCGGCGCACTTCTTGTGACTGCGGTGACAATTGGGATCGCCCCCCGGCTTTGGAGGATTGCCAACGCCCACTCCGAAGAGCCAGTTGAGTTGCCTGACTTCATTCCGCTTTCGCAACGCAGTTATGTCTACGACGCTGCAGGCAACGAAATTGCGGTCTACGAACTTGAGAACAGTCAGCCAATTTCATTCTCTGACATCCCAGATCACGTCGTGCAGGCGTTTGTTGCCGTTGAAGACAACGAGTTCTGGGTGCATCACGGCGTAAACGCCAGGTCGTTTGTGCGCGCACTGCTCTCAAACTTTGCCTCAGATGCACCTCGTCAGGGGGCTTCAACCATCACCATGCAGGTGGTGAAGAATGACTTCATGGCGGGTTTCGAGCGAGATGGTCGCTACAAACTGTTACAACTCACCTACGCAGTCCGCCTCGAAAAAGAACGCACCAAAGAAGAGATCATGGAGAGATATCTCAACACGGTGTTCTTCGGAAACAACTCCTACGGCATCGCAGCCGCTGCTGAAACCTACTTCGGCAAGTTCGTTCATGAGTTGACCTTCCCCGAAGCCGCATTTCTTGCCGGCCTAGTGCGGGCGCCAACCAGTTACGACCCGATTAATCGTCCCGAACGAAGCCGTGCTCGATTCGCTCAAGTAATCGACCGCCTCGTCGAAGACGAGTTACTCACTGACGAAGAGGCAACAGAAATCGCTGAGACATTCGTGTTGCCTGAACGCGTCAATCAAATCCCAACTCGC